>JAIROG010000066.1 GCA_031257675.1 Treponema sp. | reverse complement strand
CCTTGACTCCCGGTCAAAACCTTCATCCCCCGGTGTCTGGCGGATCGCCTCAGCCCAATCTTCGCCCGCCTCCCGCTTTCTTTTTCCGGACGCCGCTTATAGAATGTCTCCGTAGTCCTGACAAACCGTTCCTCCAACCGGACAGAATGAACATCCAGCCCGGCGAATTTTTCCGCCATATCGAACTCTTTCCCCTCCGCCTCATCCCCCTCACGAGACCTCTTGGCTTTTACTCTCGTATGCCATGAATGAGTGAAAATTGTGGGTCAAGTTTAGCCCATTTGCCGCGGGGTGTCTCGCGCTCTGTTGCGCTTGTAGGTTTTTGCGGCGCTTGTGCCGAAAAAACCACGATTCAGGGGTTGTTTTGGCAGTTTGCAGGGTAGAAATCGCCTAATAGGTGATTTTTCGAGGTTTTATGCGTGAAGCGCAACAAACTGCTAGGCAACCTGCTTTGCGTTGCTCCCCACAAAAACACCTTGTTTCCGTGAAAGACGGAAACAGGGCGGCCACTCAAAAAACTCTAAAGGGGGTTGGCGACCGGTGACTTACGCCAAGAAATTAAACTGACGGCGGTACATCACAGGATCGGTTGCTCCTGCACATAAGCGGCCGCGATACAATTCATGAGGCGAATTCGTCTTGAATGGCGGCATTGCGCAGTATTTCACCGATATGTTGAGAAAAGCGTGAGTGAGCCTATCCCAAGTTTTTTATGATGCCGCCTGTGCTGGAATCCAACCTGAAACGCCGGTTATTCCTCCCAAAAGGCGATGAAAGATGGCGCTTATCCCGTGCAAGATGCGGCGTGGGGCGTGAATGTCCGTTACGCAAAATACCATGGCGCGCTCTTTGCCCAAAATCTCGCCATGCTCTCAGGCGCGGTTTCCTGTACGCCCGAAGAAAACGACTGCGAGTTTGAAAAATCCATATCTTTGAAGATGAGGATGCTTGTTTTGAAGTTGCTTAAGGGGCTTTTATCAGGGAGATTCTCATGGAAAAGTCTTTTCTGCCTGGCGGCGGCTGGATCGGCGCCAAAATATATAAACGCTACATGGCGTACCCCGAAAGCCCCCAAGAATTGGCGGACTGGGCGCGGAGGGCGGATGCGCTTTGGGCAGAGTCGGGAAGCATGGCCGATCTTGCGGAAGCGGATATCGCCGCCATGGACGGTTAAAGACAGCCGGAGGCTGAACACGCCGGCGCCTGCAACGCGGAACGCATGGATGGGCGCGGACGGGTTTCACACTGCGACGGGTTTCACACCGCTTTCACATTACATCCAGAAACGGTATGCCTACGAGGTTCAGCGCGTCTTTCAGCACGAAAAGCGCCGCTTCGCTCAACGCGAGACGCGCTGTGGCAAGATCGGGATTGTCCGCGTTTAAGATGGGGCAGTCGTGGTAGAATCTGCTGAACGCCTTTGAGAGGGAGTACAAATACGCCGCCAAGAGAGAACTGTCCATTTTCTCCGCGGCGGCGGCTATCGCGCTGTTGTAGTCGAAAAGGGTTTTGACGACCTCCCATTCGGCGTCTCCCGAAAGCATTTCCGGCCTTGCCGCCGCTCTTGCCGCCGCGCCGTCTTTGAGAGCGGCTTTGCGGAGCATTGAGGAGATGCGCGCTCCCATATATTGGAGGTAGGGTCCCGTGTTGCCGTTAAAAGAGAGGGATTCTTTCGGATTAAAGAGCATGTCTTTCGCGGCGCTCACCTGCAAAAGGTAGTAGTGCAGTGCGCCCAGCGCCACTTTTTCGGCAATTTCATCAGGGTTGCCGACCGTCTCTTCCCGTTCTTTTTCCTTGATTTCTTGAAGCGCCATTTCTTTCAGGCTGTCAAGAAGGTCGTCTGCGTCAACAACCGTCCCTTCGCGGCTTTTCATCTTGCCTTCGGGCAAATTCACCATGCCGTAGCTCAAATGGCACAGGTTTTTCGCCCATTCGTAGCCCAGTTTATCCAGAATGCTGAAAAGCGTCTTGAAATGACGCTGTTGCTCCGATCCCACCACATAGATAAGGCGGTCGAACGCCCAGTCCTCATGCCTGAAAATCGCGGTGCCAATGTCTTGGGTGATGTAAATGGACGTGCCGTCCTTGCGCAACAGCGCCTTTTCACCAAGCCCTTCGGCGGAGAGGTCTATCATAACAGCCCCGTCGTCAGCCTTGTAGAAAACGCCTTTCTCCAGCCCTCTCGCAATTTCGTCTTTGCCGAGCAAATAAGTCTTGCTCTCAAAGTAGTAGGCGTCAAAGGAAACGCCGGTGCGTTTGTAGGTCTCCTTCATGCCGGTGACAGCCCATTCGTTCATCTTTTTCCACAGAGCCGTCACTTCCTCATCGCCGGCTTCCCATTTACGCAGCATGTCCTGAGCCTTTTCCTCTGCGCCCGGGTCTTCCTTGCTCATTTGATTGAACTGTACATACCACTTTCCTACAAAGTGATCGCTTTTGACGCGTTCGCTCTCCGGCGTTTTGCCCTCGCCGTACGTTTGATACGCCAGCATGGATTTGCAGATATGTACGCCTCGGTCGTTGATGATGCACACCTTGCGGACATCGGCGCCGCATGCCGCCAAAATGCGGGACATGCTTTCCCCCAGTATGTCGTTGCGCAAATGCCCCAAATGCAGAGGTTTGTTGGTGTTGGGGCTGGAAAACTCCAGCATTATCCGCGCGCCTTTAAGCGTGTCCGGCTTGCCGAACCCTCCTTTTTCTTCCGGATCGGACTCTTTGAGCAGTTCACGGACAGTCTCCGCGCGATCAAGAAAGACGTTCACATAGGGGCCCATGACTTTGGCGGCGCCAGGAAAGGCGGTGGCGCCGCCAGAGAAGGCGGCAAGTTTCTCAAGCGCGGCTTGCGCTATCTGCGGCGGCGCTTTGCGCAGGAGTTTTGCATACGCGAACATGGGAAAACCGAGATCGCCCATGCCGGATTGGGGCGGAATTTCCGCTACTACGCTGGACGCGGCGGCGGTTTCCGGCAGACCGTTTTCCGCGAGCAGCGCGTTGATTGCGTCCGCAATTCTTTGTTTCCATAGTTCTTTATAGTGGACGAACATGGCGACTCCTTCCTATCACTGCCATCATTTTGGTAAAATTGTTCCCTTCACGGCGGAAAGAACCGAGCCGCCCGTCGGTGAATGTACAATTTTCACAATACGTGATGTTCCGTACGCCGGCGTTTGTCAAAAGCGCCGCGTTGGCCGCCCTCAAATCAAGGCAATCGCCCTTTGTCACGCCGCCGAGCGGGTATTCGGCGGACGAGCCGCGCGCCTCGCGTCCGAATCGCGCCTCAAAAACGCGCCGGCGCTCTTCGTCAACATGGTAACAATCCCCGCATATACAGGGACCCAATACCGCGCACACCGTTTCAGGGCGTTTTTCCGCGTTCATGCTTTTAAGCGCGCTCAGCGCGTTCAACACAATGCCGGTTCCTTTCCACCCCGAATGAACAACGCTGAAAGCGCCGGTCTCCATGTCGAACATATACACTGGAAGGCAATCGGCCACAGTAACCGAAAGATACATGTTGTCCGCGCCGCTTGCAAGCCCGTCCGCGTTGTACAAAATTTCGGTGGAATGACAGCCGTCAGCGACGGCGCCGCCAATCACGGCGACATTTTGCGAATGGGTCTGCGAACAGGCGGCGGTCTTTGCGGGGTCAACGCCAATTTTTTGTAGAAAAGCGTTCCTGCGTCCGGTTTCCCGTACATCCATGTCGCCCGCGTTGCGGGAGGAAAGCATGCATGAAACGCCGGAGACCGGTTTGCCGTCAAAGAAGAAGGGAAAAACAAACGCCTCGCCATGTATATCGGGAAGAGAGAAGGATCGCAAAACAGCGGTCATTTTTTTTTTCACGATCTCACGCTCAGCGTTTCGATATTGTCAAGAATGTGCAAAGCTTGCCGCAAACTTTGCATGGCGTCATTGACGCTGTTAAAAAAGGCGATGCCTTTTGGCGTAAAAACAGGAGATGTTGCGGATGAGGTAGTTCCAGATGCGTTCAAAAGCGTCGTTGCCAGCGGTTTCCCGGTGAATTTGTATATATTGGAGAGCATCTCATTCTTGCCATCCGGGTCTTTTTGAGCGATCCCTTGCAAGACAATGAGCATATTTTCAAGCGCCTTTTTTGCATTGCTTGTGATTTCAACCGCCATATCATTCGCCGTTTCAACCACCACTTGTATTTTTCGCCGCCTGTTTGTAAGCGACATATCCGCCGTAGCAATGGCATACTGTTTTCCAATCTCCCCACTTGGCGAAATTTCCTCATCGAACCGTTTGATATCCTCATCGAGTTTCATAAGGTCATTGTAACTTTCCGTAAACAACATCCTGCTTTCACGCTTGAAAAACTCCCCCTCAAGCAGGATGGGACGGAGCGTCTTGTTTATATCGGCTATAAAAACGACCGAATGGAACGTCAGAAGAAATGCAATGGCAAAGCTTTCCCGCACCGGAATCCCCGCAGGATTGTTTTCCGATTGCGCATGTTCCATGTTTTTGAGCGAAGCTCCTTTCAGGAAGTAATGGAAAGAATCGATCACTTCCTGATGACGCTTTTCTTTCGTATATTCATCAAACAACTGTTCTATGTGTTGTTTCCAATAGTCGCGGTACACTGTGATCCAGTCTTCACCGCCGCTGATCACGGACGGGCTGAAAGCCGTATTCCTGTTTGCCACTCTGAGTATCGGAGTCAGGAGAACGGTTTGGTTGAATTCACGGATAGCCGCCAGAGAATTTTCCGTTGAGGACAGGAGGGTTTTGCTTTCACTTTGTATGTCAATAGCTTCTTTTCCCTTCTGTTCCTGTAGAATAAAGATAAACAATGATTCAAGCAGGGATACTGATGGGGGCGTTCTAAGAGAATACAGGATGTTGTTCAGCGTTGCGAGTTGCTCTCTCACTACGCTTACGGAACAGGCCATGCCGCCCGCCGCCGAATCATTTGCAAAGGCGTAGAGAATCCGATCAAACAGGAAGAACGACAATTCTTTAAGGCAACTTAATATGCGGGCATGCTGGTACATCGCGTTGCGTTGCTCCTCATTGATGGCGGCAAAAGCGTCTTCCATTAAACCCATGGCTATCTGCCTGAGTTCCGACTCGTTTTTTTCAGGATGCTTGGTGGAAAGTCCCAAAGGCGTTATCTCTTCTTCCAGCCTTTTATGGACGGCGCCCATCTCCAAAGAACCAAGGAACGCATAAAAAGCGCCTCTGTCCTTGTTGAGCCCCATATCAAGGGCGTCTTTGAAAAACCGCACGTTGACTTTGAGTTCCGTAAGCGCTTTGTGGAAAAGCGGAAGCAACTGGAGGCTCCGGTAATCAAAATAGCCCGGATATTTGTTTTCTATTTCTTGCCCTATTTTTGAAATAAGCCTCTCTTCGTACAGTTTTATCGCGGACTTGCTTTTGAAAAAGCTCAGTATAACCAGTAAAAGATGCTCATACCACGGCAATGTTTGGTATTGTAATTCTATTGTTTTGGCTGGAGATTCTGTTTCATCGACATCATAGAGGAGTTCGTGAGAGAGCGTCAATTGACCCGCCAGCTTTTTAAGAAGATCGTTCCGTTCTTCTACAGACAATTCAGAAGCCAGTTTGTTAAATTGCTTGTTTTCACCCATAATTTTACTATAAACATTCATTCTCTTATAGTCAAGAGAGCATCGCAATTTTTCATGGAAGAAGGCGGTTTAGAAGGTTCCAACGCCGCTCACAGGAGATAAATCCGTGTGAAGGCGCGGCGCTAAAATTCTTTACGAAAAAATTAGCCCCTAGGAGAATCGAACTCCTCTTTTAAGATTGAGAATCTCATGTCCTAACCGATAGACGAAGGGGCCCTTTTTTAACATTGCTGGAGGCGATGTTGAAAATTAGAGAACCGCTATGCGGACGCCGTTCCGCGCGAATTGCGGGTCTTTGCGTTCCCCAGGGAGGATTTGAACCCCCACAAGCAGATCCAGAGTCTGCGGTGCTGCCATTACACAACCGGGGAATGGGCGGGATCGCATCACGTCGCTCCCGCTTTGCCAAGCTGAAAAAAATCATAGCGCATGAAAGAAAAAATGTCAAGCGGATGGATGAAAAATTGTGCGGTTCAAAAAGAAATTCCAATGGCGCTCTTGCCCGTCTTGCAAGATTGTATTATAATAAAGTGGTTCAACAAATTCTGGAACAATTTCTGAGCGATAGAGACGCCGCTGTTTCGGCGCGTTAAATTTATAGACGGGATAGATGCATGTTGTCACGTGAAAATTTTGTTTTTACCATCGGGTATGACGGACCGGCCGCTGTCGTTGACAAGCAGGCGCTTCGGAAGTACGGCGCGCTTTCGACAAAGGAACTTGCGGAAAAAGGGCTGTTTCGCGCTGCGTATTCATCGGCTCTTTATTCAAAAGACCCCGGGGAAATGAAAATTGTTGTGGATGTCTACAATAAAATGGCGGGCGCCTCCTATACGGTCTCACCGCAGATCGACAGGCTTTTTGGCGTTTTTCTCGTTGAGGTGAGCCGTTCAATAGCGTTGTAAACGCGCGATTGGGAGGTTCCCATTTTACTTTAATTCTCCTAAATCCAATTCCAAACCGTTGTTTTTGAGAGCGGAGGACTTGATATTTTTTTCTAGTGATGGTACGATAGCGGCATGGTAATTGCCATTGACGGACCTGCCGGCGCCGGAAAGAGTACGATAGCGCAGCTCCTTGCGAACCGGATCGGGTTTGCCTATATCAATTCAGGGAACCTGTACCGGGCTATTACGTTGGGGTGTTTGCGGAACGGCGTCCGCATAGATGAAGACAACGCCGCGTTGTGCATCGCCTATGCGCGGAGCGCGGCTGTCGAATACCGCAATGGACAAGTGTATCTTAATGGGGAAAATGTGGACGCTCTTCTCCACACGGACGAGATCGACAGGACGTGCGCTCCGCTGTCCGGTATAGTTCCCATCCGTCATGTTGTCAATGACATAATCAGAAAAATAGCCGAAGGCATTGACAGTATCGTTGAGGGCAGAGATATGACCACCGTTGTTTTTCCGGATGCCGAACACCGGTTTTATCTTGACGCTTCGGTTGAGGAGCGGGCGAAGCGGCGTTTTGAACAAGGCGTTTCCGGTCTCTCCCTTGAAGAAATCAAAAAAGCGATAGCGGAACGGGACGAAATTGATAAGAATAAACAGGAAGGCGGCCTAAAGATCGCGGATGGAGTGAAGGTTTTCGATACATCACTCTTGACCATTGAGCAAACTTATGCAATATTAATAGAAAATATCAATATAACAAGGATCAAACATGGATAAGGTGGAAGTGGGAACGGAATTCGGTCCGTCGGACACAGGGCCGGTGGATGAGGGTAAAAAGAACGATGCCAACATCCAGACGCAGTTACAGGAGGAGTATCTTAAGTCCCTTGACTCAGCGGAGGAAGGGCAACTCGTAGAAGGCACGGTCGTTCAGGTTAGAGATGATCAGGTTTTTGTCGATGTGAACCTCAAATCCGAGGGTAAGATACCGGGAGCGGAATTTTCCGAAGTTCCCAATATTGGGGACAAAGTGTGGGTTGTTCTCGTGATGAAAGAGAACAAGCGCGGGGAAGTGATTGTTTCCAAACAAAAGGCTGATGTTAAATTGTTTTGGAAGAATCTCAGGCAGGCGTTTCAGGATCACACGCCGATTGAGGGCGTCATTGAAAAGCTCGTCAAGGGCGGATATGAATTCAACCTCGGCTACGACACGCGCGCTTTTCTTCCCATCAGCCAATCCGATATACAGAAAGTTGACAAGCCGGAAAAAATGCTCGGCGTAAAGACTCTGGTCTATGTCGAAAGGCTGTATTCGGACGGCAAGCAGAATATTGTGGTAAACCGCCGCAAGTGGTTGGAAGAAGATATAGAACGGAAGCGGGACGCATTTCTTGAAAATACGCCCATTGGAAGCGATGTCATAGGCGTCGTAAAGAGTTACACTTCATTCGGCGCGTTTATTGATCTAGGCGGTTTTGACGGGCTTCTCCACCTTAACGATATGAGTTGGGGGCATGTGAATCGTCCCAAAGATTTTGTAAAGCGCGGGCAGGAAATCAAGCTCAAGGTCATACGGCTTGATCCCAATGAAAAACGCATCAACCTTTCGATCAAGCATTTTACTGATGATCCGTGGATCCATTTTGAGGACACGTATCACGTCAACGATGTCAGGAAGGGCAAGGTCACCAAGATCACCGATTTCGGCGCGTTCATTGAGTTGGAAGAGGGAATTGAGGGGCTTGCGCATATATCAGAATTTTCCTGGGTGAAAAAAGTGCAGAAGCCGGAAGATATGGTGAGCATCGGTTCGGTGGTTGAGTGCATGATTCTGGGGTACGATTTGCAGGCGGGCAGAGTGTCGCTCGGACTGAAACAGGTGACGGATAATCCGTGGGCGACTGTACACGAGCGGTATCCGGTGGGCACGCGGCTTAGCAGAAAAGTTGTGAAGATCACCAATGTAGGGGCGTTTGTTGAGATTGAGGAAGGCATCGACGGGTTTCTCCATGCGGACGACATTTCATGGACAAAGAAAGTCAAACGTCCGGGCAGTGAACTGCAAGTGGGGCAGGAAATAGAGGTTATGGTCATTGCGCTTGAAAGAGACAACCGCAATATCAGGCTCGGCGTCAAGCAACTCACCGAGGATCCATGGAAAACCTTTGGCGCCGCATACAAGCAAGGCTCCTTCATTGAAGGCGAGGTCTCTTCCATCACCGATTTCGGCATCTTCGTTAGAGCGCCGGGCGGCATTGAAGGGCTTGTTCACAAGTCCAACCTGCCTGAAAATAGCGGAGAAACTCCCGATGCGGCGATGAAGAAGTACCATATAGGCGACAAGGTGAAAGCGGTTGTGCTTGAAATACAGCCCGACAAGCAGAAAGCCGCGTTCTCTATCCGCGATTATCAGAGAAAGATACAGCGCGACGAGGTGTCCCAATACATGTCTTCCGACACCGGAGATGGTTCAAAAATTACGCTGGGCGATCTGTTGAAATCGAAGAAAGGCGAGGACGGAAAGTAAGGAGCGGCCATACGCCGGCTGTTGCGACTGATATGCAAATTGTTGATGTCTTGAAATTTAAAACATTTGTTGAGATTAACACGCGGATAAATTCGAATTTTCAAGATATTAACGCTTTGCTGACAGAGATCATGGATTCGGCGGCGCATTTGTGCGATGCCGAGGCTTCGAGCCTGCTTCTTGTCGATAAAGAAACAGGCTTTCTTTATTTTGAGGTCGCATTGGGTCCAAAGGGATCCGATGTGAAGCGTTTTGTCGTAAAGCCCGGAGAAGGCATCGCGGGGTGGGTTTTTGATCGCAATGAAGCGATCATACTGAGCGATGCGGAAAACGACAAGCGTCATTTGTTAGCTATTTCACGAGATATAGAGTATCCATGTAAAACCATGATTGCCGTTCCCATGCGCGTCAAGGAAAAGTGCATAGGGGTTCTTGAGATCATCAACAAGAAAGACGGGCGGTTGTTTACGAAGAACGACCTTGAATGGCTTGAAATATTTGCCAATCAAGCCGCGTTAGCCATTGTGAACGCGCAAAGCATGGAACAGGCTCGCGGTGAAATTCAGCGGTTGCAGGTTGAGCTTACGGATAAACAGGAATGGGAGCAGGGGTATCACACCTTGATTGCGAAAAGCCCGGTTATCCTTGAAAAGCTCGCTATGGTTGAGCGCATCGCGCAGACCGATTCGTCGGCGCTGATTTTGGGGGAGAGCGGGGTCGGCAAAGAGCTTTTCGCCGAACAGATACACTTGCGCAGCCCTCGCCGTAACGCCCCTTTTATCCGCGTAAACTGCGCCGCTCTGCCTGAAAACCTGCTTGAGAGCGAGCTTTTTGGGCATGTAAAAGGCGCTTTTACATGCGCGGTGTCCAACAGGAAGGGGCGGTTTGAGTTGGCGGACGGCGGGACCATCTTCCTTGACGAGATTGGAGAATTGCCGCTCTCGTTGCAGGCGAAACTGCTCCGCGTGTTGCAACAAAAGACGTTTGAGCGGGTAGGGGAGGCCGCGCCGGTTACGGTGAACCTCCGCATTTTGGCGGCTACCAACCGCGACTTGGAGTCCATGGTTGAAAAGGGCGAGTTCCGCAACGATCTGTACTACCGGCTTAATGTGCTTCCTCTGTACGTGCCTCCATTGAGGCGGCGAACCGAAGATATACCGGAGCTGGCTCAGTTTTTTCTTAAAAAGTATTCGCTTGAGATGAAGAAACAGTTTGACGGCTTTTCCGAAGACGCTTTGCAAGCCATGCTGACCTACTCGTGGCCCGGAAATATACGCGAACTGCAAAACTGCATTGAGCGGGCGTGTGTGCTAGGACAGCGTAAGCGCATAGGGGAGGGCGATCTCTTTCTTAAAAAAATGGGTTTTGTTGAAAAAGAGGAGAGCCGCGATCTGAAAACCGCGATAGATTCGTTCAAAGCGCAATTTATAAAAAAGGCGCTTGAAGAAAACAGGTGGAATCAGACAGTCACGGCGAAGATTCTGGACATACAGAGGACGTATTTGTCAAAATTGATAAAAGACTTAGAAATTGAACCGGTTCAGGTGGAACGCGGCGCGGCGGCCGGCAGACGCTGATCCGGCGAATCGGCGAGTGTCAGGAGGATATATGGCTGATAAGGGAAAAAAAGAGACTGATGAGAAAATTGAAAAAAAAGACGGTGAGGATGCAATTCAAAAAGCAAGCGAATTTATTCAAAGAAACCGGGCGGCTATCCTTGTTTTTTTGACGTTTATGGTTGTTGCGCTGGTGGTTTTCATTGCGGTGACAAGCGTGTTGAGTTCGCTTAATGCAAAAGCGATGAGCCAGATGGAGGCGCTGGGGCAACGGTACGAAACCTTGCGGTTTGATATTGCCGACGCATCCAAAGATATTGACGCGCAGACCCTCTTAAACGATCTCGCGGCGTTTGCATCCGCCCATAAAGGGTATGTTTCAGCGCGGGCGCACTCAATCGCCGCGTCAATTTATTCGGATAATAAGAAGAATTGGGTGGAAGCTGAGAAGGCGTGGTCTGCCGCCGCGGTTGCGGCTGAAGGCACGTACCTTGAGCCGGTGGCGATGTACAACCAAGCGATTGCTCTTGAGGAGCAGAACAACACTCAGTCCGCCATTGAGTTGTTCACAAAAGCCGCCGCATTCACCGATTTTCCGGGAGCGTCCCGCGCCCAGTTCAATATCGGGCGCTTGCGGGAAGGCGTGAACAAGAACGAGGCTATTGAAGCGTACCGCATGTTGTTGAGCAAATGGCCCAATGACGAAGTATGGTCGTCTCTCGCGCAGTCAAGGATTATTGCGTTGGGCTTGAAATGAATGTTCCTGCCATTCTGGGGGGGGGGGGGGGGTTGGCGTTGGTGCGCTCAAATACGGTCAGGCGGCTTTTCACATCCGTCGACCGTCCGCTCATGTGCG
>JAIROG010000115.1 GCA_031257675.1 Treponema sp. | reverse complement strand
TGCGCGGATGCGGCGGTGGAAAACAGTTGAAAAGACGCCCCGCTTGTGGTAGAATGACCGCATGGACAGAGAGAAGCCAGAAGGCTTGAGGAGGCGGCGCGGCGGGCGTATAGCGTGGCGCACGGCGTTATACACTTTATTAAGAAATAAAAGCGGATGTTATAGAACTGGAAACAATGCCCGACCATGTGCATTTGCTGTTTGAGGTCGACCCTCAATTTGGCGCACACAAGGCTGTAAAATTGATTAAAGGGAGAAGTTCCCGTCAATTGAGGCAAGAATTTCCATCTCTGAAGAGCGGATTGCCGACGTTATGGACAATTTCATATTTTGTCTCTACGGCCGGCGGCGCGCCGTTGGCTGTTATGAAACAATATGTTGAAAACCAGAAGATAAAGTGAGGTGAAACAGCAATGGAAAAGTGTTATAAATTTAGACTATATCCAAACAGACGAACAAGCGCAACTCATGCAAAAGACGTTTGGTTGTTGCCGTTTCGTGTTTAATCGCTATCTCGCGCAAAGAATCGAAACATATAAAAGCGAGCGGAAATCCGTATCAAGGTTTGAACAAGATAAAGATATGACGCGGCTTAAAACCGAATTGGAGTGGCTTAAAAGAGGTTGACGCAACGGCGCCGCAAGCGTCGCAGCAAAATTTGGACGCGGCGCATCAAAATTTTTCCGCAGAGTCAAGCGGGGCGAAAAGCCCGGATTTCCGCGTTTCAAAAGCAAGCGCGGCGACAGAAAATCCTTTAAGAGCAAAGCCGTTGGCAAAAACATTCACGTGTTTGACGGCAAAATTAAGCCGCCCAAATTGGGATATGTTGAGCGCCGTGCTTCTAAAGACGTTGAGGGCGGAATACTGCCGGCGACTGTTTCACAAGAGCCAAGCGGGAGATATTTTGTGTCGGTTTGCTGTAGGGACGTTGAAACGCCGCGATATGCATCCACTAATCAACAGGTCGGGCTTGATATGGGCTTGCATGAGTTCGCAGCATCATCAGATGGCGAACATTTTGAGAATCACAAATATCTTGTAAAATCACAGAAAAAGCTAGCGAAACTCCAGCGGCGGCTGTCCCGAAAAACAAAGGGCGGCCGAAACCGGAACAAGGCAAGAATAAAAGTCGCGAGGGCGCGCGAGAAAGTTGCTAATCGACGCAACGATACCCTGCATAAGCTATCGACCGAAAGGCGTTGGCGCGAGTGGATAAATTCTATCCGAGCGGCCAACTTTGTGGGGAGCGCGGCTACAAAAACAGGGAAACAAAAGATTTGTCGGTACGCGAATGGAATTGTCCGCGATGCGGCGCGCGGCATGACCGCGATGAAAACGCGGCGATGAACATACTAAGGGAAGGTTTGCGGCTTCTGTCCGCATAGGGCGTATATACCGTGGGACACACGGGAATTGCGGCAATCTTGCCGCAACGCTTGGGGAGTCTATGTAAGACTATCGGATTTTCGATAGCAACGGACGCTGAACCAAGAATCCACTGCCCTTAGGCATGGGGAGTTGTCAAGAATGATTTCACTCATCCTTCCGTCATTCTTCTATATAATATATTCTTTCTTTCGTACACAACTTTCCGTGAGGTATAACCGGCGGTTGATCCCTCCGCGGCTTTCCCTTAAGCTGGAAGCCCGCGTAGATTTTTCCATGTCCGATAGCTCTCACCAAATGCGGATCCGCGCGCCAATCGAAATTATGAATAAAGAGAGGAGTCAAACCCCGGCATGAAACGCAGATCAACATCTAGAAATTTCTAGAAACATTCTGAAAGCGTTTTAGAAAAATTTTGGAAACGACGCCCGATCACGCCATCTTTGGGACGCGGCTGTCAGTTAAAAGCCTCGCGTTTCCGCGTTGAAAGCGGCCCCTATCCAATGAGCGCGGACATTCACAGGGAGCCGTCAATGTATCATTATAACCCAATCTTCAATCGCTTACGGAAGACTAATCTTACATAAAGAGAAGCGTCGCGCAAAAAAACAAAAAACTTTGAAAAGATTTATTTTTTCCACTTGACAAAGTAAAAACATGTGTTATATTCTATAGCAAAAGATAAAGAGACATAGGATAATTGTGAATTATCCTCTCTTGTCAAATTGTAGGAGGATTTCTTTATGAAGAAATTTTTTGTTGTTCTTTTGACGCTTGCCCTGGTCGCGGGCGGCGTGTCTGCGCAAACCACGGTAAGCGGAGGAGTCGGCTACAAGTGGACTGTGGTGGAAGGCAGCAGCGAGGAAAATTCAGACTTGAAAACAGGCTATGGCGTAGTTAGTCCGCAAATTACGCTTACAGCCAGCAATGAAGAGAAAACATTCGGCGGACGGCTTCGGCTTGGCGCCCAGCAGGACTGGGGAGCCGGACATTACGCTTATGCGTGGTGGAAACCGCTTGATTTTCTCCGCTTGAAGTTTGGCGTTGACGGAGACGGCGAGTGGGGCAGAACCGACATCGTAGCGTGGGGCTTCCATGCCGGCGCGCAAGATTATGTCGCGGGCGACCCTGCGAACAAATACTATGACGGCGTATTCGATAAACCCTTCTTCGGAGGCTTCGGAGGCTTTGGGTTGTGGACGAGCTTCACCCTCATTCCCAACCTCGCCGTCAATCTGGCGGCGCCGTATCCAGACTCAACCTTGGGACCCAACGCTACGACAGCCGCGAGTGCGAGCGGTATTGCGAAAGACATCTACAATCAGATAAAGCTGAACATCACCTACGCCTTTAGCGGCGCCGGCACACTCTCCCTCGCGTATGAAAGCGATTCCGGCAAACCGGATCACACAGGCAAAATATCCGCCTCTTTCCTGGTGACGGCGATTTCCGGCATCCAGATCAACGCCGGCGCCAAGTACACTCTGCCGGCAGAGCAGACAACCGGAGGCGTCAAAACTGTCTCCAACTACCCTGTCGCGCTCGGACTTGGTTTCACCTACTCGGACGGGGGAGACTTCGGCGTGAAAGCCCGCCTCGCATCCGAATTCGCGGGAAGCACGAAAACAGGCGGCACCGATCCGGTAGAAACGCCTTTCACCCTCAGTTTCGCGGTCATGCCTTACTACAACTTGGGCATATTCACCGCTTACCTCAACCTCGGACTTGACGCCCTTACCGGCGCCAAGAAAAATGGCGAAGACCTTCATTTCGGCTGGTACGTGAATCCGTATCTGGTGAAAACCATCGGACCTGGGACAATCTACGCGGGCTTCCAGCTTAAGGGGGATCCGAAAAAGAAAACGGGATCAACTACAGAATATGACGGGTTCACGATCACGTGGGCGGTACCCGCAGGCATTTCCTACAGCTTTTAATTGTTTGTTCTAGACGTTTATAAAAAAGCCCCCTCGCGGGGGCTTTTTTTATGCCCGCAGCGTCGCCGCCTGCGCTCCATTGAAAAAAACGGATAAGTACGCTACACTCGCTCCACTATGAATATCATTGAACCGCGTGTATTAAAAGGGTTTCGGGATTTTCCGCCCGCCGCTGAAATTAGGCGGCGGGCGCTCATTGAGAGGATTGAAGCGTCTTTCAGATCATTCGGGTTCGCGCCGATTGACACGCCCGCCCTTGAATACGCCGAAATTTTGCTCGGCAAAGGCGGCGGGGAAACCGAGAAGCAGGTCTACCGGTTTACCGACAACGGAGGGCGCGATGTCGCGCTCAGATTCGACCTCACCGTGCCTTTCGCGCGCTTCATCGCCGCGCACCGCGCTGAAATCACGTTGCCCTTCAAGCGGTACCACATTGCCAAGGTGTGGCGCGGCGAGAACACCCAGCGGGGCAGGTACCGCGAGTTCACCCAGTGCGACGTTGATATTGTCGGCTCAAATTCTCCGGCAAGCGATTTTGAAATTCTTTTGGTCATGCGTGAGACCTTCAAAGCCATAGGCGCGGGAGACGTCGCCATACGCCTCAATCACCGCGGACTCTTCAACCGGTTTCTTGCGACGCTCGGACTGCTTGACAAATCCGTGGATATTCTGCGCTTGGTGGATAAATCCGCTAAAATCGGACGGAACGCGGTTGTAGAACAGCTTTCCGGCGTCGCGGGCGACAAGGCGGAAAAAATACTGCAATTTATCGAAGCGAAAGGCGGTTTTGAAGACGTTTTGGCGCGTCTCATTGAGCTTTCAGGCGGACCATCGCCCGAATCAGAACGGCTCGCGGATATTCGAACCTATATGCTCCAACACGCCGCCGCCGCTGACAGCGCCGGTGGCGCTTGCATCCTTGACCCGTCCATCACGCGGGGGCTGGACTACTACACCGGCATCGTATACGAAACCTTCCTCAACGACATGCCGGAAATAGGCTCCATCTGTTCCGGCGGACGCTACGACAACCTCGCAAGCCTGTATTCCAAAGAGAGCGTAAGCGGAGTGGGAACGTCCATCGGGCTGGACAGGCTCATAGCCGCGCTTGAAGCGCTCGGCAGGCTGGAGCAAAAGACCTCCTACGCCCGCATAGCGGTCGTATGCCTAAAAGAATCGGACGCGGGCGCGTATCAAGCCATAGCCGGATGTTTTCGGAACGCGGGGCTTGCCTGCGAAGTTTTCTTCACCCGCGAGAAGCTCGCCAAACAGTGCATGTCCGCGGAAAAGAAAGGCATGGAGTGGCTGATCATTCCGCCAGAAGACAGCCCGTTGCGCGGGAAACTTGTGCTGCGGAATTTGGCGACGCGGGAAAACAGCGCACCTCTGTCAATGGAAGAAGCCGTGTCGCGGTTAAAAGCCGCTTTGGAAGTGTGAGTACACCCACGCCACGCCTTTTTTCCCGATCCGCGCAATGACATTCAATTTGGTCAATACAAATACTGTTTTTTGCGCAAGCGGAAGCCTGATCTTTGCGCTCCTCGCCAAATCCGCGGCGGTCCACCGCTCTTCCGGCGCAAAAGGCGCGAATTGCAGGTAGTCCGCTTTTTTCCGCAGCGCAATGGACGCGCGGAAGGCGAGAAGCCGCTTGTCCGCAATGCTGACGCCCTTGCGCCGCCACGATCCTCGACCATCGTCAATCCGCGTTTCGGCTATGTCAACAAAGGCAAGCTCTATGCAAACATTGTCCAGCGCCGCGATTTCCCAGCCATGTACCAGCGCCTTGAACACATCCCATTTGCCGCCCGCCGCCGGACTTTTCCGCGCCCGGACGACGGCGCCGTCTTCTTTATAAAGCTCTATATGCTTGCGCAGAACAATAGGGTGAATGACGCGGACCCTATATTCGCGCGAAAGCGCCTGCATCTTTTCTTTGAGAGGCGCGAAACTGCCCGTTTGAACTTCGATTATTTCGCCCGCGCCGGTGACGCCGTCGCAGATATACGTTCTCACGCCGCCCTCGCGTCCGCCGCATTTGACGGCCGCTTCGGTCTTTCCGTCAACGCCCGCGTACTGAATTTTAAGCGCGTGATGAAGGGCGCTTTCCCTTTCCATGCTCCCCTCCCCTTTTCCCGCATCTCTTAACGCATGTATAGCATAATTATATAAATAATCAAGAATTATGTCATTTATAGCGGCAAACGTCATTGACATTATCGCGTGGTGAATTACAATTAATATACGGATTTTTATGGATGTCGCCCACACGCCGGTCTTGCTGGAAGAAACGCTCTCGCTCCTTGCCCCCCGCTCAAGCGGCGAAGTGATGTGCGACGCGACGCTTGGGGAAGCCGGTCATACCGAAGCCTTTTTGGAGCGTTTTCCTGATTTACAGATTATCGGAATTGACGCTGATGAGTCAATACAGGAAATAGCGAAAAAACGGCTTGAACGCTTTGGCGCGCGGGCGCGCTTTTATCGCGGCAGGTCGCAGGACTTTTTCGCGCAACTGGCGAAGCCGCAGGCGCCGCTCATGCGGTTTGAGATTGAAAAGTTCGACATCGTGTTCATTGATTTGGGCGTAAGCCTCTACCATTACGCGCAGTCAGGGCGGGGGTTCAGCTTTGCGAAGGATGAGCCGCTTGACATGCGCATCGACCCCTCGGAAGGGCAAACCGCGGCGGACATCATAGCGCGGCTGCCGGAAAAAGAGTTGGCCGGCTTACTGTACAACAACGCGGAAGAGCGTTATTCAAGACGGATAGCCCGCGCCATTGTTGAGGCGCGGGCGCGGGAACCCATCGCCACATCGAAGCGGCTTGCGGACATTGCGGCGCGTTCGGCGCCTCCCCACTACCGGTACGGCGCGACGCATCCGGCGACAAAGACGTTTCAGGCGTTGCGGATCGAAGTGAACGGCGAGCTTTCGGGCTTGCGCCCCTTGCTGGAATCCGCATGGTCAGCGTTGCGGAACAGGGGGCGGCTGGGGGTCATCTCCTTCCACTCGCTGGAATCGAGAGCGGTCAAAAATTATTTCAGAGAGCTGGCGAAAAATGGTTCTGGACGGCTTGTCACCAAAAAAGCGGTCGCTCCTAGCCTGGAAGAAATACGGGCGAACGCCCCCTCGCGGAGCGCTCTTTTACGAGTTGTGGAGAAAATGGGAACATCTGAATCTGATTGAGAAAATTTGGGATAAGGAGAAGGTTGTGAAATTCACCTTTAAAATTTTGGCGTTTTTTTTTATTATTACGATTCCTTTGTTTTTTGCGGCTGTAGTGTGGCAGGCGAACCGGTACAACTCGGTCGATAAAGAAATATCCCGGCTTGAAAAAGATCAGGAACAGTGGATAAATGCGTCAAAACGCCTCATTGCGGGCGGCGCCTCCTATACGTCCGTAGAAAGAATCGAGGCCGCGGCAAAACGGATGAAGCTGGAAAAAATACCGCCTGAAAATATTATCCAGGTGCAGATATATCAAGGAAAATAGCCGGTGAACCTCATGACCTTCAGAAGGTTATGCGCGGCGTTGCCTGACGCCGTGATGATCGGGACCGCGCAGGAGGCGGCGCCGGAAGACGCGGGTTTTTCATCGGTGCGCATCGATTCACGCGCCTGTAGCGCCGGCGCCCTGTTCGTGTGCCTTGCCGGAACGTTGCAAGACGGCCACCGGTACGCGGAAGCGGCTTTCAAACAAGGCGCGGGCGCGGCTCTTGTTGAAAAAGCGAAGCTCTCCGGCGAGATGTCCGGCTTGAAAGCGGTCGCCCGGCAATACGGCGCGATTCTCTTTGCGGTGGACAACACGTTGCGCGCGCTCCAGGACGCGGCGAGGGCGTATCTTGAGCAATTTCCCGGTTTGCTCAAAATCGGCGTCACCGGCTCCTCCGGCAAAACAACCGTCAAAGAAATTGCCGGCGCGATCATCTCGCATGAAAAAAAAGTCGTGATGAACAAGGGCAACCTCAACTCGGAGACCGGACTTCCGCTCTCGGTGTTTGAAGTGAGAGACGGAGATGAGGTTGGCGTTTTTGAGATGGGCATGAACCGCGCCGGAGAAATCCGCGAGTTGAGCCGCGTACTTAAGCCCCATATCGCGCTTATCACCAACATAGGCGAGGCGCATATCGGCATGTTGGGTTCTCTGGAAGCCATAGCCGCTGAAAAAAAAGCCGTTTTTTCCGGTTTCACCGGCAAAGAAACCGCGCTTATTCCGGCTTCCGATGCGTTCCGCGATTTTCTTTCCCGTGATGTCAACGGAAAGGCCGTGTTTTACGAAACCGCGTGTCCCGCGACCAGTTTGGGGCTTGAGGGCGCGGAGCTTGAGCTTGACGGGGAGCGCATCCGCTTTCCCCTGCCCGGAACGCACAACCTAAAAAACGCGCTTGCCGCCGTAGCCATAGCGAAAGAAGCCGGCATTGCGGCTTCGTCCATAAAAAAGGGGCTGGAGTCTGTGAAACCCCTTTTCGGCAGAAGCGAAATCATCCGGCGGGGCGGCGCCACCATCATTCAGGACTGTTACAACGCGAATCCCTCCTCAACGGCCGCGGCAATTGCGTTTTGCGACGGCGTCGCGTGGAGCGGCAGGCGCATCTACGTCATCGGCTCAATGCTGGAACTAGGCGCATATTCTGAAGCCGCTCACGCGCAGATAGGGCGTTTGCTCGCCAACTCTCAGGCTGATGGCGTGTACCTTTTCGGCGCGGAAACACGGGCGGCGGCCGATATTCTTGAAAAATTTGAAGAAAATGAAAACCCGGGAAGGAAACCTTTCTTTTTTACGGAGAATGTAACAGAATTAATAGATTCGGCGGCGCGGGACATACAGAAAGGCGATCTGGTTCTGCTTAAAGGCTCGCGCGCATGCGCTCTGGAGCGGCTTGCGGCGGCGTTGACAGCGGAACGCGGGTAAATTATACTCTACCTATCGCCGGATTTATGTAAGGAATAAATATGTTTTTAGAATTTTTATATCCGCTTGTAAAATATTTCACGCCTTTTAATGTGTTTCAATACCTCACCTTTCGAGCGGCTTACGCGGCGCTGACCACATTGCTTATCTGCTACATGGCCGGGCCCCGCATCATTGAGGCGCTCAAACGGCTGAAAGTGGGGCAGACGATCCGCTCGGACGGTCCGGAAACGCACCTCAAGAAGGCGGGAACCCCGACTATGGGAGGCGTTCTCATTATTCTTTCCATGATCATTTCCACCTTGCTATGGCAGGATTTTGAGAACCCGCACATTTGGATCATTACCGGCTCCTTTGTCGCGCTGGGGCTTATCGGGTTTCTGGACGACTACCTCAAAGTGACAAAACACAATTCGGACGGGCTTTCAGCGCGGACGAAATTGATCGGGCAGTTCGCCGTCGCCATTGCCGTAACGCTTATCCTCTATTTCTCAAGAAATGAGGAGACCACGCTTCTGTACCTCCCGTTTTTCAAGAATCCCGTATGCGATCTGGGCGTGTTGTGGATACCTTTCGCCGTACTGCTCATCGTAGGCGAATCCAACGCGGTGAACCTCTCGGACGGACTTGACGGACTTGCCGCGGGGCTGCTTCTCTTTGTGTTCATCGCCTTGGCGCTGCTCTCGTACCTTTCAGGACGCGCCGATTATTCAGCGTATCTGGGCATACCGTTCATACAGGGCGCGGGCGACGTTACGGTGTTCTGCCTTGCGGCTGTAGGCGCATGCGTTGGCTTCCTGTGGTTCAACGCCCACCCTGCGGAAGTGTTCATGGGCGATGTGGGGGCGCTTTCTTTGGGCGGCGTCATTGCGGTCATTTCCCTTATTATAAAGAAAGAAATTGTGGCGCTTATCATAGGCGGAGTGTTTGTTTTGGAAGCGGCGTCCGTCATCCTACAGGTGCTGTCGTATAAAATCAGGAAGAAACGGGTGTTTCTCATGGCGCCCATTCATCACCATTTTGAAAAGTCCGGCTGGGACGAAACAAAGGTCGTCATACGGTTCTGGATATTAGGCGGCTTGTTTGCTATAATAGCGCTGTCTACATTAAAAATACAATGAAAATAGCAAAACACCAGAAAAAAAAGCCGCAGAAAATGCCGCTGGATTTCATCCTGTTGGCAAGCGTCGCGCTTCTGTTCGGATTGGGGCTTGTCACCCTATATTCGGGTTCCTATAATTACGCGGAAGAGACATGGAAGGAAGGGCTTCATTTTATCAGCAGGCAGCTTGGCTTTGGCATCGGAGGCGCGCTTGTTTTTTTTCTGGCGATTTTTCTTAACCTTGAACGGCTCAGGCATAAAACCCTCGTGTCGCTGGCGCTGCTGATTACGCTGGCACTCAACATCATTCCGGCGCTGTGGGGGCGTGAGATAAACGGGGCGCGCCGCTGGTTTCCCGGCGCATTTAGTTTTCAACCTTCCGAGATTGCGAAAATCGTCCTGCCTTTTTATCTGGCGCACATGCTTGACAGGAAGCAGGAAGCGCTCGACAATTTCAGCCGCACGGTACTGCCGCTCCTGATCGTCAGCGCCTTGTTCAGTTGCATTATTCTGCTTCAAAACAGCTTTGCCATAGCCGTGTTCTTGGCGGTGAACGCATGGCTTGTTCTCTTCATGGCCGGGGTAAAAAAACGCTACCTTATCAGCGTTTTTGTCTTTGCCATAATAATCGCGCTTGCGATGGTTGTGATGCGTCCGCACCGGATTGCCCGCCTTTACTATTATCTCCACCCTGGTGAGGGACCGCTCACCGGCAACTATCAGGTTCAGCAATCCATCAACGCGGTCGCTTCAGGCGGATTCTGGGGCAAGGGCTTAGGGCAGGGGGATATGTCCGGCGTGTTGGAGGTTCAATCTGACTTTATCTTCAGTTCCTTTGCGAAAGAGTTTGGTTTTCTGGGCGTTTTGATGTTTGTGTGCCTGTCTGCGCTGTTCGCCGTACAGGGCTACCTTGTCGCGTACAGGGCTGACACCGTGTTCCGCAGGCTGTTGGCGTTCAGTTATGTTACGATCATCACCATGCAAACGTTTATAAACCTTGCGGTTATCGTAAGGGTTGTACCCACCACCGGCATACCGTTGCCCTTTTTCTCCGCCGGCGGCTCCTCTCTGATCACGTCCCTTGCCATTTGCGGCATGATTGTAAATGTGTCGCGATTTTCGGACGCTCCATTGGAACTGCGCTATAGTATGCAACGGTAACGGCGGATGCGCCGCGGCGCACCCGCAGGGCGAGCGTAAGGGCGCGGCGCCGTTTCGGGCTTTTACCAAAGGCTCATTTCTTTTTGAAAGCGCCATTTTCATTTTTCTTTGACTGTTCAAATTTTTCTTCAAATAAAAATGACACCGGCATTATTCCCAATAAAATTTATACCGGCATGAAACGCCATTTACGTTCTATCGCCGGCCGCAAACAATTTATTCACACTTATACAAGAAATTTAATCTTCGCCGCGAATAATTCAAAAGAACATTCTGGAGTATACATAAAGATGGAATACGCCCCACGCCGCCGTTACGGCGTATTTTGCCGTAAATGCCGCAAAATTATCTCCTGAACTTTGCCTCATGTTACACATAGTTGACATAAAGGGCGGGAAGGATGCTATACCGCCACAAGAAACAAGCTTGGAACAAATTTCATGGATTTATAGACTGCGCGTTTATCGAGAAGCCTTCAAGAGCCTCGCGCTTTTTCGCCGCCTTCGCGGTATAATTGCGGAAAACAATGCTCCCCGCCTTTAGGCTAAAGGCGGGGAAATCAGGGCGCTTTTGGCGCCCAGCCCGCGCTCAATCATCGTCATCGTCATCATCGTCAAACCCGCCGGCTTCCATATCAGTCCCTTCAAAGTCATTCGACATAAACTCGTCATCGTATTCATCATCGTCCATGCCGTCATCGTATTCATCATCAATCGATTCCTGGGCTTTTTCAAGTTTGCGGCGTTCGAGAATCTCTTCCATTTCTTTGTCAAGGTCCTGGTTCTCGCCGCCGAAGAGCTTCACGTCCCGGTAGAGTTTCATGCCTGTGCCTGCGGGAATCGGGTGTCCGATGATGATGTTTTCCTTCAAGCCGCGCAACGCGTCCGTAGCGCCCGCGATTGCCGCGTTGGTAAGCACCTTTGTGGTTTCCTGAAAGCTGGCGGCTGAAAGAAACGAGTCAATGTTGAGCGAGGCGCGGGTAATGCCCTGAAACACCGGACGGGCAACCGCCGGCTGCCCCCCTTCCGCAATCACGCGCTCATTTTCCGCATGGAACCGCCGCTTGTCAATCAATTGCCCATAGATGAATTTGGTGTCGCCCACCGCCATGATCTCGACCTTACGCATCATCTGCCTGATGATGACGCCGATATGCTTGTCATTGATGGACACGCCCTGGAGACGGTAGACCTGCTGAATCTCATCCATAAGGTACCGGTGCAAATAACTCTCGCCCATGATGTGCAGAATTTCGTGCGGATTCGAAGCGCCGACGCAGAGCGATTCGCCCGCCTCCACGCTGTCGCCGTCCCGTACGAGCAGACGTTTGTTCATGGGAATCAGGTGCTTGAATTCCTTGCCAAAGCTGTCTTGTATGACGACAAGACGCTTGCCTTTGACCGCGCCTTCAAAATGAACTATGCCTGAAACTTGCGCCAACACCGACGGACTCTTGGGCTTGCGCGCCTCAAAAAGCTCGCTGACGCGGGGAAGACCGCTCGTGATGTCGCTCGCCTTGGCGGACTCTTTCAGGGTCTTGGCTATGGTTTTGCCCGCGCTTATCCGCTCGCCCTCATTGATCAGAATGTACGCGCCACCAGGGAGGAAGTATGAGGCAAGCTCGTTGCCTTCGTCATCAATGAGGAGAATGCGGGGTTGCTTGGTTTCAAGCTGAATATCGGTGATGCGTTTTTCAATATTGCCGGTTTCCTCGTCAACTTCTTCTTTCAGCGTTGAACCGGCCACAATGTCTTCGTACTTTACAATGCCGGACGCTTCCGCAATGATGGGATCGGAGAAGGGATCGAACGTTGCCAGCGTTTTTTCGGCAGGAATCACCTCGCCTTTTTTCACGAGGAATTCGGACCCGTTGCGGACTTCGATTTTTTGATCCTGTCCGATAAGATAGAGGGTGTCGCCGATGCGCATGACAAAGGCGTTTCCCGGCGCGGTGATTTCTTTCTCGCCTCTTTTAATGAGCGCCGTACCGAAGTACACCCGCTGCCCTTCCTCCACAAGGGGCGTGTCGCCGTCTTCGATCTTAAATTCGGACATCACCTTGTTGACGGTGGTCTGCCCCTTGCGGGTAAAAAGCCATTTGCCATCCGGCAGTTCCACATGGGTGCCGGACACCTCTTTGACAAACACCGGATATTTCAGGAAAATGCGATTCTCCTCGCTGATCTTGCTCGCCGCGCCGCCGATGTGGAATGTACGCATGGTAAGCTGAGTGCCGGGCTGTCCGATGGACTGCGCGGCGATAGTGCCGACCGCATCGCCGATGTCAACCGGGCGGTTCGTGGCGAGATTGCGCCCATAACATTTGCGGCATACGCCGTGTTTCGCCTCGCAGGTAAGCACCGTGCGGATCGCCACAGCGTCAACGCCCGCCCCGTCGATTCGCTTGGCGATTTCTTCGGTAATTTCCTCATTTATGTCAATGATAATCTCGCCGGTGATGGGGTTCCTGACCCGCTCGAGCGTGTAGCGCCCCACAATGCGGTCGCTCAACGGCTCCACAATCTCCTCGCCGTCCTTGATCGCCGAGTACGCGATGCCGTTGATGGTGCCACAGTCGTCCTCGTTCACAACCACATCCTGCGCAATGTCAACAAGCCGCCGCGTCAGGTAGCCTGCCTGCGAAGTTTTGAGCGCGGTGTCGGCAAGCCCCTTGCGCGCGCCATTGGTTGAGATGAAGAATTCAATGACCGACAGTCCCTCTTTGAAGTTCGACCGTATGGGCAATTCAATGATGTCGCCGGAGGGCTTCGCCATAAGACCGCGCATGCCCGCCAACTGCCGGATCTGGGTGCGGCTTCCGCGCGCGCCGGAATTCGCCATCATGTGAATCGAGTTAAACCCGTTTTTATCAGCCTCCAGAGTCTTCATCGTGATGCTGGTGAGATCGTCGTTGCACTTGTTCCAAATGTCGATAACGCGGTCATACCGCTCCTGCGCGGTGATGTGTCCCTGCTGGTGCTGCCTCTGCACCGAATCGACTTCTTTGTTCGCCTTGTCAATCATTTCCATTTTTTCTTTCGGCACTACAATATCATCAATGCCAATGGTCGCGCCGAAGATAGTGGCGTATTTGTAGCCAGTCGCTTTGATGGCGTCAACCATTTTTACAGTGATCCATGATCCCTGATTGGCAAATATCCGCTCGATAAGAGCGCGCAACTCCTTGTCTTTCAACTCAAAGTTGATGAAGGGAATCTCTTCCGGCATGGACTCATTGAACGCCAGCCTTCCGGCGGTCGTCTCAATAAGCCCGGATTCGCCCACGTCCGCTTCTTCACCGACCTTTTTCCACACGGGCAACTTGGGCGGCTTCATTTTGATCAGGGCTTCCCATTCAAGAACGCCCCTGTCTATCGCCATGAGAGCCTCGTCCAAATCCAGATACTGGCGTCCCTGCCCCTTGGAATTCGGCTTTACGCAGGTGAGGAAATTGCAACCAAGCACCATGTCCTGGGATGGATACACAATGGTCTTGCCGTTAGCCGGATCGAGAAGGTTGCGCACGGAAAGCATCAAGGTCCAACATTCCATCTGCGCGGCTTGGGTGAGCGGCACATGAATAGCCATCTGATCCCCGTCAAAGTCCGCGTTGAAAGCGTGGCACACCAGCGGGTTAAGCCTGATCGCCTTGCCTTCAACCAGCACCGGCTCAAACGCCTGAATGCCAAGCCGGTGCAACGTAGGAGCGCGGTTCAACAGTACGGGATGCTCCTTCACCACCTCGTCAAGGATTGCGAACACCTCCGGCGTTTCCTGCTCAACCAGCAGTTTCGCCTTGTTGATATTGTACACAACGCCCTTGTCCTTGAGGCGTTTCATAATAAACGGCTTGAAAAGTTCAAGCGCCATCTTCGTGGGAAGCCCGCACTGCCACATTTTGAGATCGGGGCCAACCGTGATGACCGAGCGCCCGGAATAGTCAACGCGCTTTCCAAGCAAATTCTGGCGGAACCGCCCCTGCTTGCCCTTGAGCATGTCTGAAATGGATTTGAGCGGCCTGTTGGACGCGCCTTTTACCACCCGCTTTTTCTTGGAATTGTCGAACAGGGCGTCAACCGCCTCCTGAAGCATGCGCTTCTCGTTGCGGATGATGATGTCCGGCGCGTTCAACGCCATGAGCCTGCGCAACCGGTTGTTGCGGTTGATGACGCGGCGGTACAGATCATTCAGATCAGAGGTTGCGAACCGACCTCCGTCAAGCTGCACCATGGGGCGAAGCTCCGGCGGAATAACCGGTATCACGTCAAGGATCATCCATTCGGGCTTGTTGTTTGAATTGCGGAAATTTTCAACTATTTCAATGCGTTTCAAAAGCCGCTTGTCCGATTTGGAGCCTTTTTCGATCATCTTTGCGCGGAGTTCAGCGGCCATGGCGTCCAAATCAAGGTTTTCAAGCAGGGTCCGGATGGCGTCAGCGCCCATGCCGACGGTAAAGGCGCCGCCGTAACAGTCCTGCGCCTCGGCGTATTCATCTTCCGCCAGCGTCTGCATCTTCTTGAGGTCCGTGTCGCCCGGATCTATCACCATGTACTTCTCGTAGTAGAGTACGGAACGGAGCGCCGCCATCGGCATATCAAGGAGAAGCCCCATGCGAGACGGTACGGAACGGTAATACCAGATGTGAGACACCGGCGCCGCAAGCTCAATATGCCCCATGCGTTCGCGCCGCACCTTGAAGTGCGTCACCTCAACGCCGCACCGGTCACAGATCACGCCCTTATAGCGGATTGATTTGAACTTTCCACAGTAACACTCCCATTCTTTAGTGGTGCCGAAGATGCGCTCACAGAAAAGTCCATCCTTTTCCGGTCTCAACGTCCGGTAATTTATGGTTTCGGGTTTCTTCACTTCCCCGTACGACCACTCCCTAATCATATCAGGCGACGCGAGTTGAATCCTAATTGAATTAAAGTCCTGTATGTCTCTCATGGCATGTCTCCTTCTTTTTCTTTTATCATCGCTTCAATAGGCTCTTCAATTTCAAGGCTGCGCGTGGCTGGCTGCGCGGTTGCGCACAGCACAACGTGGTTGCATGCGGACTCCATTCACGCCCGGTACGCGCAACGCATCTTGAATTACCCGTTCTTCATGCCGCCCTTGTTGATCAGGTCTTCATCCTTCTCGGTGAGCGGGATCTGCTTCTCCTTATCATCATAAATCGTCAAATCCATGGCAAGGCCGCGGAGTTCCTGCACAAGCACGTTGAAAGATTCGGGAACGCCGGCGGTGGTGGAAGGCTCCCCTTTGACAATCGCTTCGTACACCTTGGAGCGTCCGGTCATATCATCCGACTTGATGGTGAGAAGCTCTTGCAACGTGTTCGCCGCGCCATAGGCTTCCAGCGCCCAGACTTCCATTTCGCCAAGTCGCTGTCCGCCGAACTGGGCTTTGCCGCCGAGCGGCTGCTGGGTGACCAGCGAGTAAGGCCCCGTTGAGCGGGCGTGCATCTTGTCGTCAACAAGGTGGTGCAGTTTGAGGAAGTAGATCACGCCGCAGAAGATCGGGTGGACAAACGTCTCGCCCGTACGCCCGTCGCGCAAAAAGGTCTTGGCGCGAAGGGTTTCATCCACGTTGCACACGCCCGCGTCTTTCAGTTTTTCGCGGATCTGTTCGGCGGTCGGGGATTGGAACACCGGAGCGGAGTACCACTCATTCAAGGCAAGTCCAGCCCAGCCAAGCTCCGTTTCCAAAAGCTGCCCAATATTCATGCGGGACGGCACGCCGAGCGGGGTAAGGCACAGATCGAGCGGAGTTCCGTCTTCCATGTACGGCATGTCCTCTTCCGGCAGGACGCGGGCAACAACGCCTTTGTTGCCGTGACGCCCGGCCATTTTGTCGCCTTCGCGCAGTTTGCGCTTCACGGCGATCAGCACCTTCACCACCTCGTTGACACCCGGATTAAGATCATCGCCCGTAGTGCGCTTGAGACGCTGTATTTCAATAATGGTGCCGTCTATCCCATGGGGTACACGCAGGGAAGTGTCCCGTACATCTTTAGCTTTTTCGCCGAAGATCGAGTTGAGAAGTTTAAATTCCGGTGTAGTTTCGGTCTCGCTTTTGGGCGTCACCTTGCCCACAAGAATATCGCCCGCCCGAACCTTCGCGCCCACTATGATGATGCCTTCGGCGTCAAGACAGTCCAGAGTTTTTTCGCTTGTGTTCGGTATATCGCGGGTGATCTTTTCGGGACCCAGTTTGGTTTCCCGAATTTCGGTCATAAATTCCTTTATATGAATGGAAGTGAACATATCTTCCTTCACCACGCGCTGGGAAATGAGGATCGAGTCTTCATAATTGTACCCGTTCCACGGCATGAATCCCACCAGCACGTTCCGTCCCAAGGCAAGCTCCCCATTCTGGGTCGCAGGACCATCGGCTATCACCTGCCCTTTCTCCACATGTCCGCCGATCTTCACGATGGGGCGCTGGTTGTAGCATGTATCCTGATTCGTCCGCTGGTACTTGATGAGTTTATACACATCAAGCCCTTCCTCCGTAGTCTCCACAAATTTTTCATCTCCGCCGTCGTCCGGGCTGATCGTAATCTCATCGGCGGTCACGCGAATCGCCACGCCGGAACGCCGCGCCTTGATAAGCACTCCCGAATCGTAGGCGCATTTGGCTTCCATGCCGGTTCCCACAATAGGCGCTTCTGGAAACACCAGCGGCACGGCCTGACGTTGCATGTTGGAACCCATGAGCGCGCGGTTCGCATCGTCATGCTCAAGAAAGGGAATAAGCGAAGCCGACACCGAGATGATCTGTTTGGGCGACACATCCATATACTGAATTTCCTGCGGGCTTCTCGTTGTGTAATCGCCCTGCCTGCGGCATGAAACCTGAGCGTCCGCAAAAGAATTGTCCACATTCAGTTTCGCCGACGCCTGGGCGATGTAGTACTTGTCCTCGTCCATAGCGGACAGGTACTCAACCGCGATTGTGGCGACGCCACGCTCCACTTTCCGGTATGGAGACTCAAGAAAACCATACTCGTTCACGCGGGTATAGTTTGCCAAAGACACAATAAGTCCGATGTTCGGACCTTCGGGCGTCTCAATGGGACACATTCTGCCGTAGTGCGTGTAATGCACATCGCGCACTTCGAACCCCGCGCGGTCGCGGCTCAAACCCCCGGGACCCAACGCGTTGAGACGGCGCTTGTGGGTCAATTCCGCAAGCGGATTCACCTGATCCATAAACTGGGAAAGCTGGCTTGAACCGAAGAATTCTTTTATCGCGGCCACAATCGGTTTTATGGAGATGAGGTCTTGCGGTTTGATAGTGTCGACTTCTTTAAGGCTCATGCGATCTTTTACGATGCGCTCCATGCGGCTGAACGCGGTTTTCAGCACATTCGCCATGAGTTCGCCCACAGAGCGAA
Organism: Treponema sp.; assembly: GCA_031257675.1. Taxonomy (GTDB): domain Bacteria; phylum Spirochaetota; class Spirochaetia; order Treponematales; family Breznakiellaceae; genus JAIRKH01. Next base: position 32,276 of record JAIROG010000115.1, on the reverse strand, counting down.
CGCGGCGGTTGCCCATGTGATCGATGTCGTCTATATTTTCATCGCCGATGTACACCTTGATAAGGAATTTCACCGTGGCGATGATATCCTCTTTGGTCAGCGTAAATTCCGTGTCCGGCGTATCAAGATCGAATTTCTTATTGAGTTTGTACCGTCCAACTTTGCCCAGATTGTAGCGGCGGCTGGTAAAGAACATGCTCATCAGGTCTTTTTCGGCGGCTTCCACAGTGATGGAATCGCCGGGCATGATCACCGAGTACACCGCGTTGATGGCGTCTTCTTTGGAAGGCTCGTCAACGCCAGGTCTGTCCGAAGTGAGAAACTTTATCTCTTCCCGCTCAAAGCAGTTGAGAAGCATGGGCGACCTGAGCGATCCTTCGGCGTCAAAATCTATCACTTCAATAGAAGCGACGCCGTTTGCGAGGAATTCGTCAACATTATGCGGATGCATCTTTTCGCCCGCGCGGTACAATTTTTTTTTCCCGTCAACCGCGTCTTCGCCCTCCGCATCGATCCACACGGCTGAGGCGAGCGCCCGTGTATTGATCTTTTCCCGCGTCTCACGGTCGTCTTTTATCTCTATGGTTTCAGTCTTATAAAAAGCGCCGATGATCTCTTCCCGCGTCTGAAGTCCAAGAGCGCGAAGAAAAATGGTGCATAAAATTCTTTTTTTGCGGTCGATTTTGGCGTAAATTAGATCTTTTTTCTGATCGATCTCGAATTCCAGCCATGAGCCGCGATATGGAATGATGCGTGAAGAGAAAACGCCTTTTTCATGGCTGAAAATGACGCCCGGCGAACGGTGAATCTGGCTTACGACCACCCGTTCCGCCCCATTTATGATGAAGGTTCCCCGCTCGGTCATAATGGGAATATCGCCCATGTAGATGTCTTTCTGCCGGATTTCACCGGTCTGCTGAAAGATAAGGATCATGCGGGCTTTGAGGGGCAGGGCGTATGTCAAGCCTTTCTGCCTGCACTCCTGTTCGGTCAATTTAACCTCGTCTTCATCAAGAGTGTAATATTCATATTCTAAAACGATTTCCCCATTCTGGCTTTCAATGGGAAACGTCATTCTAAAGACTTCCTCAAGCCCTTGATTTTCAAGGGGTTCATGGTTTTTTAACCTTTCCCTTTGCAAAAAACGTTCATAAGAACAAAGTTGAATGTCGATTAAATCCGGCATGGTCATCACATCTTTTGAATCTACGCCGTTTTCAATGTCTTTTCCAATAAGCAGTCTGCCTTTGTCTCTTGTAACCACGAAACCCTCCTGAATTATTGCGTTATATTTTTAAATTTTCCACAGACTCGCCCGCAGGCGGGAAAACGCTATGAACCTGCAAAATAGAACGCAGGCGGTAAAATTACCGCCTGCCTCTTGTCCAGCGACGCTTCTATCAGCCATTACAGCGTTGTCAGCGCAACCCATTTGCCAAGCGTTTTGCAAACGCTTGCTGGCGCTTAGACGCTTACTGAATCTCCACTATGCCGCCCGCGGCCGTAACGGACTCTTTGATCTTCGCGGCGTCTTCTTTGGAAACGCCTTCTTTCAAAGTTTTGGGCGCGCCCTCAACCAGTTCTTTGGCTTCTTTAAGACCAAGACCCGTAAGTCCGCGGACTTCCTTGATGACCGCGATTTTCTTGGAATCGTCAAATGCCTTGAGGATGACGTTGAATTCGGTCTTCTCTTCTTCCGCCGCCGCAGCCTCCGCGCCGGGCGCCGCGCCAACCGCCGCGACCGCTACGGGAGCCGCCGCGGAAACGCCGAATTTCTCTTCCATTTTTTTGACCAGCTCCGAGATTTCAAGAACGGTCATAGACGCGATGGCATCCAAAATCTGATCCGCTGTAAGTTCCGCCATATTATCTTCTCCTAAAAATAAAATAAGTTATCTATACAGATACACTATAATGAACCGACAGGAACGGCAGCAACGAAGCCTGACGGTTTTATATGAACAGTTTCAATCAAAGGCCTTCCGCCTTCTTGTCTCCAACAGCTTTGATCGTCCGCGCGAGACGAGCGTTGATGTCGTTGAGGGCGGACGCGAGATTGCGGGCTGGTCCGCTCATGCAGGACATAAGCATAGAGACAAGCTGCAACTTGCCCGGCAGTTTGGAAAAAGCGTCCACCTGTTGAGGGGTGTACACCGACGCGCCGATAAGGGCGCCCTTTACCTTGAGATGCGGCGCTTCTTTGGTGAAGTCGAGGAGGGCTTTCGCCACCTCGTTTGAATCCTTCGGCGCAATGGCGACCGCCGTAGGACCTGTAAGATAGGACGACACGTCAGGCAATGAGAGCCGCTCAAACGCGATGCGGGCAAAATTGTTCTTCACGACCTTGAAAGCCGCCTCTTTGGCGGCAAGACGCTTTCGAAGATTGGTTATCTGCTCCACGGTAAGACCGCGGTAGTCCGCAAAAATAAAATCGGGAGCGACGCCAAAGGCTTCTTTCAGATCGTTTATTCCCGCGACTTTCGCCGGTTGTTCTTTTTTCGCAACAATAGCCATTATTCCTCCTTAATGGAAACCCATACGCCGGGTCCCATGGTTGACGCGACCGAAAGGGACAGAATGAAATCACCCTTCGCGTCAGCGGGCTTTTTTCGTTTGATCTCCGTGACAACGGTTCTCGCGTTTTCCGCCAGCTTGTCGCTGTCCATGCTCACTTTGCCGACGGCAAGGTGGACAACGCCGGTCTTGTCCGCGCGGAATTCGGTGCGTCCCTTTTTAAGCTCCGCGAGCGCCCCTTTGAGATCGAAGGTGACGGTTCCGGTCTTGGGATTAGGCATGAGTCCGCGGCGTCCCAACACCATGCCGAGCTTGCCGACATCTTTCATCATGTCCGGCGTGGCGACCGCGACGTCAAAATCAAGCCAGCCGCCCTTCACTTTTTCGATAAGGTCGTTGGCGCCGATATAAGATGCGCCCGCCTCCTTCGCCTCGGTTTCCTTTTCGGGTTTGCAGAACACCAGCACCCGTTTTTCAGTCTTAAACTGATGGGGAAGCACCACCGTATCGCGCACAGACTGGCTTTTCTTCAGGCGGAGCTTTACCGAAAGATCAATGGTCTCGTCAAATGCCGCGAACGCCATTGTCTTGATCAGATCAAAGGCGGCTTTCGCATCGTAAATTGTCGCGGGATCGTATTTCTTAACCGCCTCGCGGTATTTCTTGCCACGCTTCATTTTTCCACCTCGATTCCCATGGAGCGGGCGGTACCCGCTATGATCTTTTTCGCGCCCTCAAGGTCTTTCGCCGACAAGTCAGGCGCCTTTAGCTTGGCGATTTCTTCCAATTTCGCTGCGGAGAGTTTGCCAACTTTGGATTTGTGCGACTCACGCGACCCTTTTTCAATTCCCGCCGCCTTCTTGATCAATACAGACGCGGGCGGCGTCTTGAGAATAAAGGTAAACGTCTTGTCCGCATACACGGTGATGACCACCGGTATCACAAGACCCGGCTCCATTGCCTTTGTCCTGTCATTGAATTGCTGAACAAACTGAGGGGCGCTCACCCCGTGCGGACCAAGCGCAGGACCTACGGGCGGAGCGGGCGTCGCCTTGCCAGCAGGACATTGCAACTTAATAAGGGCGGCAATTTTTTTCTTTGCCATATGTTCTCCTTTGTAGTGTGATGTGACAGCTTGCAGATTTGCGATTTTTCACATCTGGCGAGGATGCGTACGCTCCTCTCCTACTTTCTATAAAAAAGGGAGAGCGCAAAACATACCCTGAAGCCTTTGGACGGCTCCCGAATGACGCTCCGCAATCCATCTCCCCAACTTACACCTTTTCCACTTGCAACAAATCCACTTCAACCGGCGTATTTCTGCCGAAGATGCCCACCATAACCTTGAGCTTGTTCCGCGACGAATCGACCTCTTCAATAACGCCGGTGAATGATTCAAAGGGACCGTCAACGATTTTAACCTGCTCGCCTTCGGCAAACGATTGGCGGGCATGGATAAAGCGCTCCCCCTTGATGTCGCCGGATTTCTGAAGAATGGAACGCGCCTCCTCCGGGGAGAGGGGTTGGGGCTTTTTAGCGGCGGGGCTTCCCACAAAATTGAGGACGCCCTGAATTCGCCGTATCTTTTGACAGGTGGTTATCCAGTTGTTGTCAGGAAGATCCATCTCAACCAATATATAGCCCGGAAGCATCAGCCGGGTTTGGACGCGCTTCTTCCCATCTTTTATTTCCACGATAGATTCAGAAGGCGCTTTGACATCCCGTACGATGTCTTTGTCAAACTCTCCGGAAGCAATCATCGTCTGGATAGTTTTTTCTATTTTATTTTCAAATCCAGAGTAGACATGAAGGGTATACCAACTTGTAGCCATGTTTGTCCTTTTTTTAAGCCGCTGTCAAACCGCCGCTCGTCTGCCGTATGGCAACCACAGCGAATTTTTGGGATCCACGCTAACCGCTATGAAAATTAAAATATCGCCTGTACGCCGAGAAGCAACAATACGTCAATCAATCCCAATACAGCCGCAATAATAACGGTGGAAATGATGACAACCTTTACAGAACTGATCACATCTTCCCTGCTTGGCCATACCACCTTGCGGAGTTCAGCGTAAGATTCTTTTGCAAAAGCAACGAGTTTATTTTCTTTTTTCTTTATCGTTTCCATGGGAACCTCTTTTCAGTTTCAATCCTTGCAAAAAGCAATAACCAGCATCCATGCGGACACGCGAAAGCCCCGACAGGCCAGGTAGGACTCGAACCCACAACATTCGGTTTTGGAGACCGACGCTCTACCATTAGAGCTACTGGCCTAGAAAGCTTCCAGACAAAACTCGCCTGAAAAACTTCAATACATACAAATCTTAGAAGTCAATCGCTTGAAGCTGTTCCAAAACCAACTGAACTTTGAAACACGCTCACTTGATTTTTGTTTCTTTATGAATGGTGTGCTTACGGTCGAAAGGGCAATACTTACTAAATTCAAATTTTTCCTGAGAATTCCGCCTGTTTTTTTTGGTTGTATAGTTCTTTCGTTTACATTCGCTGCACTGAAGCGCAATAAGTTCAACCGCCGTTTTCTTTGTCGCCATACTTTCCTCCAGTTGTAGTGGGAACCGTCAAAACCGCCGCCCCGCAGGTTGACGTTTTCAGAAACTTCTTCCATACTATCAACAAGCCCTCGAACGGAATCGAACCGTTGACCTTATCCTTACCATGGATATGCTCTGCCGACTGAGCTACAAGGGCAAGATAGGAAGTAATATACCACACAATGCCACTTATGTCAACTCTAATTTAGAAAATTTTTTGAATGGCGGCTAAAAATTTTGTCCTTTTAATTTTATATGCGCTTCTGCGCGGCGTCTTGAAGGATTATGGCAAAGGCGGGCGGCGGCTGTTTTTGGGGAAGCCGCCGGCGTCAAAAAGGCGGCGCTTCCGCGTGTTGTTGACGCGCAAAGCCCTTCGCCCAAACGCGCCGCCGCGACATTGACGTTGCAAATCCGTCACATATCCCGCATACTGTTGGCAAGGATTAATCATAAGCGTAACTAATATAGTACAAAGACAGCGTGTTTCCCTTCCTCTTCAGCGACCCGGACGCCCTTCGAGGCTTGTACGGCGTCCTGTTCATGGAGCGGATCAACGGACTTTCTTTTGAGATGGAGGAAAGGTGGCGGCGGACCCTCAAAGCGCGATAAACCCGAACATGGGTGAAGGCGCGCAACATCAACAAAGGGGCGGCGCGGGCTGTCGCATGAGTACAGCGCGCTCATAGAGATGCGCGGGAGCGCGAGGAGAAGATCGGAGCGCGTTGAAGCCGAAACGCGGCTGTACGCGGCTGTACGCTTTAAATTTCTTGCCGCTCGTGATATAATGGCGCTATGAACAAGCTCTATCTGTTGCCAGTGTTTCTATGTCTCCTCTCGCCTGAAATCCATGCGGAAACCTTTGCGTATAAGCAAAAGGCGGGAGACAAATACCGGATTCTTTCAACCGTACTGGAAGACGTATACATTAATAGAACATTCAGCCACAGGGCGGAAATCGTGAACCGCATCGCTGTTGAAACAACCTCATTCAGCGATGGACGCGCCCATAACAAGGCGGTGTTCCAGACTGGAGAGCGGGCGGTTCTCATGGGAAGGCCCCTTGAAAACGGCGCCAGCGCGCACGGCGGCTATCAGTGGCAGAAAGACTATGTTTCCGAATTTGAGCGCGATGAACGCGGGCGTCTTGTCATAGACAAGCGATATTTCATGCCGGTTGTAAGAGACGTACCGGTTTTCCCCGACAGGGACCTTGCGGTTGGGGATACGTGGGCGGTTGACGGACATGAAACGCACGATTTTCGGGACAGTTTCGGCATAGCCGGGCCGTACCGCATACCGTTCACCGCGCATTATACGTATTTGGGTGAAAAAGAATGGAAGGGCGGACAATATCCGGCGTTTTCCGTGTCTTACCGCATCTTTCTGGATCCTGAAGCGGTTGGAGGCGCCCTGTATCCGGTCCGCATTATGGGCGCATCGGATCAAACTGTGTACTGGAATAGAGAGAAAGGGCGCGAGGTTGCGTACACCGAACATTTCCGCATGATTTTCGAGCTTTCCAACGGCAATGTCATAGAATTTCGGGGAACCGCCGAAGCGGAACTCGTGGAGGCGCAGGAAATGGATAAAGAACGCATCGCCGCCCAGATCAGCAGGGATATTGAAGAGATGGATATAGAGGGGGCGCAAGTAACAATCGTGGACGACGGCATTGCTATAACCCTTGAAAACATACAATTTCAGCCGGATTCCGCTGATCTTTTGGATTCGGAACAAGCGAAGCTCGACAAGATAGGGGCGATCCTCAAAAAGTATCAGGACAGGGACATTTTGATAGCCGGACATACGGCGTATTCAGGATCCCAGTCAAGCATGGTGAAACTGTCCGAAGAGCGGGCGGGCATCGTGGCGGACTATCTTATCAATGGGGGGATTCGTACGCCGGACAGGGTGGTGACGCGGGGATACGGCGGTACGCGCCCCATTGCGGACAACAGCAACGAAGCGGGCAGAATACGCAACCGCCGCGTTGAGATCACGCTTTTGGAAAATTAGGAGACTCATTATGAACAATGCGGATATTCCGGCGAGACTCCCGATTGCAATCAGCGCGGCGGGCGCCGGAGACGCCGGGACGCCCGCCGTATACCAATGGGGGCTTGCGGTCATCAAGCGTATACAAACATGGGACAACCCGGCGATCGATGGCTTTATGCGGGGAATCTCTCTTTTCGGGACCGAAGCGGGCTATCTTGCCCTGCTCCTCTTGGCATTCTGGCTCTTTGACGAAAAGAAAGGCTTCCGCCTCAGCGCAACGTTGCCGCTCTCCGCCTGGATAAACGCCTTTTTCAAAGAGTTGTTTCATCAACCCCGCCCCTTTCAACTCGATCCTTCGGTGGGGAAATGCTTTGAACCCACCTACGGCATTCCATCGAATCACGCCCAAATGTCGTTTGTATTTTGGATGGTCGTCGCGTTATGGGCAACGAGACGGACAAAACGCGGGACGCGGCGCTGGTCACTAAGCGGCGCATTGTTTTTCGCTTTGGCGATCCTCATAAGTCTTGTCATGGGCGTTTCACGGCTTTATCTGGGCGTACACTTTCCTACGGATCTGTTTGCGGGCTGGCTCCTCGGCGGCGTAACGCTGGCGTGTTATATATGGTTTGAGGAACATATTTCAAATTTTCTTGCGAAAAGCGGTCCGCGGGTACAGTTCATCGTATCGGCGGCAATTTCCTTTGTGATTCTCCTCACCGGAAACACGCTTTTGAGCGGCGCCATGCTCGGCATGGGGGCGGGTTACACGCTTATGCTGAAATTCGCGCCTTTCGCCGCACAATCGAAGCGTGGGAATGGGGCGAAAACCTTTTTTATCCTAGCGGCGCGGTACACCATAGGCGTTGCGGGCGCGGGCGCCCTTTTCCTTGGGTTTCAAGCCTTCATGCCGGACAAAAACTCCGCGTATCACCCGCTCGCCTATTTCTGCCTGCCCATCCTGCTTGGTCTGTGGATATACGCCGGAGCGCCGTGTTTTTTCTTAAAAGCGCGCCTCGCGGATCGGCGGCGGGAACAATCTACAGGCGAATGAAGGAGTACGCGCAACAGATCGCCGCCCCCAGCGCATCCGCCGCGTGATCCGGCTTTGGAATCGCGTCAAGTCCCAGAATAAGACGCGCCATTTCCTGAATCTGCTCTTTATCAGCCCGCGCCGCGCCCACTACAGCCTGCTTGATGGCATTGGGCGTCAATTCCCGCACGGGCAACCCCGCTCCCGCGAGCGTCATGCACAGTACGCCCCGCGCTTCGGCGACCGGCATGGCGCTTGTGATGTTTCGTCCGAAATAGAGGGTTTCAACAGCGGCTTCCGCAGGCTTCCACGCTTCGAGAACTTCTACGAGCGCGTCGTGAATAAAAAGAAGCCGCTCCGCAAGCGGCTTGTCAGGGATTGTTTCTATGCAGCCATGAGAAATATACCGGACGCTTCGCGCGCGTTGCGCATCGGTTTCGATGACGCCCCAGCCCGTGCTTGCCAAACCGGGGTCAACGCCGATAATTCGCCGCATCCTTTTTCGTCACTCTTCTTCTTCAAAACCATCGGGGACTTCAATATTTGAATAAACGTTTTGAACATCATCGTTTTCTTCAAGACGCTCAATGAGCCTGAGCGCTTTCGCCGTGTCGCTGTCGCTGAGCGTCACCGGCGCTTCGGGGAGCATACTGATCTCCGCGCTGGTGGTTTCAATAGACTCGGCTTCCAGAGCCTTCGCCACGGCTTCAAAGTCTTCCGCCGCAGAGGTGATTTCAATAATGCCGTCAGATTCAGAGACATCTTCCGCATTGCCTTCAATGGCGGCTTCCTCAACCTTCTCAAGGGGGAATTTCTCGCCGTCAACCGTGATGATGCCCTTGCGGGTAAGAAGCCGCGTAACGGATCCCGCTTTCGCCAATTCCGCGCCGGCGCGGGTAAGGATGTTGCGCACATCAGCGGCGGCTCTGTTGCGGTTGTCCGTGAGAACTTCAATAAAAAAAGCCGCTTCGCCGAGGCGGGCTTCGTAAGACAATTCTTCGTAATTCACGCCTTCAAGCTCGCCGGTTCCTTTTTTTATCGCGTTGATGATATTATCCTTGGGCATATTCGCGCCGCGCGCTTTGAGAATAGCCGTGCGCAATCGCGCGTTCCCTTCTGGATCGCCGCCTCCGATACGCGCCGCAATGGTGATCTCCTTGATGAGTTTGGTAAACATTTGTCCGCGTTTTGCGTCTGCGGCGCCTTTCTTGTGTTTAATAGTCGCCCATTTACTGTGGCCCGACATACTGTCCTCCTAAAATGTGGTAAACGCGCAAGAGCGCGGAAACCGGCGGTTTCAGGGAAACCAAAGGTTTGCTTGTCATTCTCGCGCATATTTTTGACAAATCCATCCGCTATCGTGAATAATCGCTCTATGATATAACATATATACCATAAATTGCGAGAATAGTCAACATGAGGCGGCGCATCATGGCGGGCGCGTGGCGGAACCTGCCAATTCCCTCTTGCGCGGCAATCCATAACGTGATAATCTGGTATTGTGAAAAACATAGTACGGCTTGTATTTTTTTTCTGTTGCGCGTTTGTTCTTGTCCTCTTTTTCTTTACGCTTATTGATTTCTTTCGCGTACGGAACGAAGGATTGACAAGTATCGCGCTATCAGGCTCGTTCTTCCGTGAATCTGTCCTTTCTTTCTGCGGACGGCTTCCTCCAACTCTTTATCTCACCATTTTAATAAGCCTCAATTACGCCGCGAGACGGGAAATATCATGCCCGGCCTCCATGTCCTGCGTGTTCATCCTTGCGGTGGGCTTTATCGCGCTTGGCTGGCTGCTTATTGACAGAACAGACGAGATCCGTCTGCCGCCCGCGAGCGGCAAAGTCATAACGTTTGGCGGAAAAGGGCTTGTCCTTTTTTCAGACAACGGATCAAACGGAGCGATGGCGCTTCTTGACGGGCCGCAGGAATATCCGCGCGTCGTCGCCATTCCAGACGCGCAGGTTGAATATCAGAGAACCCGGGAGGAGGGCGAGGCTGCGGTACGCGCCGCGCCGCCAGTAAAACCCCTGTTTTTCAGAAATGGCGAAAGCGCTTTCATGGCAAAACTTATGGATACATTTCATATTGCCGCGCTCAAATTCGAAGCGTTAGCGGCGCAAGGACGTATGGATTTCATGCTCTACGCGGCCGCGTTGATTTTACTGCTTGTTTCCTTGCGTTTCATTATGGATATAAGTTCATGGCATTTCGCCAATCTGCTTTTGGGCGGTCTCTTTTTCAGCGGAATCCTCCATTTCGAGACGTTTATCGACTCAATGCAAGTGCAAAACCTCATATCGACCGCCATTAAAGGGGCAATCCCCAAACATTATATCAGTCCCGCTGTTTTCTGTTTGGCGGCTTTTCTGCTCATAAACATCGCGGCTCTTTTCCATATTTTATCAAAGCGGCGGCAAAAAAATGGAGGGCGCTATGAGTAAGCGCGGCAAACACAACAGAATGTTTGCGTATCCTGTTGTTGTTGGCATATACGTCGCGGCGTCCTGCATGGTCATCATGGCGTTCCGTTACCTGTTGCCGGCGGCGCCGCCTCCCCTACCCGTCTATGTTGTCCCGTGGCGGCTGACAAACGGCTTGTTGGATATTTGCGCCATTTTTCCAGCCTTGCTACTAGCAGGGCTGGTCATGCCGTTTGGGTGGATCGCGCAAGAAGACGATCCTTTTCCTCGATTTTCTCCGCAATTTTTCAAGCGGCTGTCACCGGCTCTCTTCACAGGCGTCGCCGCCGCCGCCATATATGCGGTGGTCTTTTTTCTGATAAGCCCTCTATCCCAAAACTACTACAAAACCATGAGTTTGAAAGGCGCGCTTTTTCATCAATCAAAAGCCGCCGCCGAAGCGCAGGCCGCAGATGAACAATGGCTTGACGCTGAATATTCCATTGCCATTTGCAAGCGAATTTGGCGAAAAAGCGCAGAGGAAGGCGGAGAGATATTTTCGCTTGCCAAAAGAATCAGCGCCAAAGCCGCGGAAATCCGCGCTAAAAACACGGCTTTAGAAACGGAAAAAATATATAACATCCAGCGCGAAGAAGAAGCGGCTGTTTCTACAAGTTGGGAACCAGTTGACGCGCAAGAAGCCCTCGCGTCCGCGAAAACCGCGCTGGACGAAAACCGTTGTTTTGACGCCCATTGGCTTGCGACCCTTGCGATGCGCTTATCAAAAACAAGAAGAACAAGCGCCGAATACCGGCAGGCTGAACACATTGCGGAGCAGGCGTGGAACGCCATCGGCAACCTCGCTCCTTCAGAACAAGAAAGCGAAGCCTATGCCCTGTATCGCCAGAAGCGTGACGGATATGCGGACATACATGACGAGAACTGGATGCAGGCGTACCATATCTTTGCGGATCTCATCGCAAAAACGCCGGCGGATCCGGATGTCGTCAATCTTTTAGCCATAAGCAAGCGGCAGACAGAAAACCTCGCTTTCTTTGTTGATGAACGGGATGTTACGCTGGGATCAATGGTGAGCGATCCTTTCTTCTCCATCCCGCTTGACGCCCAAAACGTCCGCGCCGTCGTCAGAATGGCAGACCTCTCGCTTTTTTCGGATTCCGCGTACGGCAGGGATGCGGAATTCTTCCTGTTCGATCAAGATCATACTTGTATTGGCGTGATAAGCGCGCCCTTTTGCAAGTTGTCGCCTCAAAAAAACAATGATGGAACCAGCGGCGGGGAACGGCTTCTTGTTATGACGCGCTCCTTAAACGGAGAAACCAACGAACAGTTTGATCCCGCTGTTATATGGTTTGACAAAGACAGAAAAAGACAGGAATTGTTTGATAGCAATATGCAGATGTCGCTCGATATAAGTTATCAAAATTTTATTCTTCTTACGAATCTTAGGCGTGGATTAGAATCGCTTCTTTTAAACGAGCTTTTCGTCGCGGGCGGCACATTTAGCGAGTACGGCTATATAGAGCAGGTGTTTCATGTTGAAATTATGTACCGTATTTTTAGCCTGATGGTGTTTCTTCCAACCACGGTCGTCGCCATTGTCTCGGGCTGGCGTTTGCGGGCAAAGAAAAAGCCTTTTTTTATAGGACTTCCCATGCTCTTTGTTTTGCCGGTTGTATTTCAGGTTGTCATCCAGTTGTATCAAAACTTTCTCAATGCGCTTTGCATTTGGTCTGTCGCCAGCCTCGGATTTACCATGTCAATGGTTGTTTTCACGCTGGGAACCGCGCCGTTGTTTTTCTTATCATTGCTGTTAGCCGCATTCCAGAGAAACGCGCGCTCAATGAGAGAAAAGCCAGTCTAGCCCCCGCTTCTCCCTTTTTATTCGCGGGGGCGCTTCATTTGCAAAGTCTAGACCTTGTTGGCAAAGGAGGATTTTAAGGAAAGCGGCCGGAATAAATCAGGGAAAGTTTATACCGGATTTTTCCTCCCCTACCGTAAGCCGGACTTTCTCGCGGATATGCGGCAGTTTTCTTTGAGTTCTTCAGGAAACGGCATATAGGACATGCCGCCACATTAACTTCTTCTTTTCTTCAAAAAATCCAAATCAAATCGCATATCAACCATCTATTTATATATGGAGGTCGTTATGATTAAACCACAAATAACTATGCCGGTCAGACGGCAATCCGGGCGAGGAAAACTATTTGATGTTTTACACAAGTTGTTGCCGGACGTTTCAGCCATTGCGCTCGCTCTGTTCTATATCGAGGCTTTTATGGCGTGTTCACAAGAAGGGGGCGCTCCTTCACCGGTTCAGCAGGATCCCGCGAAAGGACGAATACACATTCGGATTGCCAAGGAAGGACAGCAACGCGCCGTCTATCCCGATATAGGCGGCTTTGTCAAATTTACGTTGACATTCGCCAGTGAAGACGGAAAGAGCGCTCCGGATGTAGTGTTGGAACAGGAAACAAGCGCGGAAATCGCGCTTGAACCGGGCGATTGGAATATAACGGCTGCGGGTTGGATAAATGCCGCGAATTCGGAGCTTGTAGCAGCCGCCTATGGCGGCGCCAAAGCGTTAGTAATCGCTGGAGAAACGGCCACAGTCGAGATCCTTTTGGATAAGCCTCTCATTGAAGAGGAAATGAAAGGAATGTTTGAATGGCGCATACATCTTCCAGATTTTGTTGAAACCGCCGCAATGATCCTTTCGGCATTGGGGGATGATGGGACATTTTCGATTCCTATTGATACGCTGAATATAAGCGAAGAGAGCGAAGGCGCCATGAGTCTTCCATCCGGCTATTATCGCGTAGATATTGCGTTATCCACTGACTATGTAGAGATCGGAATGTCCGAAATCGTGTGCATCTATGCCGGACTTACCACCGTATTGCCGGATATGGAGTTTACCGCTGACGATTTCCCGTTACCTTCCGGACCGGAATATTCTACGCTGGAGATCGGCATCGGTATGGAAAAAGGAGATGCAATGGATATCCGGGGATTGCCTGACGAACCGGTGATCCTATCTAGAACCGGCGCTATGGGATTTCCCGGCGCAGTATCCTTAATGGCAAAGGGTTTTACTTGGATTGAGTGCCTCTTGGACGGAAAACAAGTCGCTTCTACAGCTTCCGGAACCGGAGATAACACAGAAATAACATTTATCATTGACTCAAGCGGATTAAACGATGGCAGACATTTTTTGTCACTTATCGGCATGAAAAACGGCGCGCCTCAAGGTCGGGAGACAATCGTCACCGTCATTTCGCAAGATGAGACGCATAGCGTCGCGTCCCTTGCTGAAACGTTTGCCGCGCTCCCGCCGAACACGCGGGAAAAGCCTTACCCTATTAAGATACATGGCGTAGATTTGTCAAGCCCGAAAAAATCCGGAGATACCTTGTGGACGTTATATGACGCCCTCGTCGCGCTTAAGCGCTATGTCGCGCTGGATTTGAGCGGCTGTGAAGGGAGCAATCTCCCTAATATCACGTCTGAAAGCAGACAGTACATCACCTCAATTATTCTTCCGCCTTCTATTACTGCTATTGCCACTAACGCCTTTAAGGGATGCGCCGCGCTTGTTTCTATAGAAATGCCTGGCGTTCTGACAATAGAGCATGGCGCTTTCGATGGCTGTGAAAACATGGAATCCATATTATTGCCTGAAGCCACAGAAATTGTCAATGAGACACAGAGCGGATCCGGAGCGTTCCACAACTGTGTCAACCTAACGTCTGTGTACGCGCCAAAGCTTAAAACCATTGGACGCCGGTCATTCTACGGTTGTACATCCCTTGCCGGCATTTCGTTGCCCAGCGTCACGCAGATCGATGAATATGCCTTCAAGGGCTGTACCGCGCTTGCTTCTATAGAAACGCCTGGCGTTCTGAGAATAAAACAGGCCGCTTTCGATGGCTGTGAAAGCCTGGAATCCATATCATTGCCTGAAGCGATAGAGATTGTCAATGAGACACAGAGCGGATACGGAGCGTTTTATAAGTGTATTAACCTAACGTCTGTGTATGCGCCAAAGCTTAAAACCATTGGACACCGGTCATTCTACGGTTGTACATCCCTTGCCGGCATTTCGTTGCCCAGCGTCACGCAGATCGGCGAATATGCCTTCAGGGGCTGCATAAAGCTGGTCAACATAGATATGCCGCAGAGCGCCGTTATTGCCGACAATGCTTTTACAGGATCGGGTTTTATTCGCAGTGGGGCGTAACGCTTCGCGCGCTCCGCGCCGGTCCGCTTATGAAGTCTTATAAACGGACCGGAATATTCACTCCATAGATATGCTCATGTCAACCCTGCAATCTCTGTATTTCCGCTATGCGCCAGCTTCCTTTGTACAAGACAAGCCGAATCTCATCAATACGGGCTTGAACAGACGGCATAAGCGTGGTTTGCGGCTGCGCTTCTGTATCGCCGTGATCGGTCGCCCATATGTTGTAGCGCACCCTGAAAGAAACTTCGCCGTCGCTTTCGTCTTGATCATCCGGCGTCACCCTCAAATCCGTTACCCCGAACACGAACTCCTCCGCAGCGACAGGCCGCCCGCCGGAATCAAGCCAATCCTGCGCCTTGATAATCGAAGGCTGCTCTTGTATCGCGTTCATCTGATACGCCTGCCTGACCCTATCAAGCGCATAGAGGCGTACAGCGACATCTATATCGGCTTTTCCGGCTTTTCTCAGCGCCGCATTCTGCATAAACTCATGATCTAAAGCGGAAAACGCCGTGTAATACGCCTGCACCACTTCTGCGGGAGTCATGCCTTTTGTGTTGGGCGCCTTTGAGCGGTCATAGACGACGCTCCCTATAAGCAAGCCCACGACGACAACCGCAATGGCTGTCCCCAAAACAATAACGCTGTTTTTGGTTAAAAAACGTCTGGTTTTTACCGAAAAACCGCTCTTTTTGATAAAATTGTTCTTTTCCTTCTCTATTTTTTCCGCTTCTATCGGCGCGAGCGCATGAAAGAACGAGTCGAATCGTTTCGGCTCGTTTGAAGCGTCTCTTTCCTCAAGAAACCGCCGCCATTCTTCAAGATCCGGATGATCCGCACGGCGCTTCGAGAACGCCCTTTTTATCAGATCATCGAATTGCCGGTCAATGCCGGGTTTGACGAAACGAGGGGGGAAAAATACCCCTTCGCGCATATCCTGATGGATCGTTATGCTGTCCTTGGACAGAAAAGCGTCCGTGTCGCAGAACATACGGTACAGCATACAGGCAAGCGCCCATGCGTCCGCCGCTTTCCCTTCCAGATCCGGATGAACGAAACGCTCTTTTTTTTCAAGAACCGCGTTTTCCGCTTCAAAACACCGCGTCGCCAAAAGTCCCGGAGGGAAGAAAAGGCTTCCTTTCTTGTCAATGAGCGTTGCGCCCGGCGCGAGCGAAACGTTGCGCTCAGACGAGGCGGGAGCGTCCCCCATCATAACGCGGGCTTTTATCCATCGCCTCACCGCGTCAAGCGCAACGTCTTTTTGGTTGTCATCGGCAAGCAACGCGTCAAAAGATGCGGACTCCGCAGAGTCCGTAAAATCCGCGCCCCAAACAATCATGCGCTCGTTTTGCTTGACAACGCCTTCGCATTTCCAGGTTTCGAGCTTTCCGGCGCCATCGCCGGCATTTCTGGCGACAATTCCGCGTTGCATCAACAGCCGGGAAAGCCCGGCGCGCGCGAAATCCTGTTCGTTGAGTCCGGTGTCAAAGCAGATCGCACGGCTTCCGTTGATTTCAGAATGAAATATGGTGTTCGACATGGTTTAAATGTAATGTATCTTGCTGGACATGTCAATGTAAAACCAACTGACTAACTACTATGCTTCTATACACGAACATTCCGCCCTCAATAGCCGCCATTCCCATGATGCGACGCTTTCCCTTCGCCGGCGGGTTGCGGATATGCTTTTAATGATCCGTCAACAACCAATGCGCCAACGCCCAAAGACCCTAACAAGGGGTTAGCCGCGATTTTTATATCCGATGGAAACGCGGGTCGGCGTACCCTGATTCCCTCCAACGCGGGCTTCTTCCAATATGCATTGAATTTTACCTGCGAAGGGAAAGTCTTCTTATCCCCCACGGACAGCGCCGTCAAGGTTGAGCTTGAAAGCGGGGGCATGGGAATTTATCCTCCAATGTGTCATCCACTTCCCCCACTGATCGCCACCCTCCGGTATTTTGCCTGCTATGCGGTATAACAACAATACGGATACATTATGCGATCAAAGCTTTATTACTTAAAACCGGAAATAACAGCAAGAAGGCGCTTGTACAATTGATAGAAGATTTGGAAAATTATAGATTGCTCGACCGGATGAAACTAAATTGCGTATCTGTGTTTATTCTCCTGAAAATCCTAAAGAAAATACTCCCGGTCTTCTTTGGATACATGGTGGAGGTTATGCCATTGGCATTCCTGACCAAGATGAGGGTTTTATAAAGAGATTTATATATGTCAGTAATTGTATAGTTGTCGCTCCTGCCTATAGACGCTCTGTTGAATATCCATATCCAGCCGCTCTTGATGATTGCTATACTTCACTTCTTTGGTTGCGTGATCATTCTGACGACTATAAAATTCGTAATAATCAGCTCGTGGCAGGCGGCAATAGCGTTTGAAGCGTTTGGAAATCATTTTCGCAAGACAGATCGTATGCGTTGAGCGCCGAATTAAAAAGCGTATATGACTCGGGAAATCTCATTCAATTAGTTTAGGAACAGCCTGACAATCTCAATGTTTTTGGGAATATTATAGAGTCGTCAATTTTTGACTTTTTATGCATTGGGGCGTTAACAAGCTTTTCAAATAATTCATTGCGTTTGTCATGGCTGGCTTTGATTGAAAGGATATTAAAATGGCGGTTGAATATAAAATCGGCGATTTTTCGCGCTATTCCGAATTTTATGCATACCATCTCCTTAGACGCTATAATTGCCATCCTTTTAACAAATGTTTTTATCATTTCGCTCCCCTTATAGGACAGCGTTGAAGAAACCAACCCAAAGAATCTCTATCCACATCTTTAATTATATCATGAAAATGGTCCTTGTCAGCAGAAATTTATAAAAATTTTGAAAAAAGTAAAAAATTGCGCCTATTCATGGCAAATTTGCATTTAATGTTGGAGATTCGCAACCAACGCTATATAGCGCCGAATTGTTTGCCGGCATCTCCCATGGCGCGAATGAAATTTTCAAGCGGGGTTGGTTCGCTAACATACCGCGTACAAGCCGCTTTCAGCGACAGGCAGGCGGTGTACGACAAGGCAACCGCGGGCCTGCGTATAGCCAAAAACGGCAAAAAGGCTTGGCGATTCAGAATTTGGAAAGAGCCGTCCAACTGGATACAAATTTCCAGCGGGTGAAGGACACATTGCGGAAAATCAGGGAATGGCAAAGCGGAATGAACTGAAATTTTTGACGCTCCCGCTTTCGGTCACGATTCCATTGTTACAATAGTGACACAACACGAGACTTTGCCGCCGAATCTTCGTCCCGCAACCGAAGGTTCGTTACAGCATGCGCGTTTTTCGCCGATACATAAAACATGAACGCTATAAAACTGCCGTCTGTTTTTTCTTCCGGCATGGTGATGCAAGCGCAAAAATCTGTCACTATATGGGGATATATTGCCGATGCCAACCCTTCCGGCAAGAAAACGGTTGTATCTGTAACCTTTCTTGGCAAAACATACACAACCCGGACTGATGCGGAAGGAAAATGGCGCATTGCCCTTGATCCGGCGCAGGCAGGCGGTCCATATCTGTTGCGCGTTAGCTACGGCGATGAATCGGACGATTTATCGCTTGTCATAGACGATGTGTACATCGGGGATGTTTTTCTGTGTGCCGGGCAGTCCAACATGGAACTCCAGATGGAGCGCCTTAAAGACGATTATCCTGAAGAATGGGCGCTGGAATCGTATCCTGTTGTCCGCGAGTTGCGGTTTCCCTATGCGGTCAATTTTTCTTCGCCGCAGGACGATACGGCGCAAGCTTCATGGAAACAGGCGTCACGGGAAACGCTCGGCGGTTTTTCCGGTACGGCGTACTTCTTTGCGAAACAATGGAGCGAGACCCGCCATACCCCCGTTGGTCTCATCCTCGCCGCCGTAGGGGGAGCGACCATCGAATGTTTTATGAGCAAGGAAGCCCTGCGCGCCGTTCATTCGCGCGGTATGGAACTGGCGTCTTATGCGGACAAGCTTGCGGACGCCGCGTACGCCGATGCGATCATTGCGGAAAATGCGAGAGAAACCGGAGCGTGGGACGCAATAGTTTCACGTTCCCGCGATCCGCTTGCGAGCGATAAAAACTTCCTGTCCGGGCAGTGGACAGACAGCGGTTCCATTGCGCTTCCGGGGCGGTTTGCCGATCAATCGGCGGATTTTAAAGATTTTCAAGGCGTTGTGTATCTTAAGCGGAATTTTATGGTACGCGCTGAAGACGCAGGCAAGAAGGCGAACCTCTGGCTTGGAACCATTGTCGATTCGGACGCGGCTTTTGTCAACGGGCGGGAGGTTGGAGAAACCGGCTACCGCTATCCGCCCAGAAAGTACGTCATTCCCCAAGGACTGTTGCGCGAAGGCGAGAACTCCATTGTCTTGCGAGTCGTATGCGACAACGGTTTGGGCGAGGTTACGCTTGACAAGCCTTTCGCCGTTTTTTTCGGAACCGCCGGGGGGAGCGCGAAAACCGATCTGCCTTCTGGCAACATTGATTTAACCGGCGAATGGCGGTACAAAATAACCCTCAGAACCGGCGCCCGCCCCGCAAATGTCTTCATACATTGGCAACCTTCCGGTCTTTACAATGCGCTTGTCGCGCCGGTGTTGCGCCTGCCGCTCCGCGCCGCGCTTTGGTATCAAGGTGAATCCAACGCTAACGCCATGGAGGACGCCCGTGAATACAAGACGCTTTTAAGCGCGATGATCGAGGAGTGGCGCGACAGGGCGGGATCGGAGAATCTTCCGTTTGTCATTGCCGGTCTTCCTGTTTTCGGTTCCGTCGAAGACCCATTGCGCCCGCTATGGGCTGAATTGCGGAAATCTCAAGAGGCGGTTGCGGCGGCTGTTCCTAGCACGGCGATAGCCGCCTGTTACGATTTGGGAGAATGGAACGATCTCCATCCGACGAACAAGCGGGGAATAGGAGAACGATTGTTTATCGCCGCTCAAGCTGTCGTTTGAAAAAGGGGAAGCGAAGGCGTTTTCATACATCTAGGCCGCGCCATTTTCTTTATTTTTCATATCCTTTTTTAGTTTATCGTTCCACGCTTCGATTTTCCTTTTCGTCGCTTCGGCGTTATCGCCTTCTCCTAGCACGCTATAGAGATAGCGTAAAGAGCTGAGGAAATCAATGCTCTTTTTGAAGTCGTCTTCCGAGTGAGAGATTATTTCATATCTTTCCCGAAAAGTATTCGCGCCTTTAGGGAGCAGGTTTTTAATAAGCCTGAGATGGCAAGCCGTAGGTTCATAATCAGGAGAACGGAGGTCCGTATTAGACACCGCCTTTTTTAGGTCTATGAAATTTTTTGTTACCGTTATAGAACGCCCTTCAAGATCAACGAGCATCCATTTCCATTTGGGATTCTCTCCATAGGCGGCTTTGAGCAAAGCAAAGGAAAGTCCTAGTTTTCTCACCAAAACATAGCGCTCTTGCGCGCTAAATGACGCAATGAGTTCAAGTTTATCCTCATAATCTCCGTAGGGCGCGTCAAGAAAAGGGGAAACCACTTCTTCCATAAGCGTAATCGCATTGAGGAACGATTTTCTCGCGTTATTTATGATGTCTTCGTTCTTTTTTTTCAGCAATGAACTGGAAAGAGTGTTCAGAATAATATAATAAGAAAAAAGATCGAGCGTTGCATTAGCCAGTTTTAACTTGCTTAATGCAAGCTCGCCCGGATCATCTTCGGATATTTCAGTCAAAAATTTCGCTTTCCATGCGAGAATCGTATCAATTGAACTTTGATAATCGGAATATTTATCCAGATATTGCTGCCTGTTGTCGGACATCGTTTACTCCTTTCCATATTTTGCGAGCATCTCGTCTGCATGCGCAAGGGCGGCGGCGCCCGCGTCTCCAGCAAGCATTCGGGCAATCTCCCCGCGCCGCTCTTCCGCGTTCAAGGGCGCAACGCTGGTAAAAGTCCTGCCCGCTTCGTTTCTTTTTTCCACCTTAAGATGATTATCGGCGCGGACGGCGATGCTTGCAAGATGGGTGACGCAAAAAATCTGCTTCATTTTGCCGATTTTTGCCAGATATTCACCGACGGCGACTGCGACTTCCCCGCCGATGCCCGTATCTATTTCATCGAAAACCAGCGTTTCAAGCATGTCAGCGTCTGAAAGCACGGTCTTGATGGCAAGCATCACTCGGGAAAGCTCGCCGCCGGACGCTATGCGGGAAAGTTCTTTAAGCGGCTCGCCCGCGTTCGCCGATATAAGGAAGCCGATGTTGTCCGCGCCCCACGGTCCGCATACAAGAGTGGAATCTCCTTTTGGGGCGACATCGACCTCAAAACGGGACTGAGGCATGCCCAAGCGGGTCAAGATTTCGGTGATCTTGCCGCTCAACTCGCGGGCGGCGTCCTTCCGTTTCCCGCTTAACGCCGCCGCCCGGTTTACAATATCTTTTTCAAGGGCGGCGATTTCTATCTTGAGCTTGTCGCGGTTTTCCTCAATGCGTGAGAGCGCTTCAATCTCAGCTTCCGCCTTTTCTTTGTACGCAAGAATTTCATCTTCGTCATTGAAAAGCCCCGTATTGCCGCCGCCATATTTTTTCTTCAACTTGAGCAGTACATTCAGCCGCCCCTCAACTTCTTCAAGCCGTTCGGGATCATAGGACAGGAGATCGCGGTAGTTGCGGAATTCTTCGGAAATATCTTCGGCTTCATAGAACATATCTTCCACCCGTTTCAGAAGGGGTACAAGAGAACCGTCAATATCCGAGGCGTTTTCAAGGGATGTTCGCGTACGCCGCGACAAGGTTAGTACGGAAACCTCGCTGTCAAAAAACGCTTCCGCGGCGTTGTTCACATAGCCGGTCAGCTTTTCAAAATCGCCTAGACGGGAAGACTCGTTTTCAAGCTCCTGTATTTCGCCCTTTCGGGGATTCGCCGCAGTTATCTCATCAACCGCGTATTGGAGCATTTCGATTTTGGTCTCACGATCTTTCTCCATACCGGCTTGCGCTTCAAAAATTTTCCGCTTGTCGGCAAGCTCTAGAAACACGCGGTTGAAGTCAAGGGCTTCACGCTCAAGACGCGCGAAACCGTCGAGGTACTTCCGGTGGTTTTCACCATGCATGAGAGTTTCGTGCGAATATTGTCCATGCAGATCGAAGAGCAACGCCATAAATTCCGCCAAATCCGCGCGTGTTACGGGTACGTTTTGTATATAAATGACGCTTCTGCCCGAAGATTTGATGCTTCTCCGGATAATGACCTGAGACTCTTCGCTCTCAATGTCCCTGGACGCAAGCCAATCAAGGGCTTCCCTATTGCCGCTCCTGATTGACGCCACGGCGGAAACGCTCGCTTCATCGGCGCCGGTGCGTATCACGCCGCCGTCCGTTTTTCCGCCAAGAAGGAAGCTTAAAGATCCCACGATGATGGATTTTCCCGCTCCCGTCTCGCCGGTCAATACATTAAAACCTTTTTGAAAGGGAAGAGAAAGGCTGTCAATGAGCGCATAGTTCTTGATATTGATTTCTTCAAGCATACCGTCAGTAATATACTATTGAAAAGTTTTTTTTGCAAGGGGATCGTATCCTCTTGCAAAACGCATGGTTTTGGAAGAAGATCAACGCAGAGCGCTGTTACAAACGGGAGATATCCAACACGGCGTCCATTCTTTTGTCCCACGGCTTTACAGGGACGCGCTCAACAATCTGGGAGGGCATACACAGCCCCACACTGAAATACGGCAGGCGTTGCGCGTCCAATTCCGCAAAGAACCGGTCGTAATAGCCCTTGCCGCGCCCCAACCTGTTGCCGTTCCTGTCAAAGGCAAGTCCGGGCGTTACAATGAGGCATGGGAAGTGACTTGGCGACAACGCCTTTCGAGAAGCCGGCTCTTGCGGCTCTCGAATGCCAAACGCCCCGGCGTCCCATGATCCGTTAAGGTCATGTTCGAATATTTGAAAAAAGACTAGTTTGCCATTGATGATTTTTGGAGCGAAAACATTTTTACCTTCATACAAAGCGCGTTCCAAAAGAGGCGCAGTGTCTATTTCATATTTCATTGAGAGGAAAAGCAAAACGGTTCCATGCTGTTTCCAACACGGAAGCCCGCCTATTCCACAAGCGGCGACGCCTGCGGAATAGGTCTCGGCAGGGGGTGGTTTTAGATTTCGCATCCTTTGCCGCAACAACGAACGACCGTTTAGATGCGCCGCGTTCCTCCTGTCTTGAGGCCGGCTTCATACAACTTGCCGCAAGCCAAAAACATCGGCAGTTTCGTACCAGCGAGGATAATATCCGAATCATTCGCCATATCAATCATATCACGGCTTGGCGTCTTGCCCCGTACAAAAATGATACAGTGTATATCCAACAGTTCCGCAGTTCTGATGACCTGCGGATTTACCAATCCGGTTAAAAGGATAACCCTGTCCTTTACAAAAGCCATCACATCACTCATAAGATCGGCGCCACAGGCGGACGCCACTTCCATATTGGATTTATCCTCACCAGAAAAAAATTGTCCTTCCAGTATTGTCACCGCGTCAATTACGGTCATATTTCCCCCATTGCTTTACTTTACCATAAAAAAGATTTTGATTCAAGGGCGAAACAAAGAAATTATGAGCCTTCTTTGACGATCTCGATTTTGATGCCGTCGTTCACATCAGGTTCATCCTTGGGAGGGACAATAACCTTAAGAACGCCATTTTTGAACACAGCTTTGACGTTTCCCTGATCGTATTTGTCCTGCGGAACAAAGTATTTCTGCTTCTCAATATCTTTGAACTTGAGTCTGCGTTTGAAGTACCGGTAATTGCCGCCATTCCCATCGGCGTCGCCATCCATGAAGCTTTCCTCTTTTTGGGACTCGTCTCCGATTTTAGCGGAAAAAATCATATAATCGCCCTGAAATGAAAGGTTTATATTTTTCTCGTCAAAACCCGCAAGAGCAAACTCAAACACCATGCTCCTGTCGCTCGTCATGTAAACGTTCATGGGCGGATATGCATAATTCGCGTAATAATCAACGTTTTCATCAAAGGTCCAACGCGGATTGCCGTTTCGTCCTGAATGGTCAGCGCCAAATCTGTTAAAATTCCTGCTGAATTCATCATGTAAATCACGGGCGGCCTCAAAAATCTCATCAAATACCGCGCCCATATCCATGTACCCTCTCGTACCTTTCATATAACTCTCCTTTGCGCCATACGCTCCAATGCCGCATAGCGCGTGTACCGACCTTAGTCCGGCTGAATTGACCCTCGCAAGAGCGGTCGTTGGTTTTTTCCCCTTCTTTTATAAATATACCATACTTTTGAAGCATAAACAAGTACTATTTTAGTCTTTCCCAGAACTTCAATGCTGAAAGTTCATTGGAAGTACGGATTTCTTCATTACCGCGTTGAAAAGGTTGTGCGCTTAGGTTGCGGACTAATGATGTATAACCTTGACGATATGGGGGCGACTCTTGTCAGGGAACCGCTTCCGCAACGCATAAACGGCGAATCCCGCAAGAAACAAGCCCGCGACGCCGGCGGCTCCCCGCGCTCCGTCTCCCGATACGGGGGAAAGAACGCCGGCAAGCGCGAATCCCGCGACAAAGCCGCCAAACGGCGGAAGCAATGACAAAAGCGCCTGCTTTACAAGCGACCGTTTCGCCGTTTCAGTTTCAACAATCCGCCCGGGCGAAAGGTTTTGCCCCGTCCGGTTTTCCGCGGCAATGAGGCGGGGGTTTTGACCGCGCTCCCTTCGCTCCCGCGCACATTCCTGCGCCGTGCAACCGAAACAAGCCGTCCGCTCAACCGCCAGAAAGACGGTCGTTCCTTTTATGCTATATATTCTGCCTTTCATGATCGCCTCCTCCCGCGACAGGGAATCGCACCCGTTCTATGGAAAGCGCCTTTCCGTTCTTATCCACATCAAGCAGAACGCCCTGCAATTCCAGTTTCGCCCACGCTTCTTTTGTCCAATCGGGAATGCCGGTGAGGTACTCCTGGATGCAGGTTTGCGCGTCCGCGCCGCCCACGGAGTCACTGCTGCCCGTCCGCCCCGCATCGGTGATGACCGCGCTCCCCTTCGGCGACACGCTTTCGTCCGCAGTCTGGACGCGGGTATGAGAGCCTATGACCGCTGTGCAATGTCCGTCCGCGACGGCAAAAAAGGCGCGTTTTTCCGCAGTTGCGCCCGCATGAAAATCAATTATAATGGTGGAGGTTTCCTGGCGGAGCCGCTCCAAAAGCGACGGCAACAGAGCGACCGGATTGTCGCCGTGCATACGCGAAAATCCGCTCTGTCCTATAAGCAAGGCGACTGCTATTTTTACAGCGCCCAATTTGTAAATAAAGGAGCCATAGCCGGGCGCTTCGTTGCTGAGGTTGCCGGGGCGCAGCACGTACGGCATTTTGTCAATGATTTCAACCATATCCTTTTTATAAAAGGCGCATTCCCCCAAGGTAAGAATATGCGCGCCGAGTTTGCGTAGGTACGCCGCGTGATTCCGCCCCAGTCCGCCTCCTCCGGTCGCGCCGTTCGCGTTCGCAATAACAAAGTCAATGTGTTTCCGCTTCTTCAGTTCCGGCAAGCCCTGTTTTACAGCAAACACGCCCGCTTTCCCCACTATTTCCGCAATATACAAAATTTTCATTTTTTACAAAACTCCCTTCTCTCCAGAATACACAAAAATCTTCGCGCTTTACAAAACTCCACTTTATCGCCGCCTTGCGCTCAATTTCATCAGCCGTTCGGATTCTGCCGCCGCTTGAAAGTCGCTCAGTTCCATACACGCATCCCGCAGGTTGTAGAGCGCGTCATAGAAAAACGGACACAAAGCCACAGCCTCTTCAAAACACCGCCGCGCATCCTCGTATCGCTCCTGATTAAAATAGACGACGCCCAGATTGTTCAAGGTTTCGCTTTTCCGCTCTCCCTCAAGCGCCCGCGCATAACAACGCTCTGCGGTTTCAAGCTGTCCGGTCTCATAGTACACGAGTCCCAGCGCCGCCCATGCGCCGCTAAAATTCGCATGCAACTCAATCGCTTTTTCAAAACATCTAGCCGCGGAGTCATAATTTCCGGTCTCCTGTTCGGACAGCCCTTTGTTCAAATACAGAACCGGATTGTCTTTGTCAAGGGAAATCGCTTTGTCAAACACGGCTATAGCTTCAAACGGCTTGCCGGCTTGGGTTAAGGCGATGCCGACGCCGTTTAACTCGGAAGAAGTTTCCATAAAAAGAGTATAACCGGCAAAGCCATTCACCGCAAGAGAGCGATACATTCTACGTACGCATCCCCTCCCTTCAAATTGAGGAACTTCTAAAAATCTTGGTTTTCAGAAATTGGAGGTTCTCCCGCAATCTCAATTTTTGGAACACGTTCAAGCGCTCTTGAAGTTTTTTGAGGCTCGGCTTTTTGAAAAGCCTCTTTTTTTTAAAATCTCGCTTGACAAAGTTTTAAATTTTTAGTATTATATTCTTATTAAGATTTATTCTTAATAAGGATATGCACTGTTGACTAGAAAAACCATCCAGCAACGGCTTGTGTTGGAAGCGGCGCAACGCATGCGACATCCAAGCGCCGAAGAAATTTATCAGGCTATTGTTCGGAAACACCCAAACATAAGCCGGGGAACCGTGTACCGCAACCTGCATAATCTCACCGCTTCCGACGTATTGGGGCGGGTTCTGATACCGGGCGGGGCTGAGCGATTCGACGCAACCACGCCGCCTCATTACCACGCCGTATGCAAGCTATGCGGCGCGGTGCAAGATGCGGCGCTTCCTTATCAAGACCGGATGCAGGATGCCGCCGCAGCCTGCGACGGCTTCGTACTGGAGAAGCACGACATCATTTTCTGGGGAATTTGCAAGGAATGCGCCACGCAGATTGCGGCGCAAAAAGATCAGGTGGAAGAAGAGCGGCCGGCCAAGCCGACGTCCGGCGGATGATCTCTTCTATACTATATGGCATATTATGGATATGGCGTCCATATTATAGTATATACTTTTAATATAAGGAGAACTTATGGAACTCAAAGGGTCAAAGACCGAAAAAAATCTGCAAACCGCGTTTGCAGGCGAATCACAAGCGCGTAACAAGTACACCTATTACGCTTCAAAAGCCGAGAAAGAAGGCTATGCGCAAATCGCCGCTCTTTTCAGGGAGACGGCGGACAACGAAAAAGAACATGCGAAAATTTGGTTCAAATTGTTGCACGGCGACGATGTTCCCAATACAATCGCCAACCTGAAAGACGCCGCTTCCGGTGAAAACTACGAATGGACCGACATGTACGCCGGTTTTGAAAAAGACGCCAGAGAGGAGGGCTTCGCCAAGATAGCGGCTCTATTCAAGATGGTCGGCGCCATTGAGAAAGAGCACGAGGAACGCTACCGCAAACTTCTCGCCAATGTGGAAGGCGGACTCGTTTTCTCTCGCGACGGCGATCAGACGTGGATTTGCTCCAACTGCGGACATATCGTCATTGGCAAGAAAGCCCCGGAAGTGTGTCCTGTTTGCGACCATTCCAAGTCGTATTTCCAGATCAGAGCGAATAATTATTAAGCTTTTCCCAAAACATTCGGGAAAAACATCCGAAAAAGCGGTCTAAACCCCGCTTTTTCATTGCGCTTGTTCAGAAACTGAAATTTCTGAACAACTCTATATAAAAAGGGGCGATCCCCCGCGGCTTGATGCGGAAAACTGGAGGCGCGGAGGATCTGTTTCCCCGCATACAAATTTTTCAAGGAGCAATCTTCAATGCCTCGCGAACCAAAAGATCGCCGAACCTTTGTTTCGCGCTTGGCGCGGAGATTGTAGGAAAGCCGCTGTTAATCGCGTTTTTTCAAAAACAACCGGGTCTTGAAAAAGATTTGCTATATCCTTGACTAAACCCCACCGAACATATAGTATAAAGAAGAGGTTTTTCAAAATTTGATATTTTGAAGAAGTCGCTTGGAGTTAATGTAAATGCATCCTAAACTTGGGACGAATTTAGGAGAAAAGCGGTGATTAGTTACGGAAAACCCCGTGTATTAGGCAGAATAGTCGTATTGTTGCTGCTCATTATTGCTATGGCGGCAGGCGGACTCGTATGGTTTGATTACCTCAACGTGATTGATGTAAAAAGCCTGATCGCCCCGGCATACCGTTTTTTTGGACGCGAACCGCGATCCCAGCAAACGGCGGGTGTGGACGAACCGCTTTCACTGGACTCGGAACGGCTTGCGGTGCGGCTTGAGGCGTTGAATTTGCGCGATCTCGAACTCGAAAAATACGAGCAGGACCTGCAAGCCCGTCAGGATGAGATCGAACAAATGGCCAAAGAACTGGAAGAACGGCAGAAATCGCTTGATGAACGGGAAAATTCATTCAACGCTTCAATCAAAGACGCCGAAAATAAGAATAAGAATGTCGAGCAGAATGCGCGCTATTTAACCGGTATGCCGCCGCAGAACGCGGTGGAAATTATTGGAAATATGGACGATCAGGATGTGATAGACATTTTTCGGAAGGCTGAAGAAATCGCCCAAGCTGAAGGCTCTTCTTCCATTGTATCGTACTGGATTTCGCTCTTGCCCCCTGAAAGGGCGGCGGCATTGCAACGTAAAATGGCAGGCAGGCCTCAAAGTTTGAATTAAACGGCGCGGCGCATCGCGGCGCGCGGGCGATGCCGTTTATACGGAGATTCAGTCCTCCGCAAAAGTGAGGAGGACGGATTTGCAACTTCAGGTGTCCGCTCAAACAGGCAGTCAAAAAATTTCAGAACAAAACGAGGCTTCCACGGTTTCCGTAGTTTCAAACATGAATGGCAAGACTGGCAAAAGCAACAAACTCGGCGCGTTCGCTAACATGCTCGCCGGGTTGTGCGCCGCATTGCCGCAGAATTCAGCGGCTGGCGCAAGCTCCGAAGCGTCGGGCGGCGCGGTGAAACAGCGTGTCCAGCAGCTTGCGGCGCGGAAGAAGCAGCCGAAGACCGCGCAAGCGCGGGAAACTCTTTCCGTTGCAGGGCAAACTCTGGCGAAGCAGGATCCGGCGGAAAGCAAGAAAAAGATTCCTTCCCAACAGCAAGAAGCGCGGGGTATAGAGACTCTTTTTGTAAATAAAATTCAAGATTCCATCGGCAAGCTCCGAAAAACAGCATCTTCTTCGTCCGGCGCCGAACACGGCAAAAAAGAGCTTTCCGTCACCGCTCAGGGCGCTGCGGTTTCTAAAACCGCGCCTGCGCAGATTCAGGAAACGGCGTTTCCGGCTTCCAGCGCCGCGCCGTCTTTGAAGCCGGGCGTCCCGTCTGCCGGAAACGCCGCCGAAACCCCCGCAAAGACCGGCGGACGGAAAAAAGAAGCCGCGCCAAACGCCGGTGAAATCCCGCTTGGCGACGCGGCGGAACAGCCTTTTCTGACAAAAGAATCCGCGTCGCTCCGGCAGGCGCAAAAAACGGACGGCGAGGGAAAAGTCGCAAAGGCGAAACGCAAAGACAGATTCGATGTCGAGATACATGATGCGCGTAGTACGAATTCCTCAACCGCGCAGTCCCAGCCGTTGCAGGCAAGCGCGGTTCATACGGATGTTGACGCCACAGAAATAACGTTCGATCTGACTCGCGCCCAAGATGCGCCGGAAACCGAATCTCCTGACAAAGTGAACGCAAGCCGGAATTTCGCCGACATGCTTTCACGGGCGCTCGGCGATACGCTGTCAAATGACATCGCGCGTCAGGCGTCCATCGTATTGCGGGACGGCGGACAAGGCGCGATACGGCTTTCTTTAAAGCCGGAAACGCTTGGAAGTGTAAAGATACGGCTCGAATTGGCCGAAAACAAAATAACGGGTACTATTTTCGTTTCCAGCGAAGAAGCCTACCGCGCTTTTGAAAAAGAAGTCCACTCGCTGGAACAGGCGTTTAAGGATAGCGGCTTTGAAAGCGCGGACCTGAATACCGCCTTCGCTTCGGGCGACGGCAGGAACGGCAGGCAGTGGGACGAGGCTGAAACAAGGCGGTATTTTTCTGAGCGCTTTGTAGCGGAACGATATGACGCTGTGGAAGCGGTGGAAAGTGGTTGGGAACCGGAACAAAAAGTTGCGGTTAATATGTTTGTCTAGGAGCCTGTGGGACTTTGCGTAATTCGTATGAAGAAATGCATGATTTCATGCATATCGAGGTTCCTGCGTTAAGCGGCTCTGGCTTACGATTTTAGAATATAGTACGCATAGCGTTTATCACCAACTTTTTCAATCGTGTCATCGTTTGTCATCTCCTGCAAAATTGCCCTGACACGACCTTTGCTCAGTCCCAGCAGCTCGGCAACCTCCGAAGCGGTCGCTTGAGTGTGTTTCTCAAAGTATGAGAGTATTACCCTTTTTCTATCGCTTGTTTTTATCGCTTGCCCATCGCCCGTAATCGCTTGTCCATTGCTTGCGACAGTCGATTGGGTAGTGTTCCGCTTAAAGGTAACTTTGAAAAAACCATCGAACTCGAAAATAGGTTCGGCTACATCAGCTTTCCGAGTTGCATCCCTCATTCGCCCAATCCCTGTTCCCATCTGCTCGATATAGTCGATGCGGAAAAACATACTTGCGATGGCCGGGTTGCGCGTGATGGTAACAGTTCCGAAATTCTCACGGGTAATGCCTTTGCATACGCCGCCGGGACTTACGACAGCAACTCTGTCGTCAAATATCTCGACCATGACCCGCGAACCCTTTTCAAAATAATCCCGGTGGCAGGCGGCATTGACGACCGCTTCTCTAAGCGCGTCCTCCGGCAATTCGAGGATGTTCTCGCGCTTGAGGCTTTCTATTTTATAGCTGACCCGTAAATGCTTTTTCAGAAAAACCATCGCGTCTTCCACATTGTTGCAAATATCGCCGTTCAATTCTTTTGCATCAAGGATAGCAACCTTGTCAATCCCTTTATATAGCGCGCAGACGAGTCCGGCATGACGGAATAACACATCTTCATTATTCACGCGAAAAAACAAGGCGCCGGTATTTGTGAAGCAGTCTGCCGCCGAAGATTCCAGCACAATTCAAATTCTTCAGTATAGCGTCTCTGTCTATTACCTCGCTTATATTCGCCGCCTTTATATATCGCTTATATGCCGACGCATTGAACTGCTCGTCAATCGGCAAATCATCACGGACAATTTCATCGTAGCGTACTCGCCCTTCATATAAACCACCACATGAGGCATTAGCAAACGCGCACACCTCAGCCGGTAATTCTTTATCAGGGTTTTTCTTGAACTCCACCGTGTAACTTTCGCCCTCGCTGAGGATGACATCCCAATCATATTCCATACTAAAACTCCTTTTACTTGCCGGCTGTAATTTTGTCGTAGGCGTCGCGGATCGCCAGCACAATTTCCTTGACATCTTCATCAGCATTATATCGTCCGTATGAAATCCGTATCGCTGATTTTGCGTGTTGCTCTGAAAGCCCCAAGGCAAGCAGAACGTGAGACGGCGCATCTTTTCCAGATGCGCAAGCCGAACTCGTGGATACACAAATCCCCTTTAGGTCGAGCAGGTGCATCAGAGACTCGCCTGAAACGCCGTCAAAGCCAAGGTTTACAATGCCGGGCAGACGGCATTCACTATCTCCATTCACCTTCATAGAGGGTATCTTTTCTTTTATTCCTTCAACAGTATTTTTGACCATCGCGCTCAATCGCCTTGACTCGTCAGCAATTACGCCGGCACTCTCCTCAATGGCATATCCGGCGGCTACGATTCCAGCTACATTCTCTGTGCCGGCGCGGGCGCCGTGTTCTTGTTCACCGCCGAATACCAAGTTCGGCAAAGCTACACCTGAGCGCTTATAAAGAATCCCTGTTCCTTTCGCTCCGTTGAACTTGTGGGCGGACGCGGTCAGAAAGTCCACGCGCAGTTCGCTCACCTTAACAGGAATATGACCGACTGCTTGAACGGCGTCCGTATGAAACAGTATACCCCGACTGTGGAGGTATTGACCTATTTCAGCTATCGGCTGAATTGTTCCTATTTCATTGTTCGCAAGCATAATGGAAACGAGTTTTGTGTTTCGCTTGATTGCGGCTATTAACTTGCCGACCGCGACCACGCCGCAATTATCAACAGGCAGATACGTTACCTCAGCGCCGAACCTTTCAAGAGCGTGACAGGCATTCAATACAGAGTGATGCTCAATTGACGAAGTAACAATATGGATAGCTTCTTCCTTAAAGAAATCAGCGGCTCCGCGCAGTACCCATGAGTTGGCCTCCGACCCGCCAGAAGTGAATGTGATTTCAGACGATTCCGCGCCAATCGCCGCCGCTACCTGACGGCGAGCCTGTGCTATGGCGCGTTTCGCTTTTACACCGAGTGAATACTGACTGGACGCATTGCCATACTGCTCCTGCAAGAATGGGAGCATTTTGGCAAGCGCCAAGTCTGATATTCTTGTTGTTGCGGCGTTGTCGGCGTATATCATGGTATCACATCCTCACATAAATAGTTCGCAGCCTTGGTCTCGGAATTCTTCTATTTTCGCCATAAGCTCATCGACCTCAATCTCCAACTGTTCGGC
>JAIROG010000041.1 GCA_031257675.1 Treponema sp. | reverse complement strand
CAAAATTTATTTGGGGAGGTTCCAGGGCAACAGTTGGCTCCAGTCGTCGCCGCTATTCATTTTGGCGGCCTTCTCAAATACCCGCGTCAGGTATTTCGCCGGGTTCCGGTTGTTCGCCTTCGCCGTTTCTATCAGCGTATATAATTCGCATGAGCGTATCCGTCAATTTTGACCACTCCTGAAAATCCAGCCCGCTGGTCGTTCGGCGGCAAAATTTATTTGGGGAGGTTCCAGGGCAACAGTTGGCTCCAGTCGTCGCCGCTATTCATTTTGGCGGCCTTCTCAAATACTTGTGTCAGGTATTTTGCAGGGTTCCAGTTGTTCGCCTTCGCCGTTTCGATCAGCGTATATAATTCGCATGAGCTCTTAGCGCCGCAGGGCGAGCCAGACATCACCCAGTTTTTCCGTCCCATCACAAAGGGCCGTATTCCGCGCTCACAGGCGTTGTTGTCAGGCGTTAGCTGCCAGTCCTCAAGATGCCGCGGCAGCGACGGCCATATCTTCAACGTGCAGGATATCGCTCTCCCTCGCCGCCACAAACTCGGAACTTTGTCCAGGCGGGACACGCCATTCCTGACTCCTCCAGGGCTTAAGTTCGTTTTTTTGTAACCGTTCACAGCGATTCGGCCAGATTTATGTCATCCGGGAATGAATCAAAACTAAAGAACGCAGCTAAACATTTCTTCAGATAGTTCATGACCGATGTGTTTTGCATAGTGCACGTTGTCAAAACTGTCCAAAAGCGCCCGTGCCACTCATTCCCCGCTATTCCGCGCCTCCCTTGTGTAACAACCCGGTCAAGCGCCGTTTGCCGGATCGTCAATTCCGCCGGATTATTCGTCGGCTCAAGAGCCGCTTCTATAAACCTGAAACGCTCTTCTTCCTCCCATTCCCGCAACCGCTCCGCAATGAGTCGCGCCTCCTTATGTTCAGGCGCTGTCCCCGGCGCCCGTCTCACTATCAGTTCCCGATGTTCATTCATATTTGCGCCGCCGCCTTGTTTTTGCGCTTGCGCTTTGGGTTTTATAATATCGGACGAAGGCGGTTTTGAAGAATTACGGGAATCTTTTTGCAAGCGGGCGATTATGGTCTTCAATTCCACTATCTGGA
Source organism: Treponema sp. (assembly GCA_031257675.1). Taxonomy (GTDB): domain Bacteria; phylum Spirochaetota; class Spirochaetia; order Treponematales; family Breznakiellaceae; genus JAIRKH01. Next base: position 6,216 of record JAIROG010000041.1, on the reverse strand, counting down.
CTTTGAGATCGGCAATTTCCGCCTCTTGCCGTCTGATAATTTCGGCCTGTTTTTTGACTAATTTTTGTAAGTTTTCCCCTTCCACAGACTATTTCCACCATGTTTTATATCTTTCTACAATAGGCCCGTGAACGGGTACTATATAATATTCGGCGTTATTTCTTCATTTACGGATCCAATGTCTCCGGAAAAAAGATATATTTCCATTCTCTATCTTCATAAGGAATGTCTTCGCCGTTCCACGCGGAATTGCAACGCGCTTAATCCTCTTAATTCTTTTGTACAAAGGATTTTTTATGGGAACGTTCAACCTTGCGGACGCGCTTGCATCGAAAAGAAGCGATTTATGAAAACTTCTAAGGGTGTTGTAACATTGTCTTTGGGTTTCGCGCTGCGCCTTCCGGGTTGTGATGACTTAACTAACTTAATTAATGAGAAACTTTCTGATAAAACGGCGTTGAAAAGCGCTCTCGCCTCTGCAAATTCCGCAAAGAGCGGCGTGGCGGCCAGCGTTGATGGTTCTGATGTCCTTGGAAACAGCCTATTAGGTTACGGCGTTACGGCGGAGCAATTGAAGCATTTGAGACGGACATCGCCGCCGCGAATGCATTTATCGAGTCTAAGTCACGCGGATCAAAAAAGCGGAGCAAAAATCGGCGGTTGATGTATATATGTCGCCGGAAGCTATTCCAATGCCGGAACAAGCGTCCTCTGTTATTGGAAAAACGGGACGCTCAACCTTCTATCGGGAGGCGTCCCTGGAAAGGATAGTTCCGCTTATGGCGTCGCGTTAGTTGACAACGCTCTGTATGTGGCGGGCGCTGTTAATGTGTTTTACGACTTTGGCAATCCCGATAATTCAACGTCAACAGCCTGCTATTGGAGAAATGGTTCAAAAGTAGAAATTGCGGACAGAGAAAACGCGCATAATATGTTCGTTGTTGGAAAGAACAATTGCCTGTTGTAAGCATAACGCCGCGATGACAGCGCTATAGGGGCATGACAACGGGCGGGGGCAGATTATTCAGCCCACACCTTTTCAACGCCCCCGCATCGCGCATACATTTCAATCGCGGCGTCGTCGGCAGACGCTTGTATCTGGGAAGTGGTTCTGATGATCGTCTCGCCTTCCGAGTCAGGGACGTGCAGGTACACCGTACAGGAGCCTTGTTTTTCGAGCAAGACCTCCCTCAAAACAGCGAGCGTACTGTCGGTTTCCACAGCGGTTTCCGTAAGCCTGATATGCACGATTGGGACGCGGGGCTTTTCCACCGGCGAAGCCGATTGCGCTGGCGAAGCCGGCGGCGTTGACGGCGCGACAGATGCGCCCGGTTGCGCCGCAGTCTGCTTTGGCGGCTTCTTTCCGCCAGCCTTGTTCGCCGCCTCTTTGGGATTGGACTCCGCTTCCTTCTGCAAGCGATCCGGATCAAGAAATTCGTTTACAATAAGGCTTGGCCTGTCGGGGCGGCGAGACTTGTCCAATTTGCCCTTGAGCGCGACGATTTTGTCAATTGTGAGCGTGTTCCGGCATTTTTCCCACGTGTCCGAGAAAATCACCAGATCGATCTGCCCGTTAAAATCTTCGATGGAAGAAAAGGCCATATCTCCGCCCTTTGACGTCTGGTACGGCTTTACGTTCCTGATGACGCCTACCAGCGTATAAACGGCATCTTTCGCGCCGGCCGCTTGCGCGAGGTTCAATGTACAGTTCTGTTCCCACGCCTGGCGGTACGCGTCAAGCGGGTGGCTGAAAAAAGCGTCAATGGCTGTCTGTGTAAGACCGGACCTTTCGAGGTTGAGTACGCTGTCAACAAGGAGGCTCGGCTTGTCCCGCATCTCTGACGTGTTGAACTTGCCCCGAACCGCTACAACCCTGTCTATGGCAAGGCTGGTTTTCGCGCGCGCCCACGAGTCGGCGAAAAGCGTCAATTCAATTTCGCCGTTGTAATCCGCAATGGCGCTGAACCCCATTTCACCATTGTTGGTAAGGTGGGACTTTATATCTTTGATCATGCCGACAACGGTGTACATGCCGTCTTCGGCGTTGTCGAGATCCGCCAAATTCAGCGTACTATGCTTCTCCCATATATGCTTAAAATCATCCATCGGGTGGCCTGAAAAGTAAAAGCCGAGCAGGTCCTTCTCAATTTTGAGCTTTTCCTTGCGCGTCCATTCGGATTTTTCAACAAAACGAAAGACTTGCTTCTGATCTTCCGGCTCATCGTCAAACAGACCGCCCTGTCCGTACGCCCTGCCTTCCTTGCTTTTTTGCAGGGATTCCATAACATGTTCAAGATTTTCAACCAACGTAGCCCGCGTTACGCCGAACGAATCGAACGCGCCGGTTTGGGCGAGCAGTTCCACAACTTTCTTGCCCACCGCTTTAATATCCACCCGTTCAAGGAAGTCCAGAAAACTCTTGTACGGGCCGTCTTTTTCGCGGCAGGAAATTATCTCGTCAGCGGGACCTTCGCCCAAGCCCTTTATGCCGAGGAAGCCGTACACAATGCGTCCGTCCGCAACGGAGAAGCGCCTGTCGGAACGGTTGATGTCGGGCGGATCGACGGCAAGCCCCATCTTGCGGGCTTCGTCAATGTAGGCGGGCAGGCTGTCAGCGCCGGATATCTCGTTGGTGAGTTTCGCCGCCATAAATTCAGCGGAAAAATTCGTCTTGAGATATGCGGTCTGATACGCCAGCGCCGAGTAGGCCGCGGCATGACTCTTGTTAAAGCCGTAATTGGCAAAGGGAACCAGAATCTCGTAGATACGGTCAGCGTCAACCTCCTTAAACCCATTTTTCACCGCGCCCGCGATAAACGGCGCCTTTTCCCTGTCGATGATTTCCCGTTTCTTTTTTCCCATTGCGCGGCGCAGTGTGTCGGCTTGCCCCAACGAGTAGCCCGCTATCCGCTGGGCGACCTGCATAACCTGCTCCTGATACACGATGACTCCATAGGTTTCCTTGAGAATATCTTCAAGACACGGATCCGGATACACTATGGGCTGCCGCCCCCATTTGGACTCAATAAACTGCGGAATGTAATCCATAGGGCCCGGACGGTACAAGGCGTTTAACGCGATAAGGTCCTCGATGCTGGTCGGTTTTGTCTGCCTTAGAACGTTTTGCATACCTTGGGATTCAAACTGAAAAATACCCGAACTTCTCCCTTCCCCCAGCATCTTAAACGTCGCCTCATCGTCTTCGGGAATGGCGTCAATTTTAAAATCAGCGTATTCATTACCCCGTTTTTTGATGAGGTCAATGGTATTTTTGATGAGATCGAGGTTTTTAAGCCCCAAAAAGTCCATCTTCACCAGCCCTTGCTCTTCAATGACATCCATAGTGTATTGGCTTGCCACGCCGCCGGTTTTGGGGTCTTTGTACAGCGGCACATAGTTTACGAGGGATGTCTTGCCGATAACGATGCCGGCCGCGTGGAGGCTTGAGTTGCGGTTTTTGCCTTCCAGTTTGCGGGCAAAGGCGAACAATTCCTGATATTTGGGATTTTCCTCCAATTCCCGCAGTTTCGGCTCCTCTCTAAACGCCTTTTTCAGCGTCATTTTAGGGTCTTTGGGAATGAGATTGGCAATCATGTTCGCTTCCGAGAGCGGAATGTCAAGAACGCGGGCCACATCCTTGATGACGGCTTTCGCCTTGAGCGTACCGAAGGTGATAATCTGCCCCACACGATCGTCGCCATATTTTTCCGTAACATAGCGAATCACCTCATCGCGGCGTTCATTGCAGAAGTCAACGTCAAAGTCCGGCATGGAGGTGCGTTCAGGATTGAGGAAGCGCTCGAACAGGAGGTCGTACTTGAGCGGGTCTATGTCTGTGATGCGGAGCGCGTACGCCGTAATGGAACCTGCGCCGGACCCGCGACCCGGACCAACCGCAATGTCATGTTCTTTCGCCCAGTTGATGAAGTCCGCCACGATGAGAAAATAACCTGTGAAGCCCATCTTTATAATAACGTCAAGCTCGTATTCCGCCCGTTTGCGGATTTCTTCCCCGTAACCGGGATACCGTTTTGCAAGCCCTTCAAACGTAAGATGGCGCAAGTACTCGTCAGCGCTGTTAAAACTCATGGGAATGTCGAATTCGGGGAGGTATTTGGGCAGGTCTTTCGTCTTGATCTTGGGAATTTCGGTCTTGCACCGTTCCGCGATGCGCACGGCGTTTGCGACAGCTTCCGGGTATTCAGGGAACAACGCCGCCATCTCATCACCGGTTTTGAAGTAAAACTGGTCGGAATCAAAACGCATGCGTTTTACGTCATCGCGTTTTTTCTGGGTGCTGACGCAGAGGAGAATATCCTGAACTTTAGAGTCGTCTCTTTCAAGGTAATGGATGTCGTTGGTGACAACAAGAGGGATTCCGGTGCGTTTCGCTATGTCTATGAGCGCCGCATTAGCTTTCTTTTGCTCTTTCAGCCCGTGATCCTGCAATTCAAGGTAAAAGTCTTCATCTCCAAACAGATCCCAAAACCACCGCGCCCTTTTTTCAGCCTCTTCTATTTTGCCTTCCAGAATGAGGCTTGGAATTTCACCGGCGATGCATGCGGAAAGACAGACAAGTCCTTCATGACATGCAACCAGCATTTCCTCGTCAATGCGCGGCTTATAGTAAAAGCCGTCTATATACGAAGCGGACGTTAATTTCAAGAGATTTTTATAACCCCGCGCATCTTTTGCAAGGAGTATCAGGTGGTAGTACTTGTTTCCATGTTCCGAGCCGCTCTTTTCAAAGCGGGAGCCGGGCGCCATGTAAAACTCATTCCCGATAATGGGATGAATGGGATTGGCGCGCGGCGAATGATCAGCATGTTCTTTGCAGGCCGCGATGAACTTCAGCGCCCCGAACATGTTGCCGTGGTCCGTAATGGCGAGATGCCTCATGCCCAAGGCTTCGGCTTTGTCTGCGAGGCTCTCTACCGAAGCCGCGCCGTCCAGCAGGGAAAAATCGCTGTGAACGTGGAGATGAACGAAATCTTTCATGGCAACGCTATAATACCGTTTATCGCGGGTTTAGACAAGGCTCAGCGCTGCCGGTTCGCTGTTGAGCCGGTTGAAAGATCGGCCGTTTTACCTCGCCCATCGTTTTCCGGAGCCTAATCCTGCGGCGGCGGAGATCCCTGCCCCCACGCCGGTGATGAGGGCTTCGGCTTTGCCGAGGACGGCAACCGCCGGAAAGGTGATTTTTCGACAGGCATGGCGCGCATAACGCAACCGCCGATGGGGGCGTGGGGAATAAGCAGGGCGGGAACCCCCGATGGCAAGCCCCAGCCGTATTTTTGGATTGGCAAAAAAGATAAGGGCGATACCCAATCCGGCAATTAAGGGGTATCCGACGCCGGCTTCCGCCTGCGCCGTCCAATGGCATTTCATATACATCCCATCTACAATCGGGCATACCTTTAACAGAAGCTACGGGACTCAGCGCGATAAGCAGTCTAAAAACTATCACCGCAGACCCACCGGCGATACGGTTTTCATATAACTATCCTCCTCGTATTACTTGCGTACCCCGCCCCGTTCTATGACCACGGTTTCAGAGACGACGTTTCCGTACACCGGCGTCAGGGTCGCTCCATAAACCTTGTGAAAAAAGCCGGCTGCTATACGGCGGCTTATTACATCGTTTAACCAGAGATGCAATTCACCGTTGCCCTTTCTCACCGCCGGGGCGATGGGGTTTTCCCCATCCTTCCGGTATGGAAGGGTGAATTCAGCCAAGGTGGACTGTTTCGGTCCGGGGGAAAATCCAAGCGCGATGTCCACCTGATCCTGTTCAAGCTGTTCAACACAATCTTCGCCTATTAGCGGTACGAAATGGAAGCACTTTGGCTTGCCGTCCAGTATTTCTTTAGCGATACGGCGGGCGAAATAAACATCATAGCCCTGCCAGACCCCTTTGTCATTCTGATAGCTAAAAGGAGCGTTATCCGCCGGGTCATTGATACGTACCACTCCACGGAGGTGAATCCGGTGTACCGCCGCCAGCGCGTGATCGTTAAAGGGCGCATCGGGATATTCCCCTTGCCCCGTCAAAAAAGGGAAGCACCGCTATGTATAAGCATAAAACAATTCGCAATTGTATACTTACGTACACATAAATACATACCTACTACTTCTATATGGTTTATATACTTAAAACGCCTCTATTACCTATATTTATAGCTCTTGACTTTTTTGTCCTTTTGGCTGTGTTGTTAT
>JAIROG010000036.1 GCA_031257675.1 Treponema sp. | reverse complement strand
CCTGAGAAAAACATTCCGCAACTAAAAAGCAAGCCGCCGGTAAAAATGACCCCGCGCGGACCGAGCTTGTCGTTAATAAAGCCCCCTGAAATCATCGTAATTGGACCAAGGATGTTTGCGACGGTAAAGACAATGCTAAGGTTTGCCGCGTTTTTCCCAATGACAGCGCTCAAGTGTTCTGCCATTGGGGTTGCGAATACGCTCCATGCATAAAGCGAACCTATACACATATTTATCAGACAGCTCATCGCAAGAATTATCCAACGCTTTTTCGTAAGATTCATGTGCTAAATCCTTGCCGCGCGGAAACATCTGAATAATTTTTAATTGCTTCTTCGCTACGCAATCGCGCAACGCGCCTGCAGCCATGGCTTCCATTTAGCGTTTAATTCTATATTTTATCAGTCTTTTTATCCGCTCTCTCCGAGAGTTTGATCTGCGGCGATCAAAGCCTTCATTAAAACATATCCGGGTCTTCATGCTTGTCTGTCTATAATGTAGACACATTATAGGCAGACTGCCTTAAAATAGGCATTTTGCCACCGTTTTGGTACAAAACGCGAGCAAATGCAAGGTCTGTCCGCAAAGCAACCGACTTTGTGGACAGACACTATTTAGACGGATTAACGGGTGGGGGCATGAAGGTTGAGCGGACTTGGGCGGGCGTAGTACGATGAGTTCCCACGGCGTTTAACGGTTACGGGGAAAATGTAACGGTATGACAAGGGTGGGGCGCCGGGGTTTTTGCGCCGTTTTACAAACTGATTTTTTATATAGCCGATAATTGCGGAGCTAAAAGGGGCGGCTGTAACAGGCGGCGGAGGGTGGTTTTGGGGCTGATCTGTTCTACTGTGAGCATTTGTGTAAGCAATGCTCCTTAAATCTGGCTATTAGCGGTTAGTAGGCGCTATTACATAGCGCTTGACTAATTCATTATATTACAATAAAATATAGTAACAGTTGGCGCTTGCGACAACGAAAAACACCCTTTGCATATTATTTTCAAGAATTTGTAAAAAAGTGTAAAAAACTTCTTGACATGGAGTCAACTCCAGCTTGTATCCTTGTACTTGTACTTGTAAGAACAAACCTTTGGGAGGATAACAATATAACAATGACTATAGCCGAAGCGGGCGAACGCTACGGGCTGTCAATAGACACGCTCCGTTATTATGAGCGTATCGGCTTAATCCCGCCTGTAACGCGAAGCGGACGCGGAATTCGGGATTATAGCAAAATGGACTGCCGGCGGATCGGGTTTATCAAGCGCATGCGCTCCGCAGGAATTCCCAGATGTTTATAACGAATGCATCGAGATGGCCAAACAGGAACAGAACGCCAACGCCCGTCCCGCCCTCTCCGGCAACGTCGTCACTATGGGACGGTCTTTCTCTGCTATCCAAACTGATGGGGAACCTTGCCGATGGGCGTCTTCGCCTTTCTCGAAGCCGACGACTTTTCCGGCAAGACCATGTATCCCCTTGCCCTCCGCGGAGAAGAAGACTTGACGACATAAAAAACTCTGCCCGCGAGTCGTCCTCGGCGAGGGGATTTCCGTCAGCGCGTTTGACGCCAATCCTAATGATGATGTCAGAGTGGCAACGCTGAACAGGGAGGTGACATCTTGGCTTCGTCATTTGGGAATGGCGAACTAAGGCGGAGTAGTACGCCCGCGCATTTCAATCAATCAGTGTATTAAAGCAAAAGAAGTTTAACATGAAAAACAGACAATTTTTTTTCAATAGCTATGGCGGCGTTACCGTCAGGGTTTTTGCTTGCCGTTATGGTGTCCTTTACCAGTTGCGCCAAAAAGGTGAAAGCGCAGACGGTCATACAAAACCCGGCGGCCGCGCCGGAAAAGCCTGTCGATTCAAGACAATCCGGTCCCGCGAAAGTCTATTTACCACAGACATAAGCCCGGCGGGACTCATGGCGGTCTACAACGACTTGGGTCAGAAACCGAACAACGCAAGCGTCGCCTCTGGCAAGGGTGGCAGTAAAAATCACCACCGGCGAATCGCCTGACAGCAATAAGCTTAAACCCGCTCTGATAAAAGATCTCGCGCAGTCCGTACACGGCGTCCTCGTTGAATCGAACGTTGCGTACGGCGGGATGCGGGCAAGTACGGCGATGCACAAGCAGGCGGCGCGGGATCACAGCTACACGGCGATAGCCGCTGTTGATATTCTGGACAAAGACGGCTCAATAAGCCTCCCGGTGCGGGGCGCGGTTGCGGGAAAACCTTTCGTTGACAGTTTGAACGGCAACATCCTTTACATCAACGTAATGAACCGCCTATCCGTTGACTGTGACCGCAACGGCAACCCCGCCGGGCCGGATTGCGCGACATCGGCATCCTCTCGTCTCTTGACCATGCGGCGCTTGACCAAGCCTGCGTTGACATGGCGTACGCCGCGTTGGACGGAGGAATCCTTGTCCAGCGCATGGAGTCCCGAAACGGACAGCGAGCCATCGACCGCGGATCGGAGATCGGTCTTGACAACAAGGCGTATAAGTTGGCGCGATTGAATGGCTGAAATAATCACAAGCGAATTTATTCGCAGGGAAGCCGTCTATTTCGGGCGTTACTTTGATATTCATTCCGGCAGATCGCCGGATACCGGGCGGCGGGCATGTTGTCGGGTTCGCTCGTTTCTGTTTTCGGAAAGGAGAAAATACACGGACTGTTTGTCGCCGCGCAGGAGAAGAAGCTGGGGCGGGTGGGGCAATCCCCGCATCGCTTATCGGACCCGCTTCTCCCTTGTGTATTACGGCTTTTCCGGTTTCAAGGAAGGGGCAAATCATGACACGGATACAAATATTTTCCTGCGTTTCCTTAAGAATTTCGGCAGGAACATCAAGGCGACCGGACTTTATTTTTTTAATCGGCCATGCTCCTTTGGCGTTATTCCAATGGTATGCGCGCCGGATTCAAGCGGCAAGCGCAACACCCCCGCATTTGGCAAAAACCTCAGCGGGGGTTTGTAACTCAAACACTTCACCAGCGTTGAATTAATTTTACTCACAATTCTATTTATTTCTTTTTGGCTCGTCAAGGCAAAGTCGCGCTTTTTCGGATAGCATCTCCGTAATATCCCGTTCCGGTTTTTTATACTCCCCTTTTCCCAACTGTGATAGGGTTTGCAAAAATACGACTTCGTCCCCGACTCCTTATTCACAAGATCATGCAAGGCGTTTTCAAGTCCGTTGTCATACGTAAGAGTCCTGCGCGGGCGGGGCGGGAGCTGGAGGCGGGCGCTTTTATTCGGAAACCTAAGTAATACCGGCTTTTCCGTTCCGCCAAAACCGCCGCGCAAACCCCGCTTTGGCGGGAGACCGCCGTATCGGCTTCCCAACGGCCGGACTCCTCCCGCCCTTCAATGTCTGACGGCCGCTCTGTTATATCAATGCGGTTCGGCATCAGGATTTGCCAGCCGTTTTCTGGCATGGCCGCGTTGGCGACGCGCGACCGCCCGCTGACGGGATCTATTCCCACGATATTTGACCAATCTTAAAATCGGGCTGTTCCGCCTGATTTCCCCGTTGACCGAGGAGGGTCTTCCGCACAGTTTTTTGGAACAGCCCGTATGGATTCGCCCCGCTCCAGACCGACGGCGGTTTCCTCCCGTTCCTCTCTTGAGAAATGACTATAGCGTTTCCCCTTGTCTGTGTTATACTTAACCATAACGGCATTACTCCTTCATAAAGGGTATTGCCGTTTTTTTATAGGGACCGATAGGTCGGCTCGCCCTATCGGTCCCTACAGACGCCGTGGGTGTTGCGCTTCAAGATTGAACGCGGGCGCCGCAGGAGGCGTTTGCGAAACTTTTTGGCGGCAACAAAGGCTTTGGCGTGTTAATGGCTACGACCGTCGGCATCCTCTGTCTGTATGCGGCGGCGGAACCGCCCCGTTTTTGCAAACACGGTTGCGAAGCGGCATGAGCATGGACGGCGCCGCATCGTTTATAATTGCCGGACCAGCCGCCAAGATTGCCAATCCGGGCGCCTTAAAGATCGTGTCAGGCATGAAACATTTTTCGTTTTATATCCTGTTTGTCTCGCTATTCGCGTTTACAAGCGGTTTGGCGATGGATTTATTGTAGTATGGCGACACCCGGCGCGGCGTTGTAAAAAAGCGACTGCGGGTTAAGATTGAACTCATCATAAAAGCGGCGATCCAGTCGTCTTCCATGCCTTTTTTGGAGAAAATAGAATGTCATAAAAACATTTCTTAACAAATTTATCATGGCGCTATTTTTGATTAGGAGGCGTTTTGTGGACGCTCTTATTGTCAATAGTATTCGCCTATTGCGCAAGAAAGACGCTCAATTAAGAGCCTATTTGCTATAAACAAGTCCGCGCCAGCCGCTGCGGACGAATTTCTGTTCCAGCAAAACCAGCGGAATCGTCCGATTCCACTTGCTTTTTTTTCAGAAAAGGATTATTTTTTAGAAAAGAATTCTTTATATAAGTAAAATGGAGTTTTTGTATGAATATAGGCATTTTTACAGATACCTATGTGCCACAGGTAAACGGCGTCGTTACGGTTGTCCGTACGCTCAAGACCGAAATGGAAAAAGCGGGGCATCGTGTGTACATCTTCACGGTGCAACATCCCAAAGCGACGGATGAAGAAGGCGTTTTCAGGGTGGCTTCCTTCCAATTCCTCAACGAACCGCAGCATCGTGTGGGGTTTTTTCTTGAAAAAGAGCTTGTCTTTATCGCCCGATCCCTAAAACTTGACATTATTCATTCGCATACGGAATTCAGCCTCTATTTGGCGGCCCGCAGGATTTGTAAAAAGCTGAATATCCCCTATGTACATACGATGCACACGTATTATAAAGATTATCAATATTACCTTCCTTTTGTCTTAAAGATGTTTGTCCATGTAAAACCGTTTTTCAGACGGGTTTTAAGAAGTCAGAAGTGTATTATCGCGCCGTCTCAAAAGATTAAAGGATTTCTTGATTACATTGGATATGACAAGGTTATTAAAGTTATTCCCAACGGCATTGATCTTTCCCTTTTTTACGAGCGTTCCGAAGATATCGCCGCAAAAACAAAGGCGTTTAGAACCTCATTTACTATAGCGGAGGATGATGAAGTCATTATCTTTGTCGGAAGACTCGGCATTGAAAAGAATGTGGAAACGCTCATCGGCAACTTCAAACACATCCTCGAAAAACGTCCCAAAGCCAAGTTGTTGCTCGTGGGAGACGGACCGGATCGCCATGAATTGCAGTCCTATGCCTATCGTCTCGGCATAAGCGGCGCGGTCATTTTTACCGGCTATCTCCAGTGGCCCGGCGAAATAAAAACCGCCTATGCCGCATCCGATCTCTTTATGAGCGCATCGCACAGTGAGGTGCATCCCATCACGTTCATAGAGGCCATGGCGAGCGCCTGTCCCATTGTGGCTGCGGCGGACATTAGCATCGCTGGCATGGTTATCAACGGGGAAAACGGGTATGCCGTTGAGGATGATGCCGCGCTCTGGGAAAAAGCCGTCGCCATACTGGAAAATCCCGAAATGAAGCGGAACATGGGGATGCGTTCCGAGTCAATTTCCAAAAGCTATTCTGTGGAACGTTTTATCGCCTCCATGCTCGCTGTTTATGAGGAATACCGTAAAAAATAATGGAACAAGCGCGAAAAGCGGCCTTTGTCGCTGTGGTCGGACGTCCTTCTGTTGGAAAATCAACGTTGGTGAACCGCCTCTGTGGGGCAAAGGTCGCCATCGTGAGCGCGGCGCCGCAAACCACCAGAAACGCCATCCGGGGCATTGTGAACCGCGAACAGGGGCAGCTTGTGTTTGTCGACACACCTGGACGGCACATATCAGACAAGAAATTCAACAGGAAACTGCGGGACGTGTCGGACAGGAGCGTCGCCGAGTCGGAGATCGTACTCTACACGCTTGATGCCGTCCGCGCTCCGGCGGAAGAAGAGGAGAAAATAGCCCGCGATCTTGCCGGCGCAGCCAAAAACCTTGTGGTCGCAATAAACAAGATAGATTCCCCGGACGCGGATGTTGCGAAAATTGAGGAGTTTCTTAAAAGATTTTTTCCAGATTTAAGCGAAGACCGTCGTTTCAAAATATCCGCGCTAAAAAACGAGGGGCTTGAGCCGCTCCTGACCGCGCTTTTTGCCATGTCTCCCGAAGGCGATGCGCTTTATCCTGAAGAATACTATACGGATCAAGACGTAAAGTTCCGCATCGCCGAGATTATCCGCGAAAAAGCCATGAACCGGCTGTGGGACGAGTTGCCTCATGCCATTTATGTTGATATCGCGGATATGGAACTCAAAGAAAACGGCGCGAAGCTGTGGGTGCGGGCGTTCATCATCGCAGAGCGCGAATCTCAAAAAGGCATGATTGTGGGAAAGGGCGGCGAAATGATACGCTCAATACGGCTTGCCGCGCTCAAAGAGATGAAACGCATCTTCGATTGGAAGATAGACCTCGATCTGCGGGTCAAAGCCTCCCCGGATTGGCGGCATAATGACGGCGTACTGAGCAGAATCATTGACTGAAAAGCGCCTCTAGCGCCGGCGGCTGGCGTCAGTCAATCGCCGGCGTTTGACTTTCCCTTCTTCCCCCCTTGTCGCGCAGATCGTGGCGGAGTATACTGTTTTTATTATGTTAGGCGTTGTTTTTCTTTCAATGTTTTTTACTGGTATGCTCGTCGTCGGCATCTGGGGGATGCGAAGAATCAAGACTATCGGGGACTTCTTTTTGGGCGGCAGGACGCTTGGTCCGTGGATTTCCGCAGTGGCCTATGGCACTTCGTACTTTTCAGCGGTTATTTTTATTGGATTTGCGGGGGCGCAAGGGTGGCAGTTTGGACTGAACGCGCTGTGGATAGCCTTTGGCAACGCGATTATTGGAGCGGGACTGGCGTGGATTGTGCTTGCGCGACGTACGCGGCGGCAAACCCAGAACCTTGGGGCAATCACCATGCCCGAATATTTGCAGGCGCGTTACGGCGCGAAACATCTCAAGGCGGTCGCCGCCTCCATCATATTCTTTTTTCTGTTGCCATATTCGGCGTCGGTGTTTAAGGGGCTGGGGCATCTTTTTGAAGCGGTCTTCAGCATCCCCTATGATCTCGCCTTGCTCATTATGATAGGGTTCACCGGCGTGTACCTCATTTTAGGCGGCTACTTTGCCATAGCGGTTACGGATTTTATTCAAGGCATAATCATGTTTTTCGGCGCGGCCGCAATGATAATAACGCTTACGGGGCAGGGCGGCGGGTTGTCCGTGATGATTGGGAAAGTTGCGGAGAATTATCAAGTCCATGTGCCGCCCGCGCTCCAGCCCAGCCTCCTCACAGTCGCGTCGCTGGTGTTTATGACGAGTTTCGGTACATGGGGGTTGCCGCAGATGACCCAAAAATTTTACGCCATCAAGAACGAGCGGGTCATTCCCAAAGCTGCGATTGTGACCACTATTTTTGCCCTGATGATAGGCGTCGCCGCGTATCTGACCGGCGCATACGCCCATGTGTTTTTCACGCTGGACACGGCGCCGCGCAACCCCCAAACCGGCGCGATCCTCTACGATTCGATTGTGCCGACGTTGCTCGCCGGAAATTTGCCGGAATTGTTGCTGTCGCTGATCCTGCTTTTGGTTCTGTCCGCATCCATGTCAACCCTGTCAAGCCTCGTGCTGGTTTCGTCTTCCTCAGTCGTCATTGACTTGGCGCCGGTTCATCTCAATCCAAAAACAGGCAAAGACCGCTCGGTCGTTATGATGCGCCTTCTTTCCGCAGTTTTTGTCATTATTTCGTATTTCATATCCCGCTTCCAAATCGGCTTCATCGTCACCCTCATGTCATTGAGTTGGGGCGCCATATCGGGCGCGTTCGCCGCGCCGTACATACTCGGCTTGTATTGGAAACGAGTGACGAAAACCGGCGCGTACGCCGGTCTTTTTACCGGCGCCGCAGTGGATATCGCGCTTTTCTTTGCGTTAGGCTCCGCGCAGTCGCCTTTGGCGGCGTCCATAGCGATTATCACGCCGTTTGTCGTAGTACCGGTTGTATCCTTCTTCACCAAAGCGCCGGATACGGAAATACTTGAAAAAACCTTCGAGGGGATATGATTTTTCACAAGCAAGCGCCGGCTTGTATACTTGTCTCTTTAATAGAGGAGTAAAATTTGAGGGAATATACATAAATATGGAGAAACAAGCTCTTTTAGGCGATGAGGCTGCCGCGCTTGGGGCGATTCACGCGGGAATAAGCGCGGCGTACGGGTATCCGGGAACGCCGTCAACCGAAATACTGGAATTCTTGATTGCCGAATGTGAGAAGAACGCGGCGAAAGGCGTAGCGGGGCATCGAGCCTCGTGGTGCGCCAATGAGAAGACTGCGGTTGAGGCGGGGCTTGGCGTGTCATTTGCAGGCAGACGATGCCTCATCACCATGAAACACGTGGGGCTGAATGTGGCGGCGGATCCATTCGTCAACGGGGCGCTTCTCGGCATAAAGGGCGGGCTTGTCATAGCGGTTGCCGATGATCCGGGTATGCATAGCTCTCAGAATGAACAAGATTCCCGTTTTTACGCTTCCTTTGCCATGGTTCCCTGTCTTGAGCCAAAAAACCAGCAGGAAGCCTACGCCTTTACACGGGAAGCTTTCGACATTTCCGAGCGATTCCATGTTCCGGTGTTGCTCCGGCTTGCGACGCGGCTTTCCCATGCGCGCGCCGAAGTCGCGGTGGGGGAAGGGAGGCCGCAAAACCCCGTTTCCAAGTCTGAAGACAAGGGTGAATGGATGTTGCTTCCGGCTCATGCGCGGAAAAATTACGCCGCGCTTATCGAAAAACAGAGCGGCATTTCGGCGTGGTCGGTTCAGCGCAATACATTGGAAATTGAAGGCCGGGACATGTCCTTTGCGGTGATCACGGCCGGACTGGGCGGAAACTATTACAACGAGAATCTTGAAGATTTTGTGAAGGCGCGAGGCGGACAAACGCCCGCCCGTCTCCACATCAGCGCGTACCCGTTGCCGGTTGATCTTATCCAAAAGCTGTGCGAAAAAGCCAAAAAGGTGTTGGTTATTGAGGAAGGACAACCGTTCATTGAGGAACGGTTGCGGGGGTTGTTGCCGCAAAAGCCCGCCATTGCCGGAAAGCTCGCGGGCTTTGACAACGAAGGCGGTGGAAAAGCGCCGGCGCCGCGTTGCGGCGAACTCGATCCCGACAATGTGCGGCTTGCTTTGGGGCTTCCTCCCCGCGCCAACATACTTTCCGGCGCGACCGGCGTAACTGTTCCAAAAATGCCCGGCCGTCCGCCCCAACTCTGCCGGGGGTGTCCCCATGCGGACAGCTACGAGACCATCAAGAAGGCGGTCGCGGGACTTGAATCGGTCGCCGTTACATCTGACATCGGGTGCTATTCGCTTGGCGCGAACCCTCCGTATTCGGTACCGGAAACCATCGTGTGCATGGGCGCATCCGTTGGCATGGCAAAAGGCGCTTCAGACGCGGGCGTCAAGCATGTTGTCGGGGTCATCGGCGACTCGACGTTCCTCCATTCAGGCATAACCGGACTCATTGACGCGGCGGCTTCCAACACCACTATGACGCTGGTCATTCTCGACAACTCTATTGTCGCTATGACCGGCTGTCAGGAAACCATCGTACCGTCAGACAAACTGCGCCCCCTTGTCTTGGGACTCGGCGTTGATCCCGATCGTCTGCTTGAACTTGAAGCGAAGAAGCTCCTTGTGGAGGAAAACGCCGCGAGACTGCGCGCGGAGATTGAGCGTCCGGGTCTTTCGGTCGTAATTTTCAAGAGACCCTGCATTGAGGCGTTGCGGAAGTGGGCTAAACAGTCAAAGGCGGCCCGGTGAACGGTTTGTAGAACGGTTCTAAGAAATAGGGGCTGTGGGTTTCCGTGCGACAAACACGAACCGCCGCTTCAGGCGTACGGAGTCCCGCTAGAATGCGCGGATATCCATTTCTCCATTCCTGATTATATAGGGAACCTCTAGAAACCCCGGACGGGCTTCCAAAAAGTTTCTCGGAAAAAATTACTAATTATCCGCTATATAGAAAAAAATGAAAATGCAATTTTCTACAAGGAGTAGAAAACCTCTAAGAACTTCAGTTTTTAGAAGTTTTCTATAATTGATTTGCTTGGAAACAGTTGAACAAGCTATAAAACACATGCATTTTTATAAAAATTCTGATTCAGTTTCCGTTCTATTCTTTCACAACCGCCTTGATCTCCCCTTTCAGCGGTCTGATGGCGAGAGCGTCGCCGGTTTTCACATCAGAAGCGGCGCGGACAACACGGCCTGTTTCCATATTGGTGACAATGGAATAGCCTTTTTCCAACACAAGACCCGGATTAGCGGCTTCGAGAGTGCGCTTGGCAAGCTCAAGCCTTTTTCGGACATCGGCGAGACGATTGCCAAACGATATGAGCAGTTCTTCCTTCGCGTCATCGAAATGCACCAGACGCGGTTGCAATATGGCGCGAAAACGGTACTCCATCTCCTCCGGGCTGAAAGGCTTGGCCAGAAACCGCGCCCGCTCAAGGCGGGTCGTTATGGTCTCGAATAAGATTTGAGCTGTACTTTGGATGGCGATCAGGGTCTTCTCGTGGCTTGCGCTCACCAATTCCGCGGCTGCGGACGGAGTGGGAGCGCGGAGGTCTGCGGCAAAATCTGAAAGCGCCCAGTCGATTTCATGCCCAACGGCGCTCACAACCGGTATCGCGGATGCCGCTATCGTCCGGACAACGGCCTCGTCGGAAAAAGGCAGCAGGTCTTCGAGTGATCCGCCGCCGCGTCCCACAATCAGCACATCGGCAAGTTTCCAGTGGTTTGCTTGTTCAATGCGCTTGGCGATAACCGGCGCGGCGTCGTTTCCTTGCACCGGACACGGCAGGACAACCACATTGACGCCCGCAGCCCGCCTATGCAAAATGTTGAGAATATCTCGCACAGCGGCTCCTGTCGGAGAACTTACCACGCCCACAGTGTGCGGGAAGCGCGGAATAGGACTCTTTTTATCCTCATCAAACAAACCTTCGGCTGCGAAAGCCCGCTTCCGCTTTTCAAGCAGGGCGAGTATCTCGCCTTCTCCGGCGCACTCCATTTCATCACACACGATCTGATATGATCCCCGCTGGTTGTACACCGATACGCCGCCGCGGACGCGGAGCAACATGCCGTCTTTCGGCTCAAAGGACAGGGCGCGGAAGCGGTTTTTGAACATGACCGCCGAAATGCAGGAAGACGCGTCTTTAAGGGTAAAATAGAGGTGTCCGGCGCTTGACGGGCGGCAGTTTGAAAGCTCGCCTTCCACGCTGATCGCGGGAAAAGAACCTTCAAGGCTCTCCTTGATGAGCTCGGTTATTTCGGTGACGGAATAGGCGCCCATGTCAGCCTCGCAATCCCTGTTTTTCGGCGCCGCGTCCCTCCACTGTGCGCGCGGGCCGGAAAACTTCGCGCAGGAACCCGTGATCGCGCTCTCCGGTAGGTTCAGAATGCCACATTACGTTCCACATGGGTTTAATGTAGCGTATCCCGCCAGCCGTGTCAATGGCAAAGCGTGAAAACGCTGCCGCTCAGTATAGAAGCATACGTCCACAAGAACGGCCTGTTTGCAAAAATATGTTGAAAGCGCCTTGACATTATTTGGCGCGTATTATGTTTCGCGTGAGCGCACGGCATGCCGCTATGCTGAATTTCTCCAACGCGATGCATCCATTCTTTTTAAGGATTGAAGGCGTAAAGAAAGCTATATATCCCCCCCCCCCCCCCCGTCTGGTCTTGAGGCGCTGTTTTAAATTTGAAAAAACAACCTCTTTTCTCCCGTTCTTGCGCCGGCTCAACGTCCCGCCGGTTTTGACGCCGTTCTTTTCTCTCTTCAATGCTTTTGCAAGGAGATTGTTGGCAATCATAAACAATGTAAACGAAGCTGTGCGCTTCGTCAGGATAAAGCTCTACCCCAATCATCTTTCCACAGTCGAATGCGCGTACATCGCCCGCACTGACAACGAGGCGTCCCTCTCCATTGAGGGCGTCTGGCGGAAAAAACACTGCGGCAGAGCTGATATGGGTCGCGTCGGCGCTAAGAGCGGGAGCATGGGATGTGGAAATCAAGACGCAATACGCGGGATCGGGCGACACAGCCTTGAAAAATCCACGTGTTATGGAAAGCGCTTTTACACTGACTGTACCGGGCGCGGATTCTTGATAGATGCGGTGTCTGATGGCAGATATGGGCGGGATAAGAAAGCTGAGAGCGGCCGGTATGGCGGATGGCGACGTGAAGATAACGGTTGCGGTACGCGCGGCATCGCGTACAAAATAGTATATGCAATATCTTAATGAAAAGGAGTTTTTATGAAAATTTTTTCTTTGGACTATTATTGCTTTTCTTTATTAGCTGCGCTTCAATAGGGGGAAGAAGGCGATTAAAATTAGAGGCGGAGCAATTTGAGTTGGGGATAATTGGCGGAGGATTAAGCGGGAGTTTAATTCCATTGAAGATGCGAGACATTTTGTTGACCTTTGGTTTGTCAAAATAGAGCGAATGCTCCTCTGACAGGAAATACGCTTGGGATAAAGGAAAAACGCCCGCTATTGTTCCGCCCGCTTTTCTGGTATACTGTTTTCATGAAATTCGATCCTAACCAGCAGGTGGCGTACCTTGCTGACATGAACGCGGCGGTTTCCGCAGGCGCAGGTTCCGGCAAAACAACGGTGCTTGCGGAACGCTATGTGCGCCTCGTAACGGAACGCGGGTTTAAGGTGAACGAGGTTCTCACTCTCACCTTCACGCGAAAAGCCGCCGCCGAAATGCGGGAGCGCATTTTCAAGCGGCTGTCCGCGTCAGAGCATCCGCTTGCAAAGGAGGCGCTCACCCAGTTCGATCAAGCCCGTATCTCCACGTTGGACTCGTTTTGCTCATCACTTGTGCGGGGCGCGTCATACCGCTACGGCATAGCCGGAGATTTCCGGGTGGACGACAGCGAGCTTGCCGCCATTGCGGAGGAGACCGCCGTTGAAATCATCATGCGGGAGCGGAACAACGCGGGCAAGATCAAGACCATATCCCGTCTGGTTTCGAGCCGCAGTTTCGAGAGCATTGTGAAAGACCTGTTCGCCGCTCTTGCGGCGGCTTCATTCAGTCTGGTGAAACAGGACAACTACGCCGCGCTTGCCCGGAAACAGGTTTCTGTTGTCCTCAGGGAAACCAAAGCCTGCGTCAACAGCATAAACAGATGCTGCCAAAAGATTTCCGCTCTGGATGATACACAATCAAAGAGCGAGACCCTCAGAAAAGCGAAGGAAGCCGCGCGAAAGACCATTCCGATCCCGCCCAATAATGAAGATTTTAACGAAGCGTTTAGCGACGAATATCTTGCGCGTCTCATTGAAACGGGCGATTTTTTCGCGTCTTCCAAGTCGTACACGACCCCGAAATCCAATGTGAAAGACGAAGCGCTGATAGAACTGCGGGAAATCACCGTGGGCGAAGACGGCGGCGCCGGTGGCGGCGCGTATAGCGCGGCGGGATTAAAAGACGCGGCGAAGAAATTGATCGTTCTGGCAAAAACCCTGCAATTTCGGGAAGACATGCTTGTAATAGGAGAAACTCTTGACGCTTACAAAGAGAAATTCATTGAAAAAAAGCGGCAGGCGGGACTGCTTTCTTTTCACGACACCCTTGAAATGTCCGTAGACGTTCTCTTAAATGATCTGGGGCTTCGCAATTTTTACAAGCGCCGTATAAAAGCCATTATGATAGACGAATTTCAGGACAACAACGAATTGCAGAAACAGTTGCTCTACCTCTTGTCCGAAAAAGACGATGCGGGCGCCGCCGGATCGCCGCCTGAAACCGGCGGCTTACATCCGAACAAACTTTTCTTTGTGGGAGATGAAAAACAATCCATTTACCGGTTTCGTGGCGCCGATGTGGCTGTTTTCCGGGGGCTTTCCGGCGAATTGCAGAGCGGCGGCATTTCCCTGAACACCAACTACCGGTCTACGCCGGAATTGGTGAAATTTTTCAACATGATCTTCCCCGCGGTTTTTGGGCAAGCCAAAGAAAAATTTGAAGCCGAATTCTTTCCGGCGGAGAGCGCTCCGCATAAAAAGACTTCCACTATAAAACCGGTTGAGATATATGTGCAGGAGACGAAGCGAGGCGACAAAGATGCGCAAGGCGCCAATGGCGGCGTACAAAAAATCTCGAAGGATTTAAGCGAAGCTCTCTGCGTTGCGGAGCGAGTCGTGAAAGGCGTTGACTCCGGGGAGTTTGCCTTTCACGATGTCGCCGTGCTTTTCCGTTCGACAAGCCATCAGAGCGAATACGAGCGCGTGTTTCGGGAGGCGAACATTCCTTTTGTCGCGGCTGATCCGCGGGGCGTTTACGCGGAAGCGCCGGCAAACGATTTTTACGCGCTCCTGCGCCTTGCCCTGCATCCGCTTGACAGAAACGCATACGCCACGGTACTGCGCTCGCCCTTTGTGAAACTGGGAGATGAGAGCGTGTTCAGAGTCCTCCTTGAACATCCCGACACGCCTTTTCCTGACGCTTTTTCTGAATTTCACTTTGCCAATGACGCTGAGAAGGCGCGCTTTGATCACGGAAAACACGTCTTTGATGCATTGCAAGCCCGCGTTGATCTCGAACCCATATCGTCAATATTGACTTTTTTGTGGTACGAGACCGGCTATCGTACGTTTATGCTTTCCCATGAGGCGACCCGTCCCAATGCCGGGCATTTTGACTATCTTTACAACCTTGCGCTTGTCGCGGATCAGCGGCAACTGAGCGTAAGCGCCTTCCTCAACGAGCTTGCTCCGCTTGTCGGCACAACCGCAAAGACCGAAACCGGCGAAGTTCCCGATGTTGAGAACGAGGCGTTGTTTCTCACGGTACACAAAAGCAAGGGG
This sequence comes from Treponema sp., assembly GCA_031257675.1. Classification (GTDB taxonomy): domain Bacteria; phylum Spirochaetota; class Spirochaetia; order Treponematales; family Breznakiellaceae; genus JAIRKH01. The sequence continues at coordinate 31,140 of JAIROG010000036.1, read as the reverse complement.
CTTGAATTTCCGGTGGTTGTCCTTGCGGGCGCGGGCGGTTCGGGGCAGGGCGACCGCAACAACGCGCCCTACTATCTATCGAAGGAATTCGGTCCTATTATAAACATGAAGTCCGATACGCAAGGAAGGAATGAAGCGGCGGTCAATTACTTTTATGATAAGGAAAAAGCGCATATCCAGAAGCAGGAAGAGGCGGAAATCAAGCGGCTTTTTTATGTCGCGGCAACCCGCGCCGAGCGGAGTCTCTTTATCTTCGGTTCAAGAGCGATAACCGCCAGACTTGAACATGCGCTTGCGGAGGGCGGCGAGGACAACCGTGTTGAAACGCTGGTCAAACTGCCGTCTCCTTCGAACAGCGACGAAGCGCGGAGCAGGAGTTTTTTTGATCTTCTTGCCCTTGGATTGAGCGGCGCTGATGCCAAACACGGCGAAGAGGACGATTCTCCGCAGACGCTCTATGATGTTTTCTCCATACAAACGCCCGATTACGCCGAATATCACGAGCGCATCAAGCGGCTGCACAGACAAACGGAACGCCTGCTGAAAGACCAAGCGGGAGTTGCGCCGGACGCAAACGCATTTTACGCGACGCAGGTCAAGCCCCTTTCAGAACCGAAAACACTTTTCACTACGCCGACCTTAATGGAGGACGCCGGACTATTTTCCCATCCGGCGGGCGTTCAGGGCTGGCTTGGGCCGCTTCCGAATTTCAGATGCGATGACTTTTTAAAAGAAGACGAAGCGCGGGGGAAAAAATTCGGAACCCTCTGCCACCGCATCATAGAGCGGCTGTTCTCCGGCGCATACCGCGAGGAGAAGAATCCCGCAGGCGATTCTGCGGAGGTTTTCCTCAGCGCGGAGGAAAGCCTCCATGAAACGCGCCGCCTGTTCCCTGATGAAAGCGCGGCGCGGGCGCGGGCGTTATCCGATGAGGCTTCCGCCGTGGCAAAGCGGTTTTTTGCAAGCGATTTGGGCAAAGAAGCCTCGAAAGCCGCGCGCCGCGCCTCAGAATTCCCGTTTCTATTGCCCATGCCTTGCGGCAAAGACCGGATCGTCATTATTCAGGGGCAGATCGATCTCATGTACGAGATTAACGGGCAATGCGTCATCATAGATTTTAAGACGGACGCTGAAGTGCGCCCGCAAAACCACCGCTTCCAGTTGGCATGCTATACGCGGGCCGCGCCGGCGTTTTCGGACTTGTCGCCCCGCGTTGCGCTGGTGTACCTGCGGAACATGCGGGCGGTTGAGTTTGATCCCGCGATATCCGATGAAGAGTTTGCGCGAGTGGGAAGAGAAGCCGCGAATCGAACTATATTGGAAGGGATAATCTAACGACAACAAAAACCGGCGGAAGCCGCCTGCGCGATGTTTGGAGGTGAGGGGAATTGAACCCCTGACCTTTTGAATGCCATTCAAACGCTCTAGCCAACTGAGCTACACCCCCAAATGATTGTTCTATTATCCAAATAAATTTTGTTTTGTCAAGAGAGGCTGTTCCAAAAATTTTAAAATTTCCCCGGCTTGTAAGAAGAGTTGATCCTGTATGCGTACCGTTAAAACAAATCTGTGACATAGGTATGAGCGGAGAACCATCCTTTCTGGCGGGGACAGTCTAGGGTAAGGATTCTCCCGTATAATTCAATTTTTTAAAAAAGTTCATTTTTCCGCAGGTTGCGCTTGACAAAATGTTGATCGCATATTATACTTATAAAATCTATGGTATTGATAAGATATAGTGATGAGAAAATCTAGAGACTAGAGTGTAAAGGAAATTAGCCCGTTCCGGGAAAACGAAGATGCGGTTTGAATGGAAGTACGTTTTTGAATATTTCCCCAAAATACTCGCCTTTCTGCCGACAACGCTGTTGATTGTGGCGGTGGCGGCAGTTTTTGGGCTTCTCCTTGGGGCGATGTTTGCGATTGCGCGTATCGAAAAAATCCCCGTGTTGCGTGAAATTTCAGCCATTGCGGTGTCCTTTATTCGGGGAACGCCTATTTTTATCCAGCTTTTTGTCGTGTATTACGGTCTGCCCCTGCTTTTGCTTCCGCTGGGCGTCAATATCATGCGGACGAGCAAACTTTTCTTTGTGCTTGTCGCCTATGCGTTCAATGTGGGGGGCTTTGCATCGGAAATGATACGGGGGGCGGTCTTGTCTGTGCCCCGAAGTCAGTGGGACGCCGCCTATTCTATCGGTCTTGGCAAGGCCGAAGCCTACGTCAGGGTCATTGTCCCGCAGAGCGTTGTCATCGCTATTCCTTCGACGGGGCAGCTTCTTACCGCGGCTCTTTCAGATACGGCGCTTGCCTCGGCTATGGGCGTCGTCGATGCGCTTGAACGCGCCAAGCAACTCGGCGATCACTCGATGCACAAGCTGGAAGCCTATATGGATGTCGCTTTCATTTTTGTGGGTTTTTCATTTTTGTTTGATCGTTTCTTTAAATATCTGGAGCGTAAATATGCCAAAAAATAGCATATCCCCCCGTTCGGCGACGGATTATTGTAAAAGCCGCGCCCGATTTTCAGGCGTAATGATCTGTCACGCGAAACGGCTGCGGAACGCCGGATTTTGGATCCGGCAAACTACAGAGCCGTTATTTTTTATGGAAAGGAGCGATTATTGGACATGTTCAACAATCCGGTTGGTTGTTGAACAACTCTCTTAACGCTTTGTGTTGTCTGATTTAACATAAGCGGCGGCGACGCCGCTTATATAAGGAGTGTATTATGAAAAACAATGTGTTGAAAACCGCCGTGGCGGTTTTAGCGGTGTTCATTCTTGCCTCGGCGACAATCTCGTGCAAGAAAAACGAACAAACAATCGTTATCGGCACAGGACAGGCTTACGAGCCGTTTTGCTATAAAGACGCCGACGGAAATCTTGCCGGTTATGATGTCGAGGTGGTTCGGGAGATAAACAAACGGCTTCCCGAGTACACATTCAAGTTTGAGATTTTTGAGTTCAAGAATGTACTCGTATCCCTTGCGACAGGCAAGATCGATGTTGGCGCACACGAGTTTGAGGAAAACCCGGAACGCCGCGAGACCTACCTCTACGGTGAGGAAGGCTATAACGACTATGACAGCTTTGTCGCCGTTAAAGCCGATGGTCCTTGGGCGAACATCAGCGGCATCGAAGACCTTGCGGGCGACAAAGACGCGATATTAGCGGTGTCCACCGGTTCCAACTACGAGGCCTACGCCAAAACATGGAACGAAACCCACGGTCCCGACAAACAGTTGACGTATGTATCCTATGATGACGATTATGTTCGGGATACGAATGTCATAAACGGAACAAACGCGGCGCGGTTGGGGACTCTTTTTGACATCGAATTTGCAAATGCCAAGCGACCCGGATACAACCTGAAGGCGGTGGGATCAACTCCCATTATCGAGTCCAAGGCTTACTTCCTATTCAAAAAGGGCGACGTCACATTGCAGCAGGCTTTTGACAAGGCGTTACGGGAAATAAAAGCGGACGGCGCTCTGGATAAGATCAAAGAAAGGGTGTTTTCGGCTTATTTCAAAAGTCTGTAGCCTGCAACTCAGGAACGATATGGATTTCAACATTCCTTTTATGTTCCAAGCGATAAAAGAAGCGAGTGCGGCGATCCCTCACTCGCTTGCCATTGCCTTTGCCGCCGTTTTACTTGGGCTTTTGCTGGGGCTGATCATCGCGCTTGTCCGTTTTTACAAGGTTCCCGTTGCAGGGGATATCGCCCGGATAGCGATCACCATAACGAAAGGGCTTCCCACTGTTCTGGTGTACTTCATGCTGTTTGTGATTCTGTCGCAAAAAGGCGGCATTCCGGTGGAGATCATCACCCTGCTTGGCATAACGATAGGCGCCAGTACAGAAATGTCGGAAGCCTTTCGCGGAGGGCTGGAGTCAATCGAAAAAAGCCAGTTTGACGCGGCGCTCTCCATAGGGCATACAGGGGCATACACTTTTTTCAGAATTGTACTGCCTCAAATTATCCCCGTGTGCATACCGGTAATGAGCGGGGTGGTAATTCATGCGATAAAAGCCCTGCCCGTTGCGGGTATGATAGGGCTGCGGGACATATTGAACACGGCGGTTGCGGCGGCGGTTATAAACTACCGTTATCTGGAGAGTTATATTGCGGCGGCGCTTATTTTCTGGGCGATATTTATCGTTGTTGAAAAAGCGTTTTCCATGATAGAAAAGAAATTCAAGCAGATTAAGGTTTAACTGGTTTGATTCACAAGACAGAGTTGTTCAGAAACTTCAATCCTTGAACAACTCCATGAAAGGCGGCGCAAGATGCTCGAAATAAAAAATATAAAAAAATCTTTTGGTTCAAATGTTGTCCTTGACGGAATCGACTTCCATGTTCATGAAGGCGATGTCATTTCGCTCATAGGACCTTCGGGGTCAGGCAAGACAACGCTGTTGCGGTGCGTGAATTTTCTTGAAAACGCCGATTCCGGCGCGATTCGCATAGACGGCTTGAGCGCGGATTTCGCAAATGTCCACAATAAACAAAAAATCGCTATACGGCGGAAAACGGCGATGGTCTTCCAAAATTACGCCCTGTTTTTTAATATGACCGCCATTCAAAATGTGATGGAAGGCCTGATTGTTTCCAAAAAGATGAGCAAGGACGACGCGCGCGCCGTCGCCGGGAACGTCCTTGTAAAAGTCGGTCTCGGCGATAAGTTAGACGCAAAGCCTTACGAGCTTTCCGGCGGGCAGCAACAGCGGGTTGGCATAGCCAGAGCAATCGCGCTTAACCCAAAAGTAATCCTTTTTGATGAACCGACTTCCGCCCTTGATCCTGAAATGGTTGACGAAATTCTGGACCTTATCAAACAAGTGGCAAAAGAAGGCGCGACGATGGTTATTGTGACCCACGAGATGCAGTTCGCCTATGAAATTTCAAACCGCATTGTCTTTATCGAAAGAAGAACGGCTTAAACAATTTGTATCACGCTTCGCTCCGAGGCGCGATCCTGAATACTATTTATAACGGAGAAGGAGAGCATTATGAGTGAAAAATACGACGCCTTGTTGAAAAAGCCCGCTTCAAATGTACGCGAGGTCCGTCTTGGCTCAATCACCGGCTACAATGGCTGTGTAAGCGACCTTTGCGAGCGTTCCGCCTGTGGCGCGCTGAAAAACCGGGAGCGGTGTTTCAGTCAGTCAAGCATGTGCCTTTCGATGTGCGCGATAGGACAGCTTTTGGGCATACGTGACATCGCGGTGATATACCACGCGCCTTCCGGCTGTTGCGCCACCGCTGCGGGAACCAATGTCTTATCCCGTCAAATTGCGGCGCGTATCGGTGAAGACAACAACTCGGCGCTTGTCGGAACCGATCTTGATGAAAACGACACCGTATTCGGCGCGATAGAATCCTTGCGCAAAATAGCGCTGGAAACATATAACACGCATAAACCAAAGGCGATGTTCCTTGCCAGTTCCTGTGTGTCCGGCGTTATTGGCGAGGACATAGACAGCCTTGCCGATGAGTTAAAAGAAGAACTCCCGATACCCGTTGAGAGCGTCCATTGCGAAGGCTTTAAGTCCCGTATATGGGCTTCCGGTTTTGACGCGGCCGATCACGCCGTCTTGCGCGCCCTTGTAAAACCGCCCAAAGAAAAACGGCGGGTCATCAACTTTAAGAATTTTTATGAAAGCGAGCGAAGGCAAATCACCGAAATTTTCGCGGAACTGGGCGTTGCGCCGCAGTTTTTGTATATGAACTCCACCGTTGAGGATCTGGAACACATATCCGAATCGCTTGCCACCGTGTGCGTCTGCGGCACGCTTGGCACCTATCTTGGAAACGGACTTGAGGAACAGTACGGCGTTCCCTATATTCGCACGATCAATTTTTCCGGCTTGTCCGGGTTTGAAACATGGCTGCGTAAAATCGGCGAAGTGATAGACAAAAAAGATGAGGTGGAGGTCTTTTTAAGACGTGAAAGAGAAAGGTATCTTCCGCACATAGAAAAACTGAAAAAAGAGCTTGCCGGACTTCGCGCGGTTATCGGCATGGGTCCGGGTTACACCTACGAGGTAAGCCGGGTGTTGCAGGAGCTTGGCATAACAACCGTGTGGGCTGCGGCATGGCACTTTGATTACAAATACGACAACGGAGAGAACCCGCCCGCGTTACGACACTTAAAAGACCACGCCCCAAACGAAATCGGGTTGTCTGTCGCCGATATGCAGAACTATGAAATAATGAACATCATCAACACGTATAAACCGGATGTGTATTTTTCCCGTCACCCGGGCAGCACCGTCTGGGCGATCAAGCAGGGGGTCGCCGCCGTGTATTTTGCCGATGAGTACATGGCTTTCGGTTACCGGGGCATGGTGAACCTCGCCCAATACATCGCCGACACCATCAAAAACCGGAGCTTTGAAAAGAACCTCGCTGCGCGTATCAGACTGCCCTACACGGACTGGTGGTATGAACAAAACAGCGACGCCATGTTGCTCAATGCGCCGCAAAACATCGAGGCGGTCTCCGCGCTTGAGGAGGCGGGCTAATGTCTAAGCTGTTGTTTCAACCGCGTTACAAATGCGCCCTCGCCGCGATGCAGACGGTACACGCGATACCCCGCGCTATTCCCGTGTTGCATTCGGGTCCGGGCTGCGGGTCAAAGCTCAACGACAACAACGGTACGTCAGGCATGTACTCGCCGAATATATTTCCCTGTACCAGCGTAAGCGAAAAAGAGGTGGTGTTTGGCGGAACCGGCAAGCTGCGATCCACCATCGAAAACGCGCTTAAAATAATCGACGCCGACCTTTTTGTTGTGCTCACCGGCTGTACGTCAGAAATTATCGGGGACGATGTGGGAGAAGTTGTCGGCGAGTTCTCCGGCGCGTCCAAGAAAGTGATATACGCCAATACGCCGGGTTTTAAGGGCAACAACTACGAGGGTCACGACTGGATTTTGCAAGCCATATTCGACCAGTATTTGCCGGATCGAAAAGCCGCCGTGCGAAAGGGGCTGGTAAACATTTTTTCCGCGCCTCCAATGCAGGATGCGTTCTGGTTGGGTAATCTGCGCGAGATAGAAACCCTTACAGCCGCTTTGGGACTTACGCCGAATACGATATTCGGCCACCAGCGCGGACTTCCCAATATAAACAACATTCCGGATGCGGAGTTGAATCTTTTCATAGGACCATGGTCGGGTCTTGAAAGCGTACAATTTCTGGAAAAGAAATACAAAACCCCGTGTCTGCGCTGCCCGGCGTTGCCCATAGGCGCCTTTGAGACGTCAAAATTTCTGCGCACCCTTGCGGAGAAAATGAACGTGGACAAGACGCTCGCCGAAAAGGTCATAAGCGCCCGCGAAGATGAGTACTATTACTATATAGAGCGTTACTCGGACATTTTTCTTGAACAGCGGATAATGTCAAAACGCTTTGTTACGGTGGCGGACGCGCATTACGCGCTCGCCTTTACCAAGTTTCTGGTAAACGACCTGGGTATGTTTCCAACAACCCAGTATATTACCGACGACACGCCGGAAAAACACCGGGATTTTTTGAAACAGGAATTTCGCAATCTGAATTACGGCATCGAGTCGGATGTTGTGTTCTGCACGGACGGAGAGGAGATACACAGGCGGATTAGGGAAACGCCTTTTGGCGGCAACCCTCTGATACTAGGTTCCAGTTGGGAGAAACGCCTTGCCGCCCAGATAAACGGCATCTTTGTCAATGTATCGTATCCGATGGTCTCCCGCATGGTGATTAACGGTCATGTGGCCGGTTATTCCGGGGGGCTTAAAGCGCTGGAAGATATGTATACGGAAGCGCGTGAACGGCTCGCGTTATAACAATGAACTGTCCCGCCCTGCTATGGGACGGCAAAAGTACGCCCTAAAGGGCGTGGGGGCGTTACACCCGCGCATTCCAATAAAAGTTGTGGAGAAAGCGTGAACGCTTCGCGTTCATCCGATTTAACAGAAGCGGCGATGCCGCCGCTTTTTATAGAGGAGTTAAATGTCAATCAGACAAGTGGCGATTTACGGAAAAGGCGGAATCGGGAAATCAACGACGACGCAGAATTTAACGGCGGCTCTTGCGGAGTCCGGCAAACAGGTTTTGGTGGTGGGCTGCGATCCCAAGGCGGACTCGACGCGGCTTCTTTTGGGCGGCTTGCACCAGAAAACGGTGCTTGACACGATTCGGGACAACCGGCTGGAGGTGACTCTGGATCATCTGGTGAAAACAGGCTGGGGCGGCATACGTTGCGTGGAATCGGGCGGACCTGAACCCGGCGTAGGTTGCGCCGGACGGGGGATCATCACTTCCATTGACATGCTCGAAAATTTGGGGGCTTACACCGGGGATTTGGATTATGTGTTTTATGACGTTCTGGGCGATGTGGTATGCGGCGGCTTTGCGATGCCCATACGGGAAGGCAAGGCAAAGGAAATATACATTGTCGCATCCGGCGAGATGATGGCCCTTTACGCGGCGAACAATATATGCAAGGGAATAAAAAAATACGCGGCAAAAGGGGATGTGCGCCTTGGAGGCATCATCTGCAATTCCCGGAATGTTGACAATGAGCAGCCTTTGTTACGCGCCTTCTCGGAGGAGATCGGCAGTCAACTTGTCTATTTTATCCCCCGCGACAATATTGTGCAGCGCGCTGAAATAAACCGTCAGACGGTGATTCAATACCGGAGCGACAGCGGGCAGGCAAACGAATACCGCGCCTTGGCAAAAGCCATCAACGAGAATGCCGGCTTCGCCATTCCCGAGCCGATTTCTCAGGACCGGCTTGAGCGGCTTCTTTTGGAACACGGCATGATGGAAACGCCGGAGTATAAAATATAACGTGAGGCTGTTCCAAAACGCGCGGGGCGGCAGTTTTTGGAACAGCCTCTTGCCCCTGGAGAAAATTGCATAAGACGCAACCGCTTGATTTATAAGGCATGGAGGCTTTGGAAGCGCCTTGAAAAGAGTTTGGCGCTGGCGAGTATGCCGGCGCCGTTCCCTTCACGAGCAGGGAGCTTTAACCGCCGCACAGCCGCCGCCTTATGAGACTTCGGCGGAGTCTCTAAGAAAGCGGCGGCGATTGGTTTTATTTCTAAAACATCTCTTGACATCTTCAAGAAATCAAGATAGCTTTAGAATTCTATTATGTCAGCAAAAACACAGATGAAACACAAAACGCTTGTCGTTGTAGAATCTCCGGCTAAGGCAAAGACCATAGAAAAGTACCTGGGGGCATCGTATAGGGTTTGCGCATCTATGGGACACCTCATTGATCTGCCCAAATCAAGACTGGCCGTTGATACGGAACACGATTTTGCGCCCGAGTATATCACCGTGCGCGGCAGAACCAAACTTCTGAAAGAATTGCAGGCGGAGGCTAAAAAGGCGGATATGGTGTTGCTCGCAAGTGACAATGACCGCGAAGGCGAAGCCATCGCCTGGCATTTGCGGAACGCCATTGCCTCCAAAAATACGGACAAACCCATCAAACGCATCGTATTTAACGAGATCACCCCGCAAGCCATAAAGACCGCAATCGCCCATCCCACCGGCATTGACGAAGCCAAAGTGAACGCCCAGAAAGCGCGGCGCGTGCTGGACAGGCTCGTGGGGTACAATCTCTCGCCCCTGCTCTGGAAGAAGATGAAAAACGGGCTTTCGGCGGGCAGGGTGCAGTCCGTGGCCTTGCGGCTTATCTGCGACAGGGAGAGGGACGTGGAGGCTTTCATTCCCGAAGAATACTGGACGCTTGATGTGGATTGCAAATCAGGAAAATCGTCTTTTACGGCGCAACTCGCGCTGTGGGAAATGGAAAAGCCCGCGTTCAAGAACGAAGCCGCTGTTGATGCAGTTGTGGAGAAATTGCGCGGGGCGCAGGGAATCGTTTCCGATATTCGGGAAACCGAAAAAAACATCAAGCCCAAGCCGCCGTTCACCACATCGCAGCTTCAGCAGACCGCGGCGAACCGGCTCGGATTCACCAGCAAGAAAACCATGCAGATCGCTCAACAGCTTTACGAGGGCGTGAATATCGGCTCATCGCGGGTAGGGCTTATCACCTATATGCGCACCGACTCCGTGCGCATCTCCCAGATCGCGCTTGATGAGGCGCATGAGTGGATCGGCGCGCAGTATCCGGCGGAACTGCCGGATAAGCCCATAGAGTACGCGGTGGGCAATAAGGCGCAGGACGCGCACGAAGCGATCCGCCCCACCTACATCGCCTATACGCCCAATGATGTGAAAGATTCGCTTGCCCGCGATCAACTGAGACTGTACACGATTATCTGGGAGCGTTTCGTCGCAAGCCAGATGAAGAACGCCAGAACCAGAACCGTGAGCATAGACATACAGGCTGGAGACGCCATTTTCAGGGTGTCCGGCGCTAAAATCATTGAAAAAGGATTTTTCAAAGTCCTGAAGCTTCTGGCTTCAAAAGACGAAAAAGGGACTTCCTACCCGCCGGTTAAAATCGGAGACGCGGTTGAACTGCTTGAATTCCACAAGGATCAGCATTGGACGCAGGGTCCGTCCCGCTATACGGACGCCTCCATCGTCAAAACGCTTGAGGAAAAGGGAATCGGGCGCCCCTCGACATACGCGCCCATTATCTCGGTGTTGCTCGACCGTTATTACGTTACCAGAGCGAACAAGCAGCTTGTACCAACCCAACTCGGCAGGCTCATCAACGATCTGCTTGTGGAATATTTTCCCAATGTGGTGGACATCGACTTTACCGCTTCTATGGAAGACAAGCTTGATATTGTCGAGGAGAACCGCATCCAATGGTCGGACATGATACGGGAATTCTGGGAGCCTTTTAAGTCGCGGGTTGAAGATGTTGGAAAAACTCTGGAAACGTACAAAGGCTCTCTGGATGAGACAACGGATTTCACATGTGAAAAATGCGGGAAGCCGATGAAAAAAAAGCTCGGCAAATTCGGCTACTTCCTCGCCTGCTCCGGTTTTCCCGAATGCCGGAACACCAAGTCCATCCCGCTCGCAACATGCCCGAAATGCGGCGGAGATATTGTGGCCCGAAAAACCAAGGGCAAGAGAAAGGAATTCTACGGGTGCGCCAATTACCCTGAGTGTGATTTTCTCACCCATTTCAAGCCGCTCAATCAGAATTGCCCCAAGTGCGGGCAGTTTCTCGTGGAGAAACATGACAAAGCGAAGGGTTCCCACAAAGCGTGCATCAACCCCGCGTGTGATTATCTGCACAGTGAGGATGAAGAGTAGCGTATGGAACAAGGACAACAAACAGAACAACTGTCAGAAAAATCGCGTGAATACCTTGACTATCTCGCCAATGTCCGGCGCGTTTCAAATCAGACCCTCCGCGCCTACAGTAATGATTTGACCCGTTTTTCAGTGTATTGCGCTACATGCGGCATTGCCGCGGAACAGGCTTCGTTACACGACGTACAACATTTTATGACCGAACTCGCCAGAGAAGATATTGCGCCTTCCAGCGTGAATCGCAGCCTGTCTTCAATACGCGGTTTTTTCCGCTTCCTCGTACGGTTTAATTACCGCGCTGATGATCCATCAACAAGCCTGCGAAATGTAAAGCAGCCGAAAACCCTGCCGAGCTTCCTCTGGGAACCGGAAATGGCGGAATTCGCCGAACTGCCGTCCCGATCCGCAAAGCTCTGGGCGGAGCGGGACACGGCGCTGATTCTCTCCATGTATTCGGCGGGAGTGCGTATCAGCGAGCTTGTCTCCCTGTTCCTGAAAAACTGCGACCCGGACTTCACGTCGGCTCGCGTCATCGGAAAAGGCGACAAAGAACGGGAAGTGTACTTTTCTGACGATGCGAGGGAGGCTATCTTTGTGTACCTTCCTTTACGGGCTGAGAATCTCGTAAAAGCGAACTCGCCTACAGACGCGCTCTTCATCAGTCTGCGGGGAAAACCGCTTTCCGCGCCCGGCGTTCGGTGGATCATAGCCCAATATTCCCGGCAATTCGCCATACAGACAGGACTTGGCAAAAACATACATCCGCATTCCCTGCGGCATAGTTTTGCGACCCACCTCGTCAACGCGGGCTGTGACGTGCGTGTGATTCAGGAGCTTCTGGGACACGCCAGCATCTCGACTACAGCTCGCTATACGCATGTCAATGTGGAGCGTCTGAAAGACGTCTACGATAAATCCCACCCGCACGCATAGCGGGCGCGGGGATTCACGGACATCTTAATCGCGGAACTAATGCGCCTAAAAACTGCCGGCGTCTTGTGTTTTTATCGAATCAGCGTTATATTATAAATGGAGGGTTACTACCATGAATAAAAAACGGCTGGTTTTCTGCTTGATTATTGTAGCCTTATGCTCTGCCGGTTGCCCCGAATACGGCTCCTTCCACGTGTATTACTACGGGGACAGCGAGACAACCGGCGATCCACCGCGTGACGGCGCCGGTTATCTTTACAGAGAAACGGCGACAATACTCCCCAAACCCGAGGGCTTTAAGAAAGGCGACAAAAAATTTCTGGGCTGGAAAGAGGAATGGGACTCTTGGCTCTATCAAGCGGGCGACACCATCTCTATGAACAGGGACATTCACTTATACGCCCAGTGGGAAGGAGAGGAAGCCAAGTATTTTACGTACCGTATAGAGTCCGGAGAAGTTGTCATAACCGGTTATAATGCGGACTATCGGGAGAGCGATTTGGTCATTCCCTCATCAATAGAAAATCTACCGGTGGCGCATATCGGAAACAACGCCTTTTACAACCACTACATCTACGGTCTTGTCTTGCCCGGGACACTCAAGACAATCGGGACCAAGGCTTTCGCTGGCGCCGCCGGTTTGAGCGATGTGACCATTCCTGACAGCGTTACGTCTATTGGGGACTTGGCGTTTCAAGGGAACCAGATAAACGCGTTGAAACTAGGAGACGGTCTGCAAACCATCGGCGCGTACGCCTTTGACGGGAATAGCATAACTTCGTTGCGGCTTCCTCCGGCGATGGACATTATTGGAAATGGCGCTTTTAACGAAAATGACATCACATTCATCAAGATAGGCGAGGGAGTGACGATTGAAAGTGGCAACGCGCTTGGAAAGCATGGCGAATCTTTCCGCGCTCTGTATGACGACAAAAAGTCCGCAGGCGTTTATGCGTATGAAGAAGGTCAGTGGGGATTGTATCAGACGAGCGAATGAGAAGAATTCAGAGCCGTTTCTTACAGGAACCTTTCCCAAAATGCGAACTATGTCCGGCGAACGCATTTCGGGCTGGTTTTGGGAAATACGGCTTCACAAGTTTTGCCCAATATCCTCTGAATCCACGAAGGCGAGTGGCGAAGCCTTCTTTTTCTCTCAAAAACCGGTTTTTTCAAAAAAAGTCTATCGACAGAATCAGATTCTTCTTTTATACTATAAAATATACTCCGGTACAGCCGGGCATTTTATCAAAGAGAAGACAAGGAGGACATCATGTCTGAAGTTTTATCTATTATATTAGGCGGAGGAAAAGGCACTCGTTTGTTTCCTTTAACCAAGGATCGGTCAAAACCGGCTGTCCCGTTCGGGGGAAAATTCAGGCTTGTCGATATACCAATCTCAAATTGCATCAACGCCAATTTGCGGCAGATATATATTCTAACCCAGTTTAATTCGGCGTCTCTGCACCTGCATATAGCCAAAACCTACACTTTCGATTCATTTACAAAGGGCTTTGTGGAAATCCTCGCCGCCGAACAGACGCCGGAACACAGTGATTGGTATCAAGGCACCGCAGACGCTGTGCGGAAGAATTTCCAGCATTTCAGAACCGCTCATCCGGATTATTACCTGATTCTTTCGGGGGATCAGCTCTACCGCATGGATTTGCTTGATTTTCTGAATAAACATAAAGAGTCCGGCGCGGCTATTTCCATAGCATGTACGCCGGTGGGAAGAGGAGACGCCAGCCAACTCGGTATCCTCAAAGCGGATAAAAGCGGCGTCATTACGGAATTCCTTGAAAAACCGGGTCCAACAAAGGATATTTCAGGCTTCAAGGCGCCCAAGGAGATTGCTCCCGGCAACAACAAAGATTATTTTCTTGCATCAATGGGCATCTATGTGTTCAACGCGAAGACAATGGAAGAATGCCTCAACAACGACTTCGCGGATTTCGGCAAGGAAATCATTCCGCAGGCAATCAACCAGATGAAGATAGGCGCCTACACGTTCAACGATTATTGGGAAGACATCGGAACCATCAAAAATTTCTACGAGGCGAATATTGAGCTCACCACGGTACGTCCGCGCTTCGATATTTACGATGAAAGGCGTCCGATTTATACGCACCGCCGCAATCTTCCGCCCTCAAAGATAAATTTCGGCAACATCACCCAGTCCATCACGGCTGAAGGGTGCATCATCACCAACGCATCAATAACCAACTCCATTGTCGGCGTGAGGACTCTGATCGAGAATGGGGCGAGTCTGAACAGCGTGGTTTGTATGGGGTCAGATTACTATGAGTCCGAAATCGCTAAAAAAGAGAACGCCGCAAAACACCTTCCGAATATCGGCATAGGGAAAGGCACCATCATCAAGGGGGCGATTATTGACAAGAACGCGGCAATCGGCGAAGGTTGCCGCATCGGTATAGACAATATGCCGCGTAATGACGGGGAGTACGGCAATTATCACATTATTGACGGCATCGTCGTAATTCCGAAGAACGCGGTGCTGTATCCGGGAACGGTCATATAAACGCCCGGAAGAAAGAGGCTTCATGTATACTCAGACGTTGCGTCAAAACTGGACGATGCGGAGGCATCTGCATGACGCTGATGAATGTGTGAACGCTGTTGTTCCCGGTTCGGTTTACAATGATTTGCTTGTCAACAAAAAGATGGACGATCCGTTTTGGCGTGACAACGAGGATGCGGCGTTCTCCCTTATGGAACATGACTTTGAGTATACAACCACTTTCTTTATAGACAGAACGATCCTTGAGAGCGAACAAATAGCGTTGCGGTGCAACGGGCTTGACTCCATCGCCGACGTGTACTTCAACAATGTGTTTCTGGGGCAAGCCTGTAACATGCACCGCGTGTGGGAATTCGATGCAACGCCTTATGTGATAAAGGAGAGTGGCGTCCGTAATAGCGTCAGGATACTGTTTCATTCGCCCAACACGTTTGTGCGCGAGGCGTACGCCGCCGTCCGGACAGACGGCTCGTCCGATTGTCTTGACGGCTTCCCCCAATTGCGCAAGGCGCATTGCATGTTCGGGTGGGATTGGGGCCCTCGCCTTCCAGACGCGGGCATCTGGCGGGACATTGAGCTTCTCGGTGTAAACAAGGCGCGTATTGACGGCGTTTATATCACGCAAAGGCATGAGCGGGGAACCGTGGAGCTTGCGCTTGATATTGCCGTGAAAAGCGTCGCTGGTGACAAAAGCGGACGGGAATCCGGAGAGGAACCGCTTGTTTACACTGTTAGCGTAGCGGATCCTTCCGGCGCCGGGATTTTCCGCGACCGCGCTTCCCACAACAAACGGCGCGTCGTTGTTGAACAGCCCTGGTTGTGGTGGCCCCGCGCCTATGGGGAGCAACCCCTCTATACAATAAAAGTTGCCCTTGAAGCGAACGGCGAGGAAATCGACTCTTGGGAGCGCCGCATAGGACTGAGGACGCTCACTGTACGCCGTGAGCGCGACGCATGGGGCGAAAGTTTTGCCTTTGAAGCCAATGGCGTACGGATTTTCGCTATGGGCGCGGACTACATTCCAGAAGACAGCATCCTGAGCCGCGTTACCGCCGGACGCACCCGGACTCTGCTTGAGCAGTGCGCGGCGGCGAACTTCAATCTTATCCGCGTATGGGGCGGCGGCTATTATCCTGACGACTTTTTCTTTGACGCCTGCGACGAGTTGGGTCTCATCGTATGGCAAGATTTTATGTTTGCATGCGCGGTTTACAACCTCACCGATGCTTTTGAAGAAAACATCAGCGCGGAATTTATCGACAACATCAAGCGCATCAGGCATCACGCTTCGCTTGGGTTATGGTGCGGCAACAACGAGATGGAAGGCTTTATTCAAGACGATCACTGGGTGAGCGATCCGAAGCAAAAGGCCGATTACATCAAGTTGTTTGAATATATTCTCCCGAAAATTCTAAAAAAATACGATCCAAACGCCTTTTATTGGCCATCAAGCCCCTCGTCCGGCGGCAGTTTCGACAATCCGCAGGATCCCTCCCGCGGAGACGCGCATTATTGGGATGTGTGGCATGGCGGCAAGCCTTTTTCGGATTACCGGAACTATTTGTTCCGCTTTGTTTCAGAATTCGGATTTCAGTCTTTTCCCTGTCTTAAAACAGTGGAATCGTTCACCGCGCCCGAAGATCGCAACATTTTCTCGTATATCATGGAACGGCACCAGCGGAACGCATCGGCAAATGGCAAAATCATGGGGTATTTGTCCCAAATGTTTCTGTATCCCACTGATTTTGACATCCTGCTCTACGCATCCCAGCTTCTTCAGGCGGAAGCTGTCACGTACGGGGTCGAGCATTTCAGGAGAAATCGCGGACGGTGCATGGGCGCGATCTACTGGCAGCTCAACGACTGCTGGCCCGTCGCGTCGTGGGCTTCCATCGACTATTTCGGCAAATGGAAGGCGCTCCATTACTTTGCGAAACGCTTCTTCGCCCCGCTCCTGATTTCCTGCGAAGAGCAAGGGTTATTGACACAGGACGCCAATGTCAACGCCCAGCCTCATAAAAAGGCGGCGATGAAGAAAGAATTTCGGCTTTCCGTCGCGAACGAGACAATGGAAGACCGGAATGTACGGGTTACATGGGAGATTCGGGACAAAAACGCGGTGATAGTGCGGGAAAACGCCGTTGATATGGCGGCGCCGGCTCTTTCTTCGGTATGGCTGGATGCGGTTGAAGTTAAAGATATCGCTTTGAACGATGAATATGTGAGTTATCATCTTGAGGAACAAGGCGTTGTCGTATCAGAGGGAAGTGTTATATTTTCTCCGCCTAAATATTTTCACTTTGTGGATCCCAAATTGAGCTGTCGCATAGAAGGAGACGCAATTGTTGTCAAAGCGGAAGCGTACGCAAAAGGCGTTGAAATTCAGAATGAAAAGCAGGACATGATTCTGTCGGACAATTATTTTGACATGGATGCCGGTGAAAAACGGGTCGGCATTATAAGCGGCGAGCCTAACGGCGTCAAACTGCGGAGCGTGTTTGATATACGGTGAGAAAAATAAATCCCCCCACCGCGAAGCGCTAGACTTGACCCCGCAAAATTCTGACATCCTTAAAAGAGTAAAAGTCTGAAGGAACCTTTTAAATTTCCTTGGAGAAAAGCAAGAAAACATGGCGTAAGGAGAAATGATTTATGAATATTGCGTTGATCATAGCGGGCGGTACCGGGAAACGAACACAGCAGGAGATCCCGAAACAGTTTATCAATGTAGACGACAAGCCTATTCTCATCTACACGTTCGAGATGAAATGATGAGCAATATTGATTTGACGGTATTTCCCAGTCAAATAACTTGTGTGTACGAGTTATTGAACTCCGGGATAAACAAAATTAATACTAGCGGTATGTATAAAGATTTAATGCCAAAGTTTATGTCCCGGATGCGAATAGTTAATCATTATATGCCGAAAAAGATGCCCGTTAAACTTTATATAAAGAAAATAATAAAAAAGATACTAGGGGAAAAAACAATAGAAAAGATAAAATTATTTATACGCAAGAAAAACGGCGCGGGCGGCGCAAAAAAAGAGAAAAATATATGTTTATAGGCTTAGGTTTTTCTCTTTCAAACGGACTGCTTTTTTCAATAGAAAATATGGTGGAAGAAAACGGCTTTAATCTCACGCTTGAAAGACTTAGGAAGTAAAGGAATGCCTTTAAGAACAAAAGCCGTTAAATTAACGACATATTTTTTATTCAGAACAAAATCGCTTGCCGCCGATCCTAAAGATAAAAAATCCGTTTTTATCCGCATTGATTCAATAGAACCGAACCGCAGGCTCTTTCAAATTGTTTCGCAATTTCTATATTGCGGTTATACCTGCTATCTTGATATACCGTTCACGCAATACATACATTCCGATATTTTTGGTAGAATAGCCGCGCTGAAAAAGAATGTAAAGCCAGCGAAAAATGGCAAAAAATATAATATTATTGTCAGCGACAAACAGGAAATTCTCGACGCTCATAACGCGCCATTGAAAATATTTTTAAATTTAAATATTTTCAAGCGCCTTAATAATATAATAGAAAGCTCGATTGGGGGGGGGGGGGGGGATGAGGCATGTCCTGTTTTACCCGATAACGGTGTATAGAAAATTTTTGTCGCCGTCATTTGAGAATAAAATATTTCAAAGACTACGTGATGGAAACGAAAGAAAGATAGCCGCCTTGTTTATCGGAAATATTGATGCGGATTACAATAATGAAAAAACGAAAGCGTTATTCTCCATCAATACAAGACGAGAGACGTTTTCCGCTGTTGCGGAGATAACGCAAAAAGCGCTTTATATGCCAAAAACGCTTGAAGATTTTCTGGAGAAAATAAGGTCGGGCGCGCTAAAGAATAAAATTGTGTTATTAAATATAAATGATTTCAGGATACCCAACACGTTATGGTTTGATATTCTTTTAGAGACCGATTTTTTCATTTATATGTGCGGCTATATTCAACCCTATTGCCATAATCAAATTGAAAGTATGCTCGCAGGTTGTATACCGGTAACGCAATTCAGACGATTCTTCATTCCTTCTTTTGAACACGAGAAAACCGCTTTGCTTTTTGACACGTTTGACGAATTGAAGAAGTTGCTCGTGGAAATTGCTGAAGGGAAATACAATGCAAAGAAAACATTAATGCGGAAAAATATTTCAGCATATTATTGGGATAATTACAGTTTTAAATCTTTTGAAGATAAATTGACTGCATTGCTCTCGGGCGGCGTTCAGCAATCAACTTACCATATAGCGACTGGCGAGGAGCATATTCTGAAGGAATTGGAGAAACAAAATTGATTAGCATAATATGTCCTATTTATAATTGTGAAAAATATCTAATACGTTGCATAGATTCTGTCCTTAAACAAACATATAAAGATTTTGAATTTATTTTAGTCAATGATGGTTCAACAGATGCAAGCGGTTTAATTTGTTTACGATACGCAAATGAAGATAGGCGAATTAGCTATATCTCTTTGGAAATGAATAAAGGAGTCGCAAGCGCTAGAAATGCCGGATTAAAAAATGCGCATAGAGAATTTATCGCATGGATAGATTCAGATGATTATGTTGAAGTTGATTGGCTTGAAACTATGTATAATAACCTCGTAAATAATAACGCTGACATATCAATTATCGATACTTGCAATGTTTATGAGAACATACCCCGTTATTCTATACAGAATACTGTTATTACTGCTAATATATCCAATTTTAAAGCTTTGGAATATCTCATTAATGATAAAATCAGCAATGGTTTGATGGATAAATTATATAAAGCTAGTTTATTTGCCAATCTGGTGTTCCCTGATAACAGATACTGTGAAGATGCCGCTGTAATGCATATTCTGCTATCGCGCGCTGGCAAAATTGTCGCTTCAAATCAGAAAAAATATAATTATTTTTATAGACGAAACAGCTTGGCGCATTCTTATAATATCAAATTTGAATATGACAGATTCCTCGCGTATAAAGATCGCTTTGATTTCTTGTTGCAGGATAATTATAAAGATTTATTGCCGAAAGAGGCTAATATTGTTTTTCTTAGCGCAATTAAAGTAATTGAGATGGGGGGGGGGGGGGGTAACAATGCGGCAATAGAAACAGATATGATAGAAAAAGCTTTTGACTTCGTAAAAAGATTTTATGGTGATTATTCACAAATGTTATATTATTCTTTGATAAAACGATATAAAAATATTACAGGCAATAGATTGACAAAGCTATATGATTTTATAACTAACGGATTCACAAGCCGTTTATATTCTTGTTTGCGGTTATATTGCCCTTCTTTTATCATCAATTTTGTTCGCAAGACAAAATGTTTATTTAGATATTTTGTCTTAAAAAGGTAATGCAATGATTTACTACAAAAAAAAGAGTGGAATAAAAATGGCGGAGATCTGGTATAATTACGCGGAAAAGCCTGACAGAAAAATTGATGTCTTGCGCTACAAATATGTCGCGGAACGAAAAGAGAAAGCCGCTTCTTTTGAAGAATTATGGACGCTTCTCATTGATTTGGGAAAAACCGAGGATGAATTATTTTTCCTCATACGAAAAAACACGCGCTATGAAATCAACCGCGCAAGAAACAAAGATGCCATTGAGATCATGACATTGCTAAAAAAAGGGGAGAAAAACGAGGAGAAGCTAAAACGATATATTGATTTTTTTAACGCTTTCGCCGAATCAAAAAATAGATCGCATATACATTTTTCAGACCTTGAGCGATTTTACAATAATGGAACATTGTGCGTACGTCTGGCGTCATCTGGCAATGAGCCATTAACAATGCATGCGTATGTTATTTCAGACAACATAGCGCGGCTACACCAATCAACATCCCTTTTCCGCAATAGTGAAGATGGCGGATATAAAAATCTGGTTGGACGGGCTAATAGGTTTCTGCATTGGGAAGATATGCTTTATTTTAAGAAAAAGGGCGTCCGCTGGTATGACTTCGGCGGCTGGTATGGCGGCGCGGCTGCAAGCCAAAGTTACCGCGAACAGCTTTTAATCGATCAATTTAAGGAATATTTCGGAGCGGAAAAAAAGCGGGAATATTCTTTTATTGAACCCGCGTCTTTTTTGGGAAAAATAGCGGTTTCAGCCCATAGCGTGATTGCCACTGTGAAAAAGCGTGAAAAATGGCGCGGCTTGTCAAATAATCTTCAATGAAATAGAAAATGTGAAGCGCGGGGCGGTCTTCTTGTCTCTCCGCCCCTTATCCCGTCAAACCTTTGTTCGCGCAAGGCGGCGGGATTATTTGTTAATCATCTAGAACGCCGCGCCGCCGGTATGCCGGAAGCCTTCTCGCCGTCGGCGCGCAATAAGAACGCAAAGACCGTTGCGCCGTTTGCGCCGGCAACAGCGCGGCTTCACCACTCTTTCGGTCTGAAGCCGCCGTCAGGACATTCAAGCTCCATGCTGTCTCCCGACGGCGTGAGAACGGGAAATCCGCGTTTGAACGCATACTCCTTCACCTGTCCGGCCCCCCGCCATCCCGGCTGTCGCTCCTATGTATTTCCTGTTGTCATTGCGCCTGTCCGCATACCCCCAGCTTTTCCATACGCTCCACCGCGTATTCCCCATTCGACAGGAACACGTCGACTTCCGCTATGATCCCCTTCCCCGGACCCTCAAACGTATGTTCCACGATGAGAGTGTCCAATCAATGCCGAAGCGCTTGAACTTGTTTTCAAGGCGCGGCGACGCTATATACTCTATAATATCGCCCAGCCGGCCCCAACTCGCTTACCTTTTTGTTGGTCGCCTATCTGCTTGTCCGTCTCTTTGAACAAGGCTTTTGCCTCTTGAGACATCCGGTCAATAATCGCCGGCGCATCTTCTACGGTCGCGTTTTTTCACGACGTACTCCTTTTGTCTTTCTACATGCCCCGCGTGGAACAAGATATTAGCTTTACTTTACGCGCATTCCTCGCCTTGCGCCCGCGCATTTCATAAAATTGACGATTCATTCTTTGCTGACAAGAAATTTCACCATGAATGGGCATGAACGGAACAGTGTAACCTTCATTTTTCATCCGCAAGCCGCTCCCTAAAAGGCGATGCGGTTCATTCCTTGGCTCTCTGCCCCTTGACGGATAAAACAACGCTGTGATATACTGCTGATCGCAGGGTGTAAAGAATCCGGTCAATTTCAGTTTCGACGCCAACCCGCCTATGGTCCGGGAGATTCAGAGCGGGAAGAGGAAAGTATCCTGGCGCGATTGAAGAGGCGGCGATTCCCTAAAACAATGAAGATCGGATAAGGGAATGCGGTTTGACGGACATTCCTTTCCGTATACCGGCAGATAAAAAAACGCCTCGTATACTGGACTTGTTGAACAACCCGGTTGGTTGTTCAACAAGCCTCGCAAATTTGACTCAAATCCGCCGTTTTTTAACGGAAGTTGTTCAATGACTGAAGTTATTAAACAACTCTACCATATAAACAAGAGCGTAAAAAAAGGGAATTTATGAAACCAATCACCCTTGCCCGTATCAAACGCAAGATTATTCGTACGTTTTTCCATGAACAATGGATGCCGGTTATATGCGATCTTGACGGGTCCCGCCTGAAAACGATTGCGCCGCCCAAAGATCGTTTCTGGGCCGACCCGTTTGTCGTTGAGCGCGACGGGAAAACCTATATTTTTGTAGAACAACAGATTGGCGAAGGCAAAAATGACAAGGGAACGTTGGGAGTATTTGAATTGTTTCCAGACATGACGCTTTCGCCGTTTGTTTCCATATTGGAAAAACCGTATCACCTGTCGTTTCCAAATGTGTTCCGCGCCGGAAAGGAGTGGTATATGATGCCCGAAACGCATGAAAACAAGACCATAGACTTGTACCGCGCCGTGGATTTTCCGTATGCGTGGCGGCATGAAATGACGCTTGTTTCGGGGATCGCCGCGGTGGACTCCGTCGCTTTTCAACACAACGAAAAATGGTGGCTGTTCGCTAGTCTTGGGGGAGAAGGCAGGAGCTTCAATGAAAATCTCTTTCTTTTCTATGCGGACGATTTTCCTTCGGACGTATGGACGCCTCACCCGCAAAATCCCGTTTGTTCTGACATGCGAAACAGCCGTATGGCGGGCGCTCTTTTTATAAATAACGGGAAAATATACCGTCCGGCCCAGGATTGCCTTAAAGATTACGGGCAAAAAACGAATGTCAATGAAATTATTGAATTATCACCCGATTCTTATAAAGAAAAAATAGTAAAAACGATACGTCCTGTCCGCAGTTTGCATGAAGTCTGTACGCATACCTTGAATTATTCGGAGCATTTCATGGCGCGTGATGTCAAGACGAGGAAGTTTTTCTTTTGACACGCCTGTTTTTGCGCGGCAAGAATTGGACGGAATTAAGATATAAAGGCTTTAAGGATAAAAAATGAATATACTCGGCGTCCTTCCTCTTAAACAAATTCGTACGGGCGGAGACCGCCGTTATCTCGAACTGATGGAGTTGCTGGCGGAGCGCGGCAATAGCGTTTTTGTTATTATGAACGCATGGCTTGAGTATACGCCGCTCCATTTTACAAAGATCGCGTTGCCGGTGTCATATACGCCTCACGGCTTTCCGCCCGGCTCTTTTCTCTTTAAAAAAGTTATTAAAAAAAATCTCTCGCTTTCGCTTGAATTTGCGAGAAATAAAGGATGCGCCGCCTTTGACATCATCCATATTCACGGCGACATGTTCTTAAAATCAGCTCTGTTTTTAAGAAAAAAGCTGCGCATACCGTTATTTTACGCATCCCGCTGCAATGACATAGACCGCGCTCATATTATGCGCTCAAAAGGCGCCTTGTCGTCAAAAGAATATTTTTTTTCGTTTGTTTACGAGGCTATAAATAGATTCCGCGAGAAACAAACAGCGAAATATGCGGAATTAATTACGTTCCAAAATACGGTTGACAGGGATATATTCCTGAAAAGGACAAAATGCGCGGTTGAAAAGACAGTGATTATACCCGGCAATATAGGGCTTCCGCGCTGCGCCCCCGGCTGGGAAAACAGAAACAAATCCGATAAACTAAAAAACATTGTTTATATAGGGGCGCTTTCCCCAAGCAAAGGAATTTGCGATCTATTAAAAGCGCTCAAAAGAATAAAAGAAAAAGGATATAAACTTCACTGTTATGTTTTAGGGAGAATAGAAAACGCGAGTCAAACGATGGAACTCATAGAGCGGCTCGACATTAAAGACCGCATTTCCATTGAAGGCTTTAAGAATCCTTTCAGCTATCTGGCGGATTGCGATCTTATGGTGTATCCAACGCTTTATGACGCATACCCGGACGCCGTTCTTGAGGCGCTTCACACGGGCTGTCCGGTTATAGCCTCCGCTGTAGGCGGACTGCCGGACATGTTAAAGCGCCCGGAACTCCTCTTTGAAGCGGGCGACGTTGAGGAAATCGCGCACAGAATGGAGCGTTGCATTAAAGAGTCGGAGTTTTATGAGCGTATCCGCAGTCTGTGCGCGGAACGGGCGCAAGCGCACCGTTTTGACTGGGCGGAACAATTTGAAAAAGCGATGAGGAAGGCGCTTGCGCCACAAGTTTCTTCTTTGCCAATCTTGACTAAGAGCGATAATCTGTGATATTATAGGCGGACTGAAAGAAACAAATGGCAAAAGATGCAAGCGGTAGGGAAAAAGGCGAATGAAAATTCTTCTCGTTCAGTTTTATAATTATCATGAAGAAGTTATCGCGCCTCAAATAGATTTTTTATTGCCTGACAATGATGTTTTTATAGCCGCTCCAAGATCGGTGTTCAAGAATTATTACATAAAAATTTTTGATTCGCGTGTAAAAAAGATTGTTTTTAATGACGCCAACTATGGCGTTCGTAAGAAACGATGGATTATTCACAGATTTGTCTCTGTATTGATAAAATATATTAGATTATTCAAGCTTGTTAAGAAACAGCCTGTCGATTTGATTGTTTTTAATACTATCACAAAATCTTTTCATTTTACATTTATTAAATTCTTCTTTGGACGCATTGAGAAGGCGCATATTATTCATAACGCTCAAAATTATACGACCGGCAAAGCGATGAGACCTCTAAACATATTTAAAAAAAATCTGTTTATATCCCATGATGTATACAATTTTTATACAACCAACATTTGTACGAATAAGAACAAATCTCTTTTTGGCTGGTTTTTGCCCACATTGATTAATTTTATTCCTCAAGATGATGTGGAAGCCTTTTCCAAAATTGTCATTGTCATTCCGGGCGGCGTTGATAGCGACAGGAGAAATTATAAAGGCTTTCTGGCGGCTTTAGAAGCATTACCCCCCCCCCCCCCCAATCAGTCTGTGTTGTTCATACTTTTGGGGAGATGTCCTATTGAAGTACAGAGGCGAATTATGAATATGGGGATTAGTGATTTTGTAAAAACATATACCGAATATGTTCCGCCTCAAGAAATGTTGCATTACATTAAGAACGCCGATGCGATAGCGTTTCTCATAGATAAAGATATCGGTGAAAATTGCCGTCTTTACAATAAATACAAGGCGACCGGAACCTCCGTATTTTGTCTGAGTTTCGGCGTTCCCTGCGTTGTCTCAAGCGATTTTTTGTTAGACAGCGGATTGTCGGAGAAAGCCGTGATATATTCCGGAACGCATATTGAAGATGTAGTGTCCGGCATTATAAACGGAAGTCTGTCGAAAGATTACTTTAGAAAATTAAAAGACATTCCTGTTTCTGAAATTTATTCCTACCAATATCAGCGGCGGCATTACCGAAGAATGCTTTTGGGAGAGGAAGCGTGATGAAAGGCGTTATTTCTATCGCCGTCGGGAAAAAATACATTTCGCAGGCAAAATATCTCGCGCTTTCCGCGATTCTCAACGCCCCGCATATAATGCGCGCTGTTGTCACCGACAAGCCGGAAGCCCTTGCCGAGTATTACGACATTGTTATTCCCTATAACGCCGAATATGGCGACCCTTTTGCGACAAAAACGAGATTGCATTTATATACGCCTTTTGAAAAAACGCTCTACATAGACGCGGATTCTCTTATAATAAATAATATCGATTCTTATTGGGAATATCTTGAAGACAATTCATTTGTATATAACGGCTCTCTCCTTACAGAAGGAGAATGGTATTTCAATATAAAAAAAACAATCAGACAGATTGATATAAAATGGCTGCCTAAGTTCAACAGCGGCATGTTTCTCTTTAAGAAAAGCGCCGTCGCAAAACAAATTTTTGACACCGCCTATGATTATTTAATCCATCAGAATGAAAGAGGAATGTCCGTTGATTTCTTTCGTGGAAAAATGTTGCCGGACGAGCCTTTTCTGGCAATCGCTCTGGCAAAAAATAATATAGCGCCTGTCGAAGATTATAGACGGTTTTCCAGAACGCTTATTGACGCCGGAAAGATACGTCTTGATGTCATTAAGAGATTTGCGTCATTTTACAAAGGCGGCAAATTTGTTTTTCCGCTTGTAGTGCATTTTTGCGGAAATTTCGGCAATTTGTTCTTTCTGCGTGAGAAAATAAAGCTGTTTCTCTATTTTAATTCGCCGATAAATAGATTGTCGAGCTCTGTCTTTATTTCTATAAGAAAACTGTTCGCCCTGTTTGTGCGGGGGGGGGGGGGGGTTTTGGTAAGAACAAGCCGGAACTTTTGGAATGGCGTTTATATTTAATGCCAGACCGCCGGGACGTTCGCCTAGTTGTTGTTGACGGCAACAACGACATTGACAACCATAAAGCCTCGCCGTCAAGATATGAAAAGTATGCAAGACATGCCTATTTTGCTCCATGGGGCAAAATAATGAACTGCCCCGCCCTTCAGAGCGGGGCGACACACCCGCGAATTCCAATAAACAGACCCATAGTTGTCAAAAACAACATCCGTTTTGATGAGATAACAGAACATGAGGATGTTACGTTTTCATACCTGATTGCTTTTTACCTCTCAAAAATCAAAGCTGACGACAGAGCTTTGTATGCCCGCCGTTCTTCCCTCGCCTATAGCGGCTTCGCCTCAACGCGGCGTTTGGAACATACCGGCGCTTCTGGACAATATAAAAAACGCTTAAAAGATAAAAATATCAATCTGAATGAAACGGCATATACCTGTCATTTGCCGCGCTTTTTTCTGTATGAACATGAGAAATATAAAGAAGCGGCAAAACGATCAACCGCTTTAGGTTGTTCAAATGCAATCTATTTGTCTCTTAAACCAATAATTGGACTTGTTTGCTTTTGGGGTTGTGGCGCCGGTGTCTCCAAATACGCCGTCTATAGAGATGTGATGCGTATTGTAATAGTAAATACAAAGAGATGGTTATGGAAACAGGCTGCAATTATTCAATAATAATTCCTCATAAAAATATACCGGAACTGCTGGAACGGTGTTTATATTCAATACCAGTCCGCCCGCCCTGATGTTCAAATAATTATTGTTGACGACAACAGCGAGCCGGCTGTGGTGGATTTTGAGAACTTTCCCGGATTACACAGGCCTCACACGGAGGCAGTCTTTACAAAAGAAGGAAAAGGCGCGGGATACGCCCGAAACATCGGGTTGGAGAGAGCGGCTGGAAGGCTGCTGTTGTTTGCGGACGCGGACGATTTTTTTAATTATTGCGTTCATGATGTTCTTGATGAGTATAAAAACACCAAAGCCGATGTGGTGGTTTTTAAGAACAACAGCATTGATTCGGACAAATACACCGTTGCGGATCGCTTAAAGCGCTATAATTTTTATATTGACAACTATAAAGCGTCGCCGTCAAGATATGAGAAATATTTAAGATATGCCTATTTTTCCCCATGGGGTAAAATAATAAACAGAGATTTAGTTGTCAAAAACAACATCCGTTTTGATGAAATAACAAAACATGAGGATGTTACATTTTCATATTTGACCGGGTTTTACGCATCGAAAATCGAAGCGGATGACAGGGCGTTGTATTGCATAACCGCCCGCCGTTCTTCCCTCACCTATAGCGGCTTCACCGCGGCGCAGCGTTTGGACGATATCGTCGTTTCTGGACGGTATAAAAAGTTTTTAGAAGATAAAAATATCAATCTGAATGAAACAAAATATATCCGTCATTTGCTGCATTTCTTACTATATGCGCATGGGAAATATAAAGAAGCGGTAAAACGATTAACTGATTTAGGGTATTCAGAAGCATATATTGTGATGAGTGCGCTTTGTTTTATTCTTCAACATATAATTATATTTCCAATCAATGCAATCAAAATGATTATTAAAGCGATGATTAGAGTGAAAAACAACGGCGCGTCATATACGATAAGTGAAATCCGGCGGAAGATAAAAGAAGGGCTAAAGAAGCGATGAGGAGTTTAAACGGCGCGGCTATGTATAAGCGGACCCCAAATATGGAAGCGAAGATAACAATTGGCGTAACCGCATACAATAAATTGGATGAAATAATGGCGTCATCTTTATATAATTCAAATCTTAGCGTTCATTTTTGTGAAAATTCGTGGAATGCCAAAAAACCTCGCGAGCCGCTCGAAATAATCAGCATGTTAAAATACAATAAAACACTGCGAGGGATGTTAAAAAAACTCCCATTCTAACTATTGGCGATGTTATATAAACAATTGAGCTTGTTCCAGAACGCGAGATATGTTCGAGTGGGTTGGGGCAAGGCTGTTCCAAAAAATCTCGCCCCGCGTGGAACAGCCCTCCAATGAACTATGCGTTTTGCCCGCGCGATTCTCTAGGCTGTCTCTTGACCTTGACCATGACTGATGATCGCGCTATTATAGACAAGAATGAATGGGAAAAGAAAACAGCGCGGCGCGCCGCTTTCTTTTCGCGGGAAGGGGAGGCTTGGGTTGTTGCAGTGTATGCATGCCACAACCCGCCTACAGGCAATTTTATCAAATTTATTAAATTAAGGAAAAAACAACGATGTTTGACGAGTGTGTCATTATGGCGGGAGGATCGGGAACGCGGCTGTGGCCGTTGAGCAATTCCAAGAAACCCAAGCAGTTCTTGCCGGTTCCAACCGATAGAACCAACAATTTTTTCAAACTCTCGCTTGAAAGGGCGTTTTCTCTTGTCGCTGAAAGCGGCAGAATCATTATTGTGGCGGGGAAAACCCATGTTCCGCATATTGTCAACAGTTGCACGGCTCTCGACGAAGCGCGAAAACGGCGGATAACGGTTATACCCGAACCGGAGGCGAAGAATACGGCGGCCGCCATAGCGTGCGCCCTTGTTTTTATTGAGAAGACGACGGCGGGGCGAAACAGAAAAATTTTTGTTATGCCGAGCGATCATCTTGTTGAGCCGAAAGATGTTTTTACCGCGCAATCGCTGGTCTTTGCGCATCATATTGAGACGGAAAATCTTGCGATATTCGGGATTCCGCCCGCTGCGCCTGAAACGGGCTTCGGCTATATTGAAATAAGCGGGAGCGATGTTGGACAAGAGGTTATGAAAGTCGTTTCTTTCCATGAAAAGCCCGATAAGCCCACGGCGGAACGGTACCTTAAATCGGGCAATTTTTATTGGAATTCCGGTATGTTCGCGTTTTCTTCCGGTTTTATAAAACGCGAATTCCTGAGATGCGCGGAGGATATTATCACTCCGTTTGAAGCCCTCCCTGTCCCTCAAAAAGACGCCTATGCCATTAAAGACGGTTTGGCAATACTGGAGCATTGGAAAGGATTGGCGGAAACGTACGGACAAATACGGAAAATTTCCTTTGATTTCGCCGTTGTAACAAAAAGCGCGCTGGTTGTTATGAGCGCTGCGGCGTTTAATTGGCGTGATATAGGCAGTTGGGATGAATACGCCGCTCTTGTCAAAGATGGCTCCTCCGATTCCTCAGAAACAACTGTTTTCCGCGTGGGAAGCGACAACACTTTTGTTGATTCGGATATTCCGGTGGCGCTGTGCGGCGCTGATGATCTTATTGTTATTGTCCGTTCCGGCAAAGATGGTTCCGCCCCGTCCGTTCTCATAGCAAAGCGGGGAGCGACGCAGGCTGTGAGCGCCGTAGTCGAACAAATTAAAAAGGAAAATCGAAGCGATCTGTTGTAATGGAGAGCGTGTCTTTCGTATTTTATTTTTACTGCGGAGCGCATATAAAGAGCCATTCTATATTCGCGGTGGAAATCAATAAAAATTATTGACTAGATCGCCAATATCTAATAAGCTATAAGGAGCTTTGGTTATGGACTCAGGAGAGAATTACGGCTATTCAATAATAATTCCTCGCTGGCAGGCTCACCGATGCGAGATTATCGCAACCATATAAAAATATACCGGAATTGTTGGAACGGCGTTTAGCTTCAACGCCAATCCGCAAGGATGTTCAAATAATTGTCATTGACGGCGACAGCGATCCCGCAACGGCGAATTTTGAGAATTTTCCCGGATTAAACGCGCCTTGTACGGAAGTGATCTTTAACAAGAACCGTAGGAGGGGGTATGCCGGCATAAAGAGAGCGAGAGGAAGATGGCTGTTATTCGCGGATGCGGAAGACTTTTTTAATTATTGCATTTATGATATTCTTGACGAGTATAAACATGCAGAGGCTGATATAATATTTTTTAAGAGCGATGGAATCGCTTCTGATGATTACAACGGCAAGCGGCGCATAAATAGTTATAATCTTTATATTGATAAGTATATGGCGCCGCCGTCAAAACATGGGAAGTTCCTAAGATATAAATATTTCTCTCCATGGGCAAAAACAGCAAACAGACGCTTGGTTGTTGAAAACCAACATTCTGTTTGACGGAATGCATAATGATGTCGCATTTTTATATTTAACCGGTTTTATGCATCAAAAATCGAAGTCGACGACAGGGCGTTGTATTATTTAACCGCCCGGCGTTCTTCCATCACATACAGCGGATCGACGGCGGCTCAAAGTTTTTGGTCGATATAAAAAAATTAAAAGACAAAAACATTAATTTAAGCGAAATAAGGCGGGTCAGCCACTTGTCGCGCTTTTTTCTGCATGAACGTGAGAAGTCTAAGGAAGCGATAAAAATACTAATTGATATAAGTTGTTCAAAATTTGGAGTTGAAGCGCAAGCGGCGTATAGCGGCGCTTGCGGCGAAAAGACTTGCGATGGGATATTCGATTCTTTTTCTTCCTCATACATAATTCTAAAAAGCGCTGATGTAATCTTGACGACGCCTGACAAACGCTCTATAATAAGAAAGCGAATGAACGGATCGCTTTGAATGTTGTCTAACTCATGTGAGGCATAGTTGACATAAAATCCGGAGATGATGGCATAAAGGGATGGACGGGGACACGCTCGATTTATACAGGGATTGCCTTTTGGCGAGCGACAGAAAGGCGGCGGCGGTCGGATTATCGGAATTAACGGGCGGGGCGATGAGTCATGACCAAATCAC
>JAIROG010000001.1 GCA_031257675.1 Treponema sp. | reverse complement strand
ATGGCTTTGAGTTCCCCCGCAATCTCAGGGGTGGCGTTGAAGTCCGGCCGTCCGCCGCCGCAAGAGGAGGGCGGCGGTCTTCCCGCGTTTATGCCGGAAGCGCCTCCAGACCGGGCGGCCGGAGGCGGCGGACTCGCTGGCAGAGACCCGTCTTTCCTTGGGGTTGGCGGGACGCTTTTTTCCGCCTCGTTCAGGTGGAAAGGGCTTCCCTGACCGGCTTGCCGCATAAAAGCCGTCACGCGGACTTCCGGCGGCGACCGGCCGTCCGGGCGGACTTGTCCGGCAAAGCCGGCTTCGCTTTTCTGAGCGCCTTTTGACGCCGGGGCGCATATCCCCGCGCCGCCCTCTTTCTCTTTCACACGTAACCCCGCCGGCGCGCCCTCCTTCTTGGGCGGCATTTCCCGTGAGGCGACGCGGACTATTGACAGTCAGTTTACGGGGCGTATATACTCGTTTCCAGAAAAAGGTGTTAATATGCAAAAGAAACCTTTCAAAGAGAGCCTTGCCGGTGAGAGGATAGAGCTTAGGCGGCCTGCGGCGACGATGGAACATGCGAAAGAAATGTTCGAGTTGCTTGGCAGGAATGAATTCTTTTATCCGTGGCGGTTGTCGCTTGTAGAACTAGAGTCAGCGGAAGAGTGTTTGTCTCTGATTTTGCGGCGGCTTGAGGAATTCGATGCGATGCAGAGCGTCTATTACGATATATACGCCGACGGCGCCTATATAGGCGAGGTTTATGCGCGGGACATTGACTATTCCTCGAATGCGATCAAAAATTTTGGGTATTTCATGGACAAATCTTTTACGCGACAGGGGTTTGCGACCGAGGCCGTACGGATATTGGAAAAGGAGCTTTTCATGAACGGGGCGCACAGGATATGTCTGTTCTGTCACTTCTTCGACCCGACGGTCTTGAACGTAGCTTCGGAGACGGTGGCCAAGAAGCGCGGATTCACTTTTGAGGGAACCAGCCGCGACGCCCTTTACGATAAACGCAACGACCGGTATGCCTCCGAGCGCATGTTTTCCAAGCTGTCGACCGACGACGACAGCGTGAAGTTCTAGTCCGTCCTATACGGGGGGTTGCCAAAAGTCTTAAAATTCTCAATGAGAGATACAGGACTCGAACCTGCCGCCTTCAGCTCCGGAGGCTGACGCTCTATCCACATGAGCTAATCTCTCGCGTCATGTATATGTTACAATGATAGAAAGCGAATGTCAAGTGGGCGCCGCCTGTATTTCGGCAAAACCCAACTCACCATGGTTGTCCGGTGGAGGAGCAGTCTGCGCAAATGGACGAAAAAGGAGCGCGGAAATAGCGCGGCGAGACGCCGCCCGGCATTGGTTGAGAACATTAAAATTTTAGCTTGACAATGGCGTGGGAACAGTGTAAACACAATGTATACAAGAGGTTGTATAAATTTGAAAAGGGGCGGCATGTCAATGGGAAAAATGTAACATAGCGAAATATTTCTGGCAACTTGTATATGCGCAAGATGTCATATTTTATCGCCGGAATTCTTGCGCTTGCCGCTGCAAGTTACAGGCAATTATTTTCAACGGAAATTATATCAGAAAATCTCTAAAAACTTCAGTCTTTAGAGGTTTTCTTGCCCCGGAACCTCATGGAAGCTCATCCGGGGTTTCCAGAGGTTCCCATCATTATTTATGCGTTCTGTAGATGAGCCATTTGCCGCGCCGGGACCTTTTTTGCAAACATTCTGTGGAATAATACTTGGATTGACATTGTTGCCCTTGCGAAAAGTGTCTTTTGAAGAAAAAATGGCCTGATAAACATGGGAATAACAGTTATTGGACTATCATTGTTATCAACCATAGTACCAACGGCGGGTTCGTTTGAAGAGTATATTTATACAAAAACACCGGCAATATATTAAATTCAGGTTATCCTGAGCGTTGCTATATGTGTTGCTGTTTATCGGCATATTGGGCGTTTCAAAAAAATATGAGCATGAAAAAATAATAACAATAATAGAGCCGCCTCTTGCGCTTGGAGAAAATTGTATAAGCAATAAGCGCTTAACTTATAATGAATTGGCAATTTTCTCTTAAAGCCTGTTCCAAAGCCAACCGGGTTTTGGAACAGGCTCAATATTGTCGATAGTAATTATGATATTGACAAATCTTATGAGTCTTATAGGTTTTATAATGGCGTAAAAGCGTCCCACACAGAAATTTCCGTCCGCTCGCCTAACGCTGTTTTGCAACACATCTTGACGTATACCCAATGATGCGTTAATCTGATTGAAAAGTCGCTGACAGAAATGGCAGATCCGACAGGTCCTAATGAACAAACTAAGAAAACAGAGGAAACACGCTATGAAAAACTTTGAAGAGCGGCTGGCGCGTCTTGAGGCGTTAAGCGAAAAAATACGGAAACCGGAGATTCCCCTTGACGACGCGCTTAAAGCGTTTGAGGAAGGGATCAAGTTAGCCGGAACGCTGGAAAAAGACCTCGAGAAAATTGAAGGCCGGATAGAGCTTCTTATGAACGAACCGGAGGCCAAACCGGATGACGCGCCCGAGCTTACGCTCTTTGATGAATTATGAGCATACACATTCTGCCCCCTGAAGAGGCTCGAAAAATAGCGGCCGGCGAGGTGGTCGACCGCCCGGCAAGCCTCGCGCGCGAATTGCTTGACAACGCCATTGACGCGGACAGCGGTTTTATTGAAGTGAACATTGAAGAGGGGGGATCGCGCAAAGTTGAGGTGATTGATGACGGTTGCGGCATGACGCGGGAGGATTTGGAATTGTGCTGGCATACCCACGCGACTAGCAAGATTCGCTCTCTGGAAGACCTCAATCACGCCGAAACGCTCGGCTTCCGGGGCGAGGCGCTTGCGGCTGCGGCGGCTGTTTCGGCGCTGGACATACTCACCAGCACGGACGGACGGGATGCGTGGCGTCTTGAAGTGGGGCCAGGCGATTCTCACCCGCCGAGACTGGAGCAGGCGCGGCGGGTGAAGGGGAGCAGCATCCGGTGTTTTGGGCTTTTTGACGCTATACCGGCGCGCAAGCGTTTTCTTAAACGGGTCTGGAGCGAAGCCGCCCTGTGTCATCAAACCTTTGTTGAAAAAGCTATGGCTTTTCCCGCGGTCAGTTTCCGCTTCACTCAAAACAACAAAGTGAAAACCATGCTGAACCGCGCCGCTTCTTTGAAGGAGCGGTTTGCAGAGCTTTTGCTTGAAAAGAACGAAGCCGGCTTTTTGCATGAGATCAACGCCGCGGGCAGCGGTTTTTCGGTGAACATCGTAATTGGAGGCGGAGAGCTTGTCCGCGGCACCCGCAAACTTCAGTATGTGTTCGCAAACGGCAGGCGCATACAGGATTTTTCTTTTTTGCAGGCGTTTGAATATGGTATGCAAGGGTCTTTCCCAAATGGAACGCATCCAGTGGGCGCGATTTTTATAGACATTGCCCCGCATTTGGCGGATTTCAACATTCATCCGGCAAAGCGCGAGGCGCGTTTTGCGGATGCCGGCGCCATTCACCATGTGATAACCGAAACGATTAGGGATTTTAGCCGCCGCCAACGGCGGCATACCGTATATACGGCGAGCGCCGCGCCGGACAAAGGCGAGCTTCCGTCCGCATTTGAACATGCGCGGGAGAAAGAGTTCCCGTGGGTATATGAAACACCCCGCAAACAGAGAGGCGGCTCTTTTGTGTTTGAAAGAAACGTCTCCTACGCGCCCGCTGTGTCCGACGCTTCGGCGATGGCGATGGAAGCGTTGCTCGAAAAAAGATTCCAGTTTGCAGAATTGCCCGGCAGAAGCGTCGCCCATAACGGCGCCTGCGGGGATCCCGCTGACGCGGATGCCGCCGGATTCCACGCCGCGCGCGATGAAAACCAGACGGTAACATATATAGGCAGGGCGTTTGATCTGTTCATTATTGTTGAAAAAGACGAAAAACTGTTCTTTGTCGATCAACACGCAGCCCATGAGCGCATCCTTTATAACGAATTCCTCAACAAACCCATTCCCAAACAGGAGCTTCTGGTGAGCATTCCTTTTGCGACTGAAAGCGACGCGGACGACCGTTTCCTTGAAAGCCGCAAGCAAGACCTTGCGCGTCTGGGCATTGTTGTTGAAAAGGATGGAGGCGGCGGCGGGAAATGGCTTGTCGAAGCGCTGCCGGCGAGCTGGCGTCTTGGCGACAGCGATACGGTCAAGGCTATTCTGGAACTGCGGCTTGCCGGTGAAAACATAGCCGAGCGTTGGGCTGCGACCCTCGCCTGTCACGCGGCGATCAAAGACGGCGGCTACCTTGACAGCGCCGCCGCGCTCGCCCTCGCCGAGTCCGCCCTTTCTCTCCCTGATCCGCATTGCCCCCACGGGCGCCCCTTGTGGACGGAGATGAGTCGGCAGGAACTACTTCACGCGGTGAAGCGGGTGTGAACATGCTAGGGTTGCGTCGCCGCTTGCGCAACCCGATTTGACACGAACAACGCGAGCTTTTGCTCCGGCGTAAAATCCGCCCTGTTCTGTTCGTGTGGTTTATGTGTTGCAATTTCACGCCCGATCCGCTATAGTGACCTGTATGTCTGCCGATCCCAAAAATCCGTTGATTGTTCAAAGCGACAAAACCCTCCTGTTAGATGTACACGCCGAGCAAGCGGAAGCGGCGCGCTCCGCCATTATGCCGTTCGCGGAATTGGAGAAGTCGCCTGAACATATACACACCTACCGCATTACGCCGCTTTCCCTGTGGAACGCCGCGAGCGCGGGGCTTTCGGCGGCGCATGTTGTGAAGGCGCTCGAAACATGGACGCGCTATCCCATACCGCAAGGCGTTGCGCGGGGCTTTTCGGACACAATGGAACGGTACGGGAAAATCCGTCTTATCGCCGGCAACGCCGCGGATGGCGGCGAATTGTCGCTTGTTTCCGATGACGCGGCGGTTATGGCGGAAATAGCCGCGTCAAAAAGCCTGGGCAAATACCTCAGCAAAACGGGAGAGGGCTTCTCGCTGCGGCTTATTGACCGGGGCAGCGTGAAACGGGAGCTTGTCAGGCTGGGCTGGCCTCCGAAAGATGAAGCGCCGTTATGCGACGGGGAGCCGCTTGACGTACGGCTGCGCGGCGCGACGCTTTCCGGCAAGGTTTTTACGGTGCGGGATTATCAGAAAGAAGCCGTGCGGGCGGTGCTGGGGGACGGCGCTCCCGGCACGGGGTACGGCGTTGTGGCGTTGCCGTGCGGCGCAGGGAAAACTGTGGCCGGCATACAACTCATGGCGGAGCTTGGCACGAATACGCTCATACTCACCGCCAATACTGCGGCGGTACATCAATGGATAGCCGAACTTCTAGACAAGACGGAACTCACAAAGGACCAGATCGCGGAGTATACCGGCGATTCCAAACGGACTGCGCCGGTTACGGTGTCCACCTATCAGATACTCACGTGGAGAGCGGACAAGAACGCGGGTTTTCCGCATTTCACCTTGTTCCGCGCCCGCGCGTGGGGGCTTATCATCTATGACGAGGCGCATCTGCTTCCGGCGCCGGTTTTTCGGGTTACGGCGGAATTGCAGGCGGTCAGGCGGCTGGGTTTAACCGCGACTCTCGTGCGGGAGGATCATGAGGAGGACGCGGTGTTCAGCCTCGTGGGACCAAAACGCTACGACATGCCGTGGAAAGACCTTGAGGCGAAAGGCTGGATAGCCGAAGCTCTCTGTATGGAAATCCGCGTAAACCTGCCGGAAGCGCTTAAAATCCCTTACGCTGTCGCCTCAACGCGGGAAAAATATCGCATCGCAAGTGAAAATTCGCTTAAAACGGCGATTGTACAGCAACTTGTCGAACTTCACACGGAAGAGCGCGCGCTCATCATTGGCCAGTATATAAAGCAACTTGAAGCCCTCGCCCGCATCCTGAAAGCGCCGTGTGTCACCGGAAAAACGCCTAATGCAGAACGGGAACGGATATATGACGCCTTTAGGAATGGGGATGTCATGGTCATTGTGGTGTCAAAGGTGGCGAATTTCGCCATAGACTTGCCAGACGCTTCGATGTTGATACAGATTTCAGGCTCTTTCGGGTCCCGGCAGGAAGAGGCGCAACGGTTGGGAAGGATTCTCCGTCCCAAAAAGCGGAATTCACTGTTCTATACGCTGGTCTCACGGTATACCGTAGAAGAAGAATACGCGGCTAACCGCCAAAAATTTCTGACAGAGCAGGGCTACAAGTACAGCATCCGGTTGTGGGAATGAAAAAGCAATGGGAAAGAACAAATGAACCTCCCCGCCCTGAAGGGCGCGGCATTGCCTCCACTGCGAATAGAAAACAGGAAGCGATGAGAAAAAAATGAATCCGCCATTCGGAGATATACGGGAATGGGAAACCGCTCTTTTGACATTGCCCGAAGAATCGTTTTTTTCTCTGGTCAGAAGCATACTTGGAAGCGTCAAGACGCCTTTTTCCAAGCAACGCCTTGTTGATGATCTGAAAGCGTTCCTGTCCAACGAGGAAAACCGAAAGGCGCTCGAAGCCTATATTGATGAGAAAGACGCGCTTCTCATAGCGAGCGTCGCGGTTTTAGAAAACCCGACCGAACAGGAGCTTACGGATTTTATCGGCGGAGAGTTGACCGGAAATGTCCACGCTTTTCTCATTAACATGGAAGAGCGGCTCATTGTATACCGGTTTAAGAAGGGCAGAATAACGTATATCGCGCTTAATCCACTGTTGGAAGGCGTGTTAGGCAAATTCGCCCAAAATACGCGACGGCTTTTCCCCAGCGTAAGCCGCGTAAGCCGCGTAAGCCCAAGAGAGGAGCCGGAAACCTGCCTGCCCGTTATTGACGACCGGTTCATCGCGGCGAGCTTTTCTTTTGCGCTGGAGAAAGCGGGCGCGCGCGGAAATGGATCCGGGCCGCGGAGAAACGCTTCCTGCTCAAGTAAAACGGGCTTCCCTTACGCCGTGCAGTACGGCGCCGGCGCATTGCAGGTTCTTGAGCTTCTCTACACGGACGATGCCAATACGGAAGAAAAATTGGATGTCAACGCGCGGAATGTGGAGCGTTTTGGGAATCTTTCTCCCCGTGAAAGGCTCGAATACTATATAACGGGCGTGTATCTATACCAGCATAAAACCGGCTCGCTCCACCAGCGCTTCAGCCAATTCAAGGCTTTTCATCAAGGGCAGATCAAAACCATTGCGGCTTTCGTGCATCAGCTTCTGGATTTTTTCACCGGCGCAGCCATCGGCAAAGCCGCCCGGCGGTATCCACGGATCACCTTGCAACGGATCGCCGTCCTTTTGCAACGCAAAGGGCTTGGCGCGGACCAGGACAGGTCTGTGTCCCTGCCCAATCTTGAGGCGTTGCTTTCCTGCCTTGAAACGTTAGGCATACTTATTTCTGACGAGTCATCGCTGTGGCTGCTCAATCCGGCTGTTCTTGGCGAAAGTCCGCGCAACGAACCGCAAACTGTACTGACCATGGACACAGAATTTTCCTGCATCCTGTATCCGGGCATCGACTTTAGAGACGCGCTCAATCTCGCCTTTTTTTCAGAAGTCCGTGAAATGGGCGCGGTGGTCAGATTCGAGTTGACCCGCGAATCAGTTGTACGGGGCTTTGACCGTGGAATAAGCGCGGATGCCATGATCCGGTTGTTAAACAGGCTTTCGGGGGGGCAGGTGAGCCACAACGCGCGGTACTGCCTCAACGATTGGGAAGACAGGCGCCGTTCTGTGTCCCTGCATCACGGCTTGGTTCTCTGCCTGGATGAAGAGCGGCGGTACCTTGCGGAGATTGAGCCGTTTTCCCGTTTCATCGCCCGGTCTTTGGCGCCGGGCGTCTACCTGTTGTGCAACATTGAAAGATCGGACGTACTCAAAGCCTTGCGGCATGTTGGCGTTGATATTGTCGCTCAAAACATGCGAAGCGTACGCGGCGGCATATCCGGCGCTAAAAGCGTCGCTTTTAGCGCGTTTGCTTCTGATGATTATGAGATGCGGTTTCCCGCGCTTGCGTCAAGCGATCTTTCTCCCCTGCTGATCGGAGAAACGGATGCGCGGGAAGAAGCGCTCTCTCTACAGCCGGAACAGGCGGCGCTGTATCTGGAGCGTTTCCGCCGCGCGCTGGACAATTCCCCGGTCCCAAAATCAAAGCGGGAAGAACTCAAAGTCCATATTGAGAACCGGCTTATACTGAACGAAAAGCAGTTGTCGGAAGACTGCGTTTCTTATACGAAAACAGAGGCGCATCTGCTTGATCAGGCTGGAAAGATCAGTATTATCCGTGACGCCGTTATGTCAAAGTCCACGCTTAATGTCCGCTGGATAACTATGGATAAAAACGGGGAAAGGCAGGGCGGCGGACACGGGCGCCGCGCGGAGCGTCACGCCGCCGGCATCCCCAAAAAGCTGGAAAAATCAGAAGGCAAGCAGATGCTGTTTCTGGAAACGCAAGAAGGGGAGACGCTCATTCCGTTGCGGAAAATCCTCTACATTAGAAAAGTAAAGAAATCTATTTTTGAGTAGGAAGAAAAATTATGCCATTATTATCATTTTCAAGCCAGCAGGCGCTGGTTAAGGATCAGGCGAAACTAGCCGTTCTCATTGATGCGGACAACGCCCAATCGGTGAGCGTTGAAGGACTCATGGATGAGGTCGCCAAATATGGAGTCGCAAGCATCAAGCGGATATACGGGGATTGGACCAGCACGTATCTCCGTTCATGGAAGGACAAGCTGTTGGAATACGCCATTCAGCCCATCCAGCAGTTTTCCTATACAAGCGGGAAAAACGCCACCGACAGCGCGATGATCATAGACGCGATGGATCTGTTGTACAGCGAAAAACTCGACGGCTTCTGTATTGTGTCAAGCGATTCTGATTTTACCCGTCTTGCGGCGCGTCTTAGGGAAAGCGGCAAGACGGTCTACGGCTTTGGGGAAAAAAAGACGCCCCGCTCATTTGTCGCGGTGTGCGACAAATTCATCTACACCGAAATTCTGCGCGCCCAACAGGACGATGAAGACGCGAAATCCGAGCCTATCGTAAAAGATCGCAAGGAGTTCAAGGTTGACAAAAAACTGCTGAAACTGCTCGGCGACGCCGTAGATGACATTGCGGACGAATCGGGTTGGGCGTACCTGGGCAGTGTGGGGCAGAAGATCAACAATCGTTCCAGCGAATTCGATCCACGCAACTATGGCTTTAAGAAACTCGGGGATCTTTTCCGGGCTGTGCCTCAGTTTGAAATCGAGGAGCGCCAACACGAGAATGGCGGCGGCAGGCAGATATATATACGGAAACGGGGTTGACGTGTATGCAAGCGAATCGCGCGGATCGCATCAAGGCGCATGTCAGGCGGCGGGCAAGTCCCGGACTCGCCTCTTGCTTCAAATTTTTGTATGTGGTATCATACTGTTATGAAGGCTATACGTAAAAAAGTTATAATGGTTGATGACAACATCATCAACCTGACGTTGGGCAAGAGCATCTTATCCCAACACTATGATATCTTTACGGCACCTTCCGCAGAAAAGCTTTTTAAGCTGCTTGATATGGTGAAAGCGGATATTCTGCTTTTGGATATAGAGATGCCTGACATGAACGGGTATGAGGTGATAAAACGGCTCAAAGCCTTCAAAGAGACCTCGAACATACCGGTCATTTTTTTGACCATACGGAACGACAACAACAGCGAGCTTGAAGGGCTTAATCTTGGGGCCGTTGATTATATTACAAAACCATTCTCACCGGCGCTTTTGTTGAAACGGATTGAGATGCATCTGCTGTTGGAAAGCCAAAAAAATACGCTGAAAATCTACAACAAAGAACTGGAGCGGCTTGTATTGAAAAAGACGGAAACTATTCTCGGCATGCAAAATTCCATGTTCAATACGGTCATTGATCTGATAGAGTTCCGCAATGTCTCAAACAAAGGTCATCTAAAGAGAACCTACCGCTACCTCAAGATGCTCGTCGGCGCTATGTTGGAAAGCGGGCTGTACCATGAGGAAACGGCGAGATGGGATGACATAGAGACCATGCTCCAATCTTCGCAACTCCATGACATAGGAAAAATCTCCATCAGCGATGCCATCCTGCTTAAAGCGGGAAAATTAACCGGCGCGGAATTTGAGGAAATGAAAAAACACACGGTTTACGGGGTGGAAATTATTGAAAAACTTGAAGAGGATGCGCCGGACTATGAATTCCTAAAGCATGCGAAGCTATTCGCGGGAACTCACCACGAAAGGTGGGATGGAACAGGCTACCCTTACGGGTTGGCGCGTGAATCAATACCGATTCAGGGGCGTCTTATGGCTATCGCCGACGTGTACGACGCGCTTGTTTCCCAGAGGCCTTATACTGTACAACGGCAGTCTCACGATGAAGTCGTGCGGTGCATCAAAGACGGCGGGGGAACGCAGTTCGATCCGGACTTGATCGATCTGTTTCTAAGCGTTTCCGATGGCTTTAAAACGATTTTAGAGGAAGAATATTAATATTGAAATCAGCGCCTATGGGTCATCCCATAGGCGTTTTTTTTAGGAGAATATAGATGTTGACAGGACGACATTTCATAGAGCCGGATGACTTTACGCTGGAAGAGATGGACAAGCTGTTCTCTCTGGCTGAAAAGATCGAGCGGGAGCCTGAGTATCTGCGGAATTCCTGCAAAGGCAAGTTGCTGGGGATTCTGTTCTTTGAGCCAAGCACCAGAACGCGCTTGAGTTTTGAGGCGGCGATGCTCAGACTCGGCGGAGCATGTCTTGGTTTTGCGGATTCCGCTTCCAGTTCCACGGCGAAGGGCGAAAGCCTTGCGGACACCATACGCACCGTAGCGCACTATGCGGATGCCATTGTGATGAGAAACCCCAAAGAAGGCGCCGCGTTGCTGGCGTCCCGCTATTCCGGCGTACCGGTTGTCAACGCCGGAGACGGCGGTCATCATCACCCCACCCAAACGCTTACGGATCTGCTAGCCATTCGCCGGATACGGGGCGCGATTGGCAATCTTGCCATCGGTTTTTGCGGCGACCTCACCTTCGGGCGTACGGTTCATTCCCTCGCAAAAGCCCTGTCCCGGCGCCCGCATGTTGAAATGGTTTTCATTTCGCCGCCTGAACTCAAGATGCCGCCGTACATTACCGGAAGTCTCGCCGGCGCCGGCGTCTCATACACGGAAACCGGCAATCTTGAGGAGGTGATCGGATCGCTTGACGTGCTGTACATGACCCGCGTTCAGCGGGAGCGATTCTTCAATGAGGAAGATTATATCAGGCTCAAAGACAGTTACATTCTTAACAAGGAGAAAATGAGCATGGCGAAAAAAGACATGATGGTGTTGCACCCGTTGCCCCGCGTCAATGAGATCGCGCCGGAAGTGGATGGGGATCCACGGGCGGCGTATTTCCAGCAGGCGAAATACGGCATGTATGTACGGATGGCGTTGCTGGCATCCGTTTTGGGGGCTGTATGTTGAATATAGCGAAAATAAAAAATGGCGTTGTCATCGATCACATCAAGGCTGGGCAGGGCATAAAAATCTTCAATTGGCTGGGGCTTGACAAGACGGATGACATGGCGGCGTTTGTGATAAACGCCGAATCGCCGACTATGGGACGCAAAGATATCATCAAAATTGACAACACGATTGCCATCAGTTTTGATGTTCTGGGGCTTATCGATCCGAACATCACGGTAAATATCATCGAAAATGAGGAGATCCGCGAGAAAATCCGTCTGCGCCTTCCTGAACGGGTCGAGAACATCCTCCGCTGTAAAAATCCGCGCTGCATAACCTCCACCGAGTCCTACATTCCGCACATTTTTCACCTTGAAAACGCCGGATTGCGCGCCTACCGTTGCGAATACTGCGATGAAATCCGTTTCGCCAGCAGCGCGCTATAGGCGGCGCCGGAGGCGTCTTTGGCGCCGCGTGGCGTTGTTTTTTGTCAAAAAGCGTCCGCGCCCGACGGTTTAAATTCGCGCAAAAAGCCGCTATTCTAAAAATTTCTTTCGTTTTTAAAATTCTATCCATTGACACAAAAAAACATAAAAAGTTATACTACGCACAGGAGGAATATAATGAACTTTAAAAAAATTTTCTGTATGAGTTTAATTGGATGTCTCATTGCTGGAGCCTGTTCGCAAAAAAAGGTGGAGCCGCAGGGCGGCGCCACTGCCGGACAAGCGCAAAGCGGCGGACTGACCATTAAACAGGGTGTTTTAACTATTGGCATGGAGATTGGCTATCCGCCCATGGAGTATTTCGATACGGACGGGAAAACCCCCATTGGTTTTGATGTAAGCATGGCAAGAGCAGTCGCCGCCAAGTTGGGGCTGCAAGTTGAATTTGTGGATACTGCGTGGGACGGCATTTTCGCGGGTGTTGATACGGGAAAATACGATTGCATCATGTCTGCGGTAACCGTTACGCCGGAACGCCAAGCCGCGTATAATTTCACAAAACCCTACATTGGAAACGCGCAAGCCTTGGTTCTCCGCAAAGACACTGACATAACGGCGGCAAGACCAGAAGAACTCGGCGGACTCCGCGTCGCCTATCAAGCGGAAACCACCACCGATATCTATATGGAAAAACTCGTCCAGGGCGGACTCGCATTCGAACCCTATGAATACGACAAAGTCCTCAACTGTTTTGACGATCTGCGGCTCGATCGGGTGGATGCCATTGTATGCGACAGTCTCGTCGCGTTTGATTACATTGCGCCCGCCGATTCTCCCTTCAAACTCGTATGGCAGGGTGATGCCGACGAAGTGTTCGCCATCTGCCTCAAGAAAGGCAATAATCAGTTGACCAATGAGATCGATCAGGCGCTGGACGCTTTGTTTGCCGATGGAACCATTCTTAAAATTTCCCAGGATGTTTTCAAAATGGACATGGTAAGCTCCGTCCGGAAGTAACAACGCAATGCAAACAAAGAAGAGCGTCCGCTACGGACGCTCTTCAAAAAATCCCATGGCAAGGTGGTGGCATGACTTCTTTACAGAAAATGATCAGTTGGATACCGGCGCTTCTAGACGGCGCGAAGATAACCATTTCGTTGACTATCCTAGCTGTTTCCGCTGGGCTGATTGTAAGCCTGTTTTTGGCGCTGGGAAAGATGTCAAAAAACATCCTTGTCAACAAATTTTGCGGCGCATATATTTTCTTTTTTCGGGGAACCCCGCTCCTTATGCAACTCTACTTTATCTACTATGGGCTCCCTGAAATCTCCACTATTTTAACCATAAACAACCGGTTTGTCGCCGCGTTCATCGCGTTTGGTTTAAACTCGGCGGCTTACTGCGCGGAGATCATCAGAGCCGCGATTCAGAGCATAGACAAGGGGCAGTTCGAGGCTTCACGGGCGCTCGGCATGTCTTACACCCAGACCATGAGGCTGGTCATCATACCCCAATCAATACGCCGGCTTATTCCGCCGGTCGGCAACGAATTCATCATGGTGCTAAAAGACGCTTCCCTTGTATCGATCATAGCTCTTGCGGATATAACCAAAGTGACCCGTTCTATCTCATCGTCCGCCGCCTCCGCGCTGGTGTACATACCGGCGATGATTCTTTATCTTATCATAACTGCGGTCTTTACCTTTATTTTCCACAAGATGGAAAAACGACATTCCATATACGAGTGAGGCGCCCCATGTCAATGATTAAAACCGTTGCCGTCAATAAAACATTTCATGGCGCTAAAGGGGAGCTTCACGTGCTGAAAGATGTTTCCCTTGAAGTG
This sequence comes from Treponema sp., assembly GCA_031257675.1. GTDB lineage: Bacteria > Spirochaetota > Spirochaetia > Treponematales > Breznakiellaceae > JAIRKH01. The sequence continues at coordinate 23,473 of JAIROG010000001.1, read as the reverse complement.
CAGCCGCAGGAAGTGGTATGCATCATAGGACCGTCGGGCGCCGGAAAATCAACCTATCTTCGATCTCTTAACAGGCTGGAAAAAATCGACTCCGGGCAAATCTACATTGACGACAAGTTGCTGTTTGATTGTGAAAACGGAATTAACAAGGTCAAAATGCCGCCCCATGAGCGCAACACGGCGCTTCTGGAAGTGGGCATGGTCTTTCAGCACTTCAACCTTTTCCCACACAAAACGGCGCTTGAGAATGTGATGCTTTCTCCGGTGCATGTGCGGAAAATCGCAAAAGAAGAAGCGAAAGAAAAGGCGTTGGCTCTGCTTGAAAGGGTGGGACTCGCCGATAAAATTGAGGTCTATCCCTCTCAGCTTTCGGGTGGACAGCAACAACGGGTCGCCATTGCGCGGGCTTTGGCAATGGAACCCAAGATTATGCTCTTTGACGAGCCGACTTCCGCGCTTGACCCCGAACTGGTGGGAGAGGTGCTTGGCGTGATGAAAAGCCTCGCCCAGTTAGGCATGACCATGCTCGTGGTAACGCATGAAATGAGCTTTGCGCGGGAAGTGGCCGATAAGGTTGTGTTCATGTTTGAAGGCTCAATTCTTGAAATTAACACGCCCGCAACGATGTTCAGCGCTCCGGACAATGAACGGACGCGCCAGTTTCTCCAAAGCGTACTATAACTAACCATCTCTCCACACTTGCGCTGCCAGTGTCCTCCTCGCCGGCGCGGGATGCCAACGGCGTTGCTGTGGCGTCCCGTACGGATTACTCTTATAGGTACCTGTCTACAAACGAGCGATCAAATCTTGAAGCTCCGCGTATTGGAGATATGCAGGTTCCCTAGTTGCTGAGTCAACTCTGTCAGACTCAACAAGTTTGCGGTAGAGTTGTTTTGTGTACTCGGCTAAAAGATTTATATTGGAAGGAAAGGTGTTGACAGCCATATCCATCAGAATCTTGTCGGGACCGGCAAATCGCAATGTATGATTTTTTAACTTAGGCAATAGTTCGCGTCGTGTTACGATGATAAAATGAGAGAACGCAAGTAGTTGCTTGTATAAGTCATCATAACTAAACCTTTGATAGTCAAAGAGCGAGACATTCAGTGTAAAGGAATCAATGGCATCCCATACCCATTTCTTTACGGACAATTGAAGCAAAAGAGGCCTCATAAACCGGCTCGTTATGTTCGTATTATAATGATTGCTGAGCGATTCAATCAATGCGGTGATATTAGCGTCACTTATCTTCATAGTCTTATCATACTATACTTTCTCATAGATTGACAAGCGGAAAAAATAAAAATAAAATATATTATGCGAATGTATTCTGCCGCTCTTACACTCTCTTCCCTTGTCGCGCTGTCCATCCTTTCCTGTGCGGAACCGAAAAGGGTGACGCTTTGGACAGACATCCCCGAGTTCGCCTTGTATGGCGAAGCGTTTAACGCCTCTCAAGCCAAATACAAGGTTGAAATCCGTTATTTTGAATTGATCGCAAGGAAGTTGACTGTTACGGTTGAACAACCTGATATTGTGGTCGGACGCTGGCTGAAGAGCGCGTCAACCAGACGCCTGTTTAAGCCGCTGGGCTGGCTCTTAGAAAACAACTCTCTTGACGGCAACCTCTTTTACCACAAGTTGCTTGAGCTTGGCATTGTTGACGATGAGCAGTACCTTCTGCCGGTGTCATTCAATGTCCCTGCCGTTGTGTTTGCCCGATCCAACAGCGCCCTTATGACCAATCATTTTACCTTCAGCCTTGAAGAAGCGAAAGAAGTGGGCAAGGCGTACAATGTTATAAACAGTGGCGCATACACCAGAATGGGCTTTTCTCCTGACTGGGACGATGATTTTCTTTTTGTAAGCGCGACGCTCCTTAACGCGGATTTTCGTGAAGGCTCGCCCCTGGCGTGGGATGTGGATGCGCTGGAGAGGGCGTTGGAGTACGACAAGGCGTGGATACGCGAAGCAAACGACTCTATACAAGCGGTTGATGATTTCACCTTCAAGTATTTTTTTGAGCCTCCTGTCAAACTTATTCTACAGGGACGCATACTCTTTTCTTATATGAACAGCTCCAAAATTTTTACCCTTGACTATGATCAACAGTCAAACCTTGACTTCCGCTGGCTTGCTGAAAAAGAGCGTATTCCGTTAAGCGAAGACGCCGTGTATTATGGTCTCTACCAGCAGGGAAGGCGCGGCAAAGGAGCGGAGGCTTTTACAAAGTGGTTTTTTCAAACCGAAACGCAACGCTTGTTGCTGGAAAACAATAAAAAGTTGCAGCTTAACACCATCCTTTTTGGCATAGCGGGCGGCTTCTCAGCTATGAGAAATGTTACGGAAGAAGTGTTTCCGCGCTTTTATCCAAGCCTTTTAGGACACATGCCGCCCGACAACTTCCTGTCTCCGCCGAATATCTTGCCGCAGAACTGGCTTGAGGTAAAAGAGCGGGTCATACTCCCTTATATGCACGAGTATATCCGCGCCACTCAAGAGGGCGTGGAAGAAACGAGGGATGCGCCGGTTCAAACGTTGCGCCCCCTCGCGGACAGGGTTATAGATTGGTATAGAAGAATAAACAACTAGATTAGTTCCCGCCCGCCTTCCGCACGTACAGCGGAATGGAGGCGAGTTCTTTGTCGTCAACGAAAAGCACGAAATTTATCATACTGTTGCTCTTGAAATTCAAGTTTGAGATGGTAAACAAAAGGTGGGAAACCGCGGTGGCATTGCCGACCCCATTTACAGACAAAGCGCCTTGTATAGGGTCAATGCACATGCCGCCATTAATGTCCCTCGTTTCAATCATAAACTTATGATGGGAAAATTCCCATAGATCAAACCGGATTCGAATCACAACAGAAAGCTGAGGGTGTACACAGGGAAAGGCGCGGGCTATGATGGTGTCAAATGTGCCTATAATCGTCAGCTTTCCGTTGTTTTCTTGAGCAAAGTCGCAGAAAGAAAATAATTCTATCTTCACCTAAGAAGCCGCCTTCTCCTGTGCGGGCGCTTCCGGCGGTAATGGGATATAGAGATTGAACGCGGTTCCCTTGTCTTTTTCGCTCTGTATTTTAAGGTTTCCTCCCAGTTCTTTCACTTTGTCGCGTACGATGTTCAAGCCGATGCCGCGTCCGCCATGAACGGTTTCGGTGTCCGCAGTGCTGAATCCTGGAGAGAACATACAATGCAACAGCGTGTTTTTATCTTGCCCTTCTTCTTCGGTCTTAATAAAGCCGTTTTCAAGAGCTTTTTGACGGATTCTATCGTAATTAATCCCCCCGCCGTCATCTCTCAGTCTTATGTGGATCATGTCGTTCTTAGCTTTGATGGAAAGAGATATAGTGCCGGTTTCATTCTTGCCTTTGGACACCCTCTCTTCCGGCAATTCAACGCCATGCACCACCGAATTTCTTACAAGTTGCATGAGAACCTCTTTCATCATGCGCCGCGGACCGCGCGACATGATGTCCTGATCAATATCAACCACAAAATTGACCTTTTTCGCTAAATCTACGGACGCCTTGTCACACGCTTTTGTCAACGCTTCAATAAGCACATCATTGTTGCTTTTCATTTTCGTCTCGCTTCTGAAAGCGTTGATCCTTTCCAAGGTAACACGGAAATTTTCTTTTTCTTGCATCAATTTTTCTATTTCCAACGTCAAATGAAGCATATCGGAAAATGGCACATCCTCTATTTCCCGCATACGCTTGATATCCGATTCGAGCGCGTGTACTTTCCCTCCGAATGTCGCAAGTCCAAGAATGACGGCGTTTGATTTTATGGCGTGAACCGATTTATAGACCTCGACCAAACTTTCATGCGGTGTAAAGGTCTGATTCTTGAAGACATTGTCAATTTGCTCAAACTCATAATTCACATCCTCAATAAATTCATCAAACACCTTCGGCTCCACATTGATAAGCTCAAAGAGATTGCGCATTTCTTCCTGCCGCTTCTTTTCCTCTTCCGCAAGTTTTCTTTGCAACTCAACCCGGTCGGTAATATCGTAGATGGACGCCATGAGCATGATTTGCCCACGCCCCCGATCAACCGCAACAAACTCCACATGGAGAATTTTCCACTCTTTGGACGCGGCGCTGTAATAACGGAACTCATTCAAAGGATTGATGTCGTTCAGCATTTCCTGATCAAACTGTCTTTCGAAGCTCATAACAAAATAATCTTTAATAGAGATTAACTCGCTAGGCGTCACCGAAGCGGACAGCAAATCAGTGAAGCGCGTGTTTTGGAAGCTCTTCATGCCCAAGATTCGGGGCAACGCCTTGGAATAATTGTCTTGAATGATGTAATCTCTATCCATAAAGAAGATTCCAATATCAAGATTGTCCTTCATAGCGGCAATTTCATCTCGCTCAGCCAAGTGCGTCATATCGATCAGGTTGATGAGGATGCCCTTGTCATCCGGCAAATCATCGCCTAACGCTTTGAAATAGCGGTGTTCATCTTTGATCCAGCATTCCCACATTTCTTCGTAACTGCTCGTTGTCTTTCTAAGAAGATCTCCCGCCAGTTCTTTCATCTCCATTGAGGGAAAAAGATCGATGACCGAAGAGCCTATAACCCAGTCGGGGTTCTCAATGTTCGCCAGCCTCGCAAGGTTGTTGCTGATATTTATCACCCTATTCAGCTTGTCAACCATCGCAATATAGTTGGGCGTGGTGTCCATGAGGGTTTTGAACGAATCCCGCCGCTCAAGCGCGGCTTTAGTCTTTCTGTATAAGGCTCCAAAAGCAACCAGCAACGCGAGATCGGCAAGCGCCGAACTCATCCACCCCAACACCGCAAACGATATTCCCCCGCCCAGATCTGAGCTGAAAAGAATAAGAAGCTTGCTGGAGTTCTCTCCCATGAAAGGGACATCGGAGAGCGCCATAAGTCCAAGCGCCAGATTCTGTATAATGGCAAAAAGAAAAGTCTGCGTATAGTTGTCATACAGACAACTTAAAATGCAACAGGCTATACAAAGCGGCAGGTAGTATTCATCCCACCCGCCTCCTCTTGATTGGACCGATTGCAAAACGCTGAGAAAGACAAAAAAAATGCAGGGCGTCCAAAAAGCCAGCTTCTCATAATTGTTGATGGATATATATGCAAAAATAAGTCCAGCCAATCCGCTGAGGGTGATAACCGCCGCCATTACAGAATGTTGCGGACTCCCCTGCGCAGACAAGGAGAGGATATAGATGCCTCCCAGCAGTAATATTCCGAGAAAGGCGATTACATTGCCAATCTGAAAAGAAAATCTCTTCCTGTTTTTGCCGCTATTATTCTTCATATTTCAACCTTCAGCTTTGCCATACGTCAAACCGTCGACAGCCACGAATTGTACAGCCGCCGGTTTAACCTCAATCGTAATGTTAGTGTCAAAGAAAATTTCCCCGTCAGCCTGTATTTGCAAGGGCAGTTCAGACCGTATTTCAAGTTTCTTTGCCTGAATCAGTTTGCAGTTAGACGGATGTTTTCCTTTAAAATAGTTTGGCAAGACAAACAGTGTGCCGACGGCGCCTAAAGGTTTAAACAACAGCGTATGCAGAATGCCGTCATCCGGACGCGCCATAGGCGACGCGCTTTTGTTGCCGCCATAATAGGGACCGTTTGCGATGTTTATGCCGCTGTACTCTCCGCTGAAGTCTATGTTGTCTATGGTGATGCGGTACTGCTGGAACAGGATGTCATGGTCTAATAAGGCGATTGTACTGCTTATGTTGAACAGTAAATTGTAGAGAAAGTTAAAACGATTGAGCAACCCGGGATGTTTTCTGCTAAAGCTGTTCATTTTGACAACCGCAAGCGACTCCATTCCAATAGTGAGCGTATTGATCGCATAATTGTTGCCGAAGGCGATGACATCCGTAGGCAACGCTTTCGCGGAAGCCAACGCTCCTATATCCCTGAAAAGCTGCGTTTTGTCTGTACCAAACACACGGAGAAAATCATTGGTTTTTCCATAGGGAATCGCCGCCAGCTCCATATTGGGAAGCCCTACAATGCCATTCAGACAATCAAACAGAATTCCATCGCCGCCTACGGCATAGACGCGCACCGTCTCGTTTTCATCAGAAGTCGTCACTTCTCTTTTTATAATGCCGATGGCATCGCGGGGGAAATGCGATATCTGAATGGAAAAATGAGGTTTTTCCTGTTTTCTGAAGAACTGCCCAATAGTATCAGTAATATACTCCATCTGCGTCTTTTCAGCAAACGACTTGGGATTAAAAACAAAGACATGCTTCATGGTATATCGCCAGCTACTGTACTATTTCAATCGCAACTAGGAGGATGAATATATCATCCTCGAAGACTTTAAACGGGATGCATAAAATCCGCGCCTGATTGCCAGGCCACTTGATTGCATGTCCACTCCCCTGAATAATAGTAGGAAGAGAGATGACCATTCTCATGCTTTCCTCAAGCCTCTGTTTCACGTTTCCCGCGATGATGTTGACAATTTCGCCAATCGCATCGGTCACATCGTCATCCAGCTTCGTATGAGGGGCGCCGGTAAGTATATCGGTGAGCTTAATAGCCAGCTTTTCATGCATAGAGACAATCACCGCCCCCCGCGCTTCGCCGGTAAGTCCGATAACCGACGAGATGTCATTGCCGACAATGGAATCTTTTTCCAGAAAGTACGGCGTCTTCGCGCTTGCTTCTACGTTTATAAAGTCCTTAAAGACATTGAGACACACCTCAACAAACGGTTTAATATACTGTTCCATAATTTTCCTCTTTGTTTAAGTTCATTTATTAAGAATTTTCGACAACTTTTCCTTGAAAATTTGAGAATTCACAGGCTTTGTAAGATAATCTGTGGCTCCATTTTTCAAGGCTTCAATGACATTGTACTTGGCGGATTCACTCGTCACCATCACAATGGGAAGCGCCTTGTACTTGTCCATCGACCGCACCATTTTTAGGAAATCTATCCCCGATAATTTGGGCATATTCCAATCCAGCAACACCAGATCAACCGTGCACATGCTCAGTTGTTCCAGCGCATCTTCTCCATCGCTGGCTTCAATAAAACTACACGTAATTTGCATGTCAGAAAACATGCCTTTTACCGTATTTCTCATGATCCGCGAATCATCCACTATCAAAACCGTTAAATCAATCGCCATATGGGACTCCTTACAAACATTCACAAAAATTTACGCTCAATAGAAGAGCCTTTTTTGAAAGAGAAGCTTTTCTAAAAAGGACCGGAAAACGCGGGCTAAACCTCCGCTTTTCCGCTCTCATCCAAGCCGGATTTTTCAAAATCCACCTCCTTTTGAAAAAGACATTATAGTATCAATTTTTTTAGTATAACACATATTTCCAAGAAGGGAAGTGTTTTTTTACATACTTTGTAAATTTATTTTAGCGTCTCCACCTCTGTTAAAAGATACAACCTTGTTTCTTCCTAAGTTTTTCGCCTGATACAGCGCCTGATCCGCATGATTGATGAGTTCTTCTATAAACGCCTCATTCACGCCGTCTCCGACATCCTCATCCTCAATGGATGCGACGCCAAAACTCGCCGTTATGAAAGCGGGTCCCGTCTCAAGTTGCACCGGCGAGGACTCAAGCGTTCTCCTGAACCGCTCGGCAATGGCAACGCCGGTTTTTTTGTCCGCATTGTCAAAAAAGAAGAGAAACTCTTCGCCGCCGTACCGTCCAAGAAAATCGTTCTTTCTCATAGACGCGCTTATCAACGCAACGAGATGGCGCAACACTTTGTCGCCCGCTATATGCCCATACGTGTCGTTAAATTTCTTAAAAAAATCAAGATCCATCATCACAACGCCGCAAGGCGTGTGATTTTTAATGTTGTTCTGTATTTCAATGAGGGCCTGTTCCATAAAAGCCCGGCGGTTTACGGCGCCGGTGAGCGAATCGTGATTCGCCAGATACTGAAGGCGGGTCTCTCGTTCTTTAAATATTCTTTCCTCAGACTTCATTCCGGAGAGTATTTCCCGTATGGACAGGATTTCACTGTAAATTTCACAGAACTCCGGTATACGGGACAATTTCTCATCAAGCTCAGGAGGAGGATCGTCTTTCAGCAGTTTTAGAATATATCTCAGCATCTTATCTGCCATAGCCTATAGTATAGCTCACAATGATAAAAAGTTCTACCTATCCAGACAACGCAACCAATTTTTCTCTGATAAATTCGCTCTTTTCTTTGAGTCCGATGTTTCCGGTCGCTAGCGTCACCACATTCGCCTGCTTGGGATCGAGCTTCATCTTGCCTCCGGACTCTTTCATAAGCCGGACGAGCCGCTCCACGCTCACCTTCGCCACTCTGCTGAACGCGATCCGCGCAAGCCCCGCCCTTTCCCGCAACGAGGAAACGCCGAGTTCACGGCAGATGATGCGTATTTCGGCAAGAGAGAGAAGGCTCAACACCTCGTCAGGCAGGGGTCCGAAGCGATCGAACAACTCGTCAATGATGCGGTCTTTATCGGCTTTTTCCCGTACCGCGGCGATTTTCTTGTAGAATTCCATTTTGATTTGGGCAGAATCAATGTACGAATCCGGAATAAAGCCCGAATACTCAAGCTCTAGCAGGGTTTCGTTTTCACTTTCATATTCCGCGTTCTCAAGCCGCCGCACCGCCTCGTCCAGAAGCCGCATGTACATGTCAAAGCCCACCGAGTAGATGTCGCCGCTCTGCTCCTTGCCTAAAAGATTGCCCGCGCCTCGTATTTCCATGTCTTTCATGGCGATCTTAAAGCCAGATCCAAGCTCGGTAAAGTCGGAAATAGCCTGAAGCCGTTTCATGGCGGTTTCATTTGGCGACGAGTTTTTGGGATAGAACAGGTAGGCGTACGCAAGCCGGTCCGAACGCCCGACTCTGCCGCGCAGTTGGTAGAGCTGGGACACGCCGTATTTGTCCGCCCGATCTATGATGATGGTGTTCACATTCGGAATATCGATGCCGTTCTCAATAATGGCGGTTGATACAAGCACGTGGAAGCCGCCGTGAATGAACCGGTGCATTACGTCTTCCAGTTCGCGCGCATCCATCTGCCCGTGAGCCGTGTCGATCAGCATTTCCGGCGCAAGCCGCTCCAGCCGTGTCCGTACATCGCGCAAATCTTCTATTCTATTATGGAGGAAAAACACCTGCCCGCCGCGCTTGACCTCGCGCCGGATTGCGTCGGCTATCATCTCCTCGTTGTATTCGCCTATGGCGGTCTCTATCGGCAGCCTGTTGCGCGGCGGCGTGGCGAGCAGGCTCATGTCCCGTATCTTGAGGAGGCTCATGTGCAATGTGCGCGGAATAGGAGTCGCGGACAGCGTGAGGCAGTCAACGTTGGTCTTGATCTCTTTAAGCCGCTCCTTGTCTTTAACCCCAAACCGCTGTTCCTCATCAACCACAATAAGTCCAAGGTTTTTGAAGTGAACGTCTTTCTGAATGACGCGATGTGTGCCTACCAACAGATCAATCACGCCTTTTCCAACATGATCAAGAATTTCCCGCGTCTTTTTCCTGTCTACAAACCGCGAAAGCATGGCCGTTTTCACCGGAAACCGGGAGAAACGCTCTCTGAAATTTTCAAAATGCTGTTCCGCGAGTACGGTGGTCGGCGCGAGAAACACCACTTGTTTGCCCGCCATGATCGCCTTAAAGCAGGCGCGCACCGCGACTTCGGTCTTGCCGTAGCCCACGTCTCCGCATACGAGCCTGTCCATCGGCATTGGGCTTTCCATATCCGCTTTGATCTCCTCAATGCACCGCAACTGATCTTCGGTCTCGTCAAACGGAAAAGAGGCTTCAAACATGGTCTGCCACTCGGTGTCCTGCGGAAACGCGAAGCCCACTGACGCCTTGCGCTTGGAGTACAGGTCGATGAGACTTTGCGCCAGATCCTCGGCGGCTTTTTTCACGCGGTTTTTGCGGTTTTCCCATGACTTTGACCCGATGCTGTCAAGCCTCGGCGCATCGCCTTGGTTCCCGATGTACCGTTGTACGAGATTCACCTGTTCAATCGGCACGAAAATCGTTTCTTCGTCCGCATACTCGATCTTGATATAGTCCCGTTCATGCCCCAGCGCGCGGATTCGGTCGATGCCCTTGAAAAGCCCGATTCCGTAGTTGATATGCACCACATAATCGCCGGGCGTTAGATCAACAAACGTGTCGATGGCAACGCTTCGCGCTGTTTTCAGCGAACGGAGCGAATGGCGGCGGGAGTGTTTTGTCCGTCCAAAAATCTCGTTTTCCTGAACCAGCATGAATTTGCAGCCGCTCAGGGCAAACCCTGACGAGACTGGAAGGGTGACGACCTGAAGGGATGACCGGGAGCGGCATCTCATTGCGCCGCTTCTCCCACGCGGCTTTCCCTGTTCAGTTTTTTCTTCGTAGTCCGCGCTTTGCCCGTTCCCCACTATGCTCCGTATCCTGTCCGCCTGCACATCGCTTTCCGCGGCAATAGCTATTTCCCAGCCGTCTTTCATAAGGGCGCCGAATTCTTCTTTCAGGTAATCAATGTTGCCGAAAAAACTCCGCGGCGGATCCGATTCCGCGGAAAGTCGGGGCGGGGCGTCTTGTCCAAAACGCTTCAAAGTCATGAATGAGACGACGCGCTCCGCCTGTTTCTCAAGCGCGCTGAAACTGAGCAGGGCGCGTTCCGGCTTGGGAACCTCCCGCTCCCGTTTCGCTCTGAGATAAAAGCTCTCGTATTCCCGCGCGAGGCTCTCTTCCGCGTTGACAAGCCGTTCTTTGTCAAAAAAATACACGGCGCCGTCTTTCACATAGTCAAGCAAAGATGCGTTTTTCTCAAAAGCAAGAGGAAAAAGCATTTCCTCGCCGGCGGTCGCGCGTCTTGCAATGAGATCTTCTATAATGGACCTGCCGTCGTCGGCAAACTCATCGAACAGCGCGAGGTTGCCGCTCAAGGCATCAATGCGGTCGTCCGTCCAGATGACTTCTTTGAACGGGCGTACAAGCAACGCCGCCGCTTTCTCTCCACCGCTCTGATCTTCCGGGTTGAATCTTTTGATGGATTCAATCACGTCAAAATCGAAAAGCACACGGTAGGCCTCGGCATCACCGGGCATAAACACATCCAGCGTTTCGCCGCGCAACGCAAACTCCCCATGAGCCTGCACTTTTGGCGTCCGGATGTAGCCGTACTCCGCCAATGTTTCGGCGACCTCCATCGTGTTGACTCTTTCTCCGGGTTTGAATGTCAACAATAGGCTTTTAAGGTACTCAGGCGGCGGCGCGGGCGTAAGAAAAGCCCGTTCTGGCGCGATGACACATCCCGCCTGTCCCTCCGCCATTTCGGACAACACTTTCGTTCGTTCTCCGAACACGGGGGCAAAGGAAACAAGCGGCCTATATGCGATGGATTCCCACCACGGCAGTATTGACGCCCTGACACCCAGAGCTTCAAGATTTGCCGCCAGATCCGCCGCGTCAAACTCCGTGGGAACGACAGCCAGAGACGTTTGAGACAAAGGATATTCTTTCATTAACAGGACGAACAGAAAAGCCGGAAGAACACCTTCCGCCTTTTCTATTTCCAGCGGGAAGAGGGCGTTCTTGTACGCCTTTATAATAGAAGAAACCGCGCTGGATTCTTGAATCTTTTTCAGAATAGGGGCTATAGACATAAAAAAGTGATGGTAGTATACGCTGTTATGATAAAAAAATCTATCGCCTACAGGGTTTCATGAGAGTCTAATAAGACCGGCGGACACCGGCCTTTTTTTTTGCAAAAACTCCAAGACAGGTATAAGGACTTATGCCGTATAAAGAGACGAAGAAGCCGCTTTTCCCTGTTACCGGGAAAGGCTATATATGAAACTTTTTCAAAATTTGACATTTTGAAAAAGCCTCGTAATATAGACATGCAAACCTGCCGAAATTATACTATGAGGCGGCTCCAAAACACGCAGGGCGGCGGCTTTTGGAACAGTGGGCTTACACCCAAAACCAACCGGGGTTTGGATCAGGCTTATAGCTTATATAAACGTTTTTTGAAACGAGTTGCAAATAAAGGATAGAGTATGACAAAGAAACACGCGCTTGCGGCGCTTTTTTTTGCGTTGGCGACAATGGCGTTTGCGCAGGCGAATCCGCAGATTGATGTTACTATACGTTTTTATGATAAAAAGATCTATTACGTACAGGGCGCAAGCAACGATCCCGTGTATGTACAGATAACCATTGCAAACAAGAGTCCGGCCCCATTTTATTTCAAACTCGCTGACGACCGCGCGTTTTCCGTTGATTTTGAAGTGAAAACCATTGCAAACCGTCCGCTTCAACAGACTGATTATCTCATACAGAAGCGCTCCACGGTCCAACAAGTTTTTTTCCGCTATGTTTCCATTGAACCTGGCGAATCGTTTTCCTTTGTGGAAGACATCCGCGAGTATGCGGCGCTCGCCGAAGCTGGGACCTTCGTTGTACAGGCGAAGCTCTACCCGGATTTATACAAACCGCAACTTGTTTCTACGGTTCAGCAGACAGCCGCAACGCCGCTGAGTCCGCTCGCCTCGAACCGCCTGACCCTGAACATCCGCCCGCCGTCGATTATTGGCTCCGATGGACTGCCCGTCGCCATGGACGTGGAGACCAACGCGGTTCTCGTCCGCGAGGATCTTGCGCCGGACAATATGATCGTCTACATGCTTGCGGCGCGGCAGAAAAGCCAGTGGGAAAAGTTCTTTTTGTATATGGATGTTGAGGCGATGGTGAAGCGTGATGAAACGCGCAAGCGGCAATGGCTTGCGGAATCCGAAGAAGGGCGCCAGAGGCTGACCGCGCGTTACCGGCAGGAGCTTCAAAACAACATCGTTGACAATGACATCGTGATGATCCCCATGCGTTTTGAGATAATGCGGACGAATTATGGAAGAGAAGAAGGGACAGTCACGGTGATGGAATGGTTCCAGATAGGAAATTATATTGAAAAAAAACAATACATCTACACAATTCAGAGAAAAGAAGACGTGTGGATGGTGGTAAACTACACGGTGCAAAATATGGGTACAGAATAGCCGGTGGCAACGCTTTACATCATTGCAACGCCCATTGGAAACTTGGGGGACATGACGTTCCGCGCCGTGGAAACGCTTAAAATCGTTGATCTTGTCGCGTGTGAAGATACGAGGCGGACCCTGAAACTTCTTACCCATTTCGGGATACGGGTGCGTTTGCTGTCGTGCCGGGCGGGAAATGAGGCGGGCGCATCCCGCAAGGTGATAGCGGCGCTTGATGAGCGCAAAACCGTCGCCTACTGTAGTGACGCCGGCACGCCGGCGTTAAGCGACCCGGGAGCGATTCTTGCGAGAAGCGCATCTGCGGCCGGACATGCGGTTGTCCCTCTGCCGGGCGCCTCGGCGTTCGCCTCCCTTGTCAGCGTTGCCGGTTGCGCTGATAAAAGCGTTGTTTTTGAAGGATTCCTTTCTCCCAAGGATGGGCGCAGAAAATCGCGGCTTAAAGAGCTGCTTGAAACCGGCGCGGCTTTTGTTCTATACGAATCTCCGTTCAGAATATGCAAGCTCCTTGCGAATATCGTTGAGCTTGAACAGGGGCGGTACGTTTGCGTCGGACGGGAAATGACCAAGGTTCATGAAGAGTACCTTCGCGGATCCGCATCGGAAATTTCAGCGGTTTTGAGAGAACGAGCAGAGTCGCGCGGCGAATTTTCGATTTTTGTATCCGGGCATAACGCGAATAGCGCAAACTGATTGTAAATACTTGCCCGCGTATGCCGATAATGGAATTAAAGAGGTTATTGTATGATGATCGATAGAATTAGTTTTGTGAATCCCCTTTTTCCTGAAGGCGCGAATCGCAACGGGCAGGTAGGCAAAGAGCGGAATGTCGATTCCATTAGGCTGTCCCAAGAGGCGCTTGAGCAAAGCGAGTTGTACCAAGCGACCGAGATTGTAAATTCGGCGCCGGATTCCCGTGTTGATCTTGTCGCGGAAATCAGAGCGCAGATAAACGACCCTTCCTTTCTGAACGACGCGGTGTTAGACGCAACCGTAGAAAAAATTCTCGCCGCTCTCTCGTCTTAATGTAATTTTTTCATAGAGGCGTCTGTGACCGATATAGTATTAAAGATTGACCCTGAAATCGTCATTGGAATGGATATTATAAATCGTGTGGGGATGATTTGTAAAACGTATGGCAATCAATTTCTCTTAATTTCGGAAAAAAGCCTCAATGATGACAAAAGTATAGAACGGCTCAAAGCCGTTCTTCAGGATTCAGGCATCCAAACGATTATTTTTGACGAGATCAAAGCGCCGGTAATGGCGGACATAGCGGAAAACATAGCGCATCTCGCCCGTGCGTCGCATTGTTCCGGTGTCATCGGTTTTGGATGTCCGTCCGTTCAGACAATAGCCCGTTTAACGGCGATTATCGCAGCCGATGTGAACGATATGTTTGAGCTTTTAGACGGGAGAATTCCAAGCGCCGCTCTGCCCTACATTGCGATTCCTTCGGTGAAGGAAGACCCTTTCCTGACTACAGACAGCTTTATCGCGGTAGATCCCCGCAACAGGGAAATCAGGCTGGTTCATACGCCGCGAGGCCTGTGCAAAGCGATTGTCATAGACGGCGCGTTTTCCGGACGAACGGGTGTAGAAGGCGGTTACGCCGCCGCGTTTGATGGCTTTTGCATAGCGGTGGAAGCCTACTGTTCCAAAAAAGCGAACATCCTGTCCGATCCTGTGCTGGAAAAAGCTATCGCTCTGTTCGCTCAGATTATTTCCTCCTACGTCAACGGCGCCGTAAATATGAAAGAATTGGACTATCAAGCGGCGGTCCTTGTAAACATAGGCTCTGCGGTAAGCGCGCCGGGCGTCGTTTCGACGCTTGCGCGCGCTATCGCGGACAGGTTCTCTGTTGAGAAATCCCTCTGCGCCGCCGCGTTGCTTCCCGTAATTCTTGACAAGTTGGTAAGTTGCCGCGCTGAAAAAATCGCAAGAGTGGCGAGCCTCATGGGAGAAAAGACCGAAGGGCTTTCGGACGCGGAAGCCGCTCTGTTGCCTGCGGCTTCCATCCGCTCATCGCTTGAGAAACTCGCTATTTCCCCGCGCCTTCAAGATTTGGGGTTGCAACTTGACCGCCTGATCTCCATAACCGATTCGGTGCGCAACCTTGACATCGTGGCTTTTTCCCCGTGGACGGTTACATCCGAAGAAATCCTAGATATCGTCAAGCAATCATTCTGACCTTCATGCGAGGTTTTAGACATGCCGATTTCATCGCGTAAACTGGCGTCTCTTCCCCGCGCCCAGAGGCTCCGCAAGATGGCGAAAATGTTCGGCGAGGCGGAAATGATGTTCCGCAATTCGGGAACATGGGGCTACCCGCTTGATGATATTGCAATCGCCTTGAATCTCCTCGCGCTGGACGCCGAATTTCCGCCGGAAATCGCCCCGGCTGTTTCAGCCGCGGTTGACGCGGCGTGTGCGGCGTTGCGGAACATGGAGGCGCAGGGCGGACAGTCCGTTGACGCTTTGCGGAGAAGAATAAACGCCGTCAGACACATCCTCCTTGCCGAAACCGGACAAAGCCAAGCTGACTGGGACTTCCTTGATGCGGAACATAGGCTGAACAGCGCAAAACGCACAGTGTTCCCGAATATGCTGGTCTTTTTGGAAGACATACGTTCCCCATTCAACATAGGTTCCTTGTTCCGCACCGCGGAATCTTTCGGTGTTGAGAAGATACTGCTTTCACCGCTTGCGGCGGATCCGCTTCACCAGAGGGCGCGAAGAACGGCTATGGGATGTATAGAGATTGTGCCGTGGGAACGCATGTCTTTGGAAGCGCTGGAAGCGTTGCACCGGCAAACGCCGTTTTTCGCGCTGGAAACAGGCGGCGTTGGGTTGCAGGAGTTCGTCTTTCCCACAAGCGGCGTTATGATTGTCGGTTCCGAAGAATTGGGCGTAAGCCCCGCCGCGCTTGCCGTGGCGGACGCCTCGCGAGGACGGGTGTCGATCCCCACGTACGGGGCGAAGGGCAGCCTCAATGTGTCTTCGGCGTTTGCCATTGCCATGTATGCGTGGAGCGTACAGACGCTTGGGATGGCGCCGGCTAACCGCGCTTGCGGATCAAGCGCGGAATCGCGCTCTTTCGAAGAGACTGACGGCGCGACAGCCTTTTAGCCGACGGCTACACCCTCACCAACGCCGCCAGCTTTGCTTCTTCCCCGACAGACAAAACACGAGGCAGTATCGCGGGCTGACTCGACGTGGGAGGCAGCAAAAAGCCCGCCTCCAAGAAACGCTGGAATAGCGCCGAATAGCCGTCATCATCCAGACGCCCGCCGTAATGGATATACATGCCTTTTTGCCGCCATTCGCTTGATTTGAGGGCTTTTGCCAGTATGGGAAAATGCGGCGCGAGCGGCGCCATACGCGCTCCGGCTTGCGCGGCTTGCGCGGCTTGCGCTTCTATTTCCGCAAGCAGATCGTAAACGGCGCGAGTCGCCGCAGCAAGGATAACCGGCGAAATGGCGTCCGAAGCGGGTGGTCGCATAGCTTCAATGGATGCGTGTTCTGAGAGAAACGTCTCGTCCTTAACCGCCAACGTCTTAGGGGCAAGATGCCACGGCAACACCGGCATCAACAGCGGACATGAGGGCGCATCTTCCGCGGGAAGAAATGGCCGCCACAATGACACGTTTTTTTCGCGGTCTTCAATATGCCCATCATCTAAAGCAGGATCGAAAATCGGCCGTATAGGACGGCTTTCGTTAAAACTGCCGCCGCTCAACGCGCGGCAAAGGGAATGCTCGTCAGCGTACAGGTAAAACGAATAGCCGGGCAACAATTTTGCAAGCGCCTTGAAGAAACGAGCTTCCAAGTGATTAGGCAATGGCGCGAAAAGCCCCCGTTCCGCAGTGTTCTTTAACTCGCGCAGTACGCCCGGAGGATTATGTCCTAAAATGGCGGCTCCTCCAGCCTGCCACAGATCAACGTACCGCTTCCCGTTCGCGCCATAGAGACGAAAGCCGCGCGCTCTTGTGATATGCGGCAAATAGTCAAGTCTCGCTTGTTTAAAAAGCATGTTCTTACTCTTCATCTATTCTCGTGAGATTTGAGCGGTGATAATTGCTCAAAAAACTCAATTCCTTGCCGGTGTCAAAGCGAATGATCAGGATGGCGCCCGTCGCATGATCGTGGATTTCTTTCACATAACCATACCCATTGTCATCATTAAACACGCGATCTCCCACATCCCAGTCCACGCCATTTGATTTCGCGCTCTTTGCCCTGCGTTTATCAGGTCTGGGTTTTATGGAAAATCCATGCGGCGCGGCGCCGATAATGCGTAGGGCTGACTTGTCGATTTCACTCAAAAAAAGAGAAGGCTCTATGAACGCCGTTTGCCCGAACATGCGGCGCATGGCGCAAGAGGTAAAGTACAATTCGTCCATTGCCCGGGTTACGCCCACGTAAAAGAGACGGCGCTCCTCCTCCAGTTCCTCTTCTTTTTTATCATCCCTGGGAAACACCCCCTGTTCAACGCCGGTTATAATCACCCGCTTGAATTCAAGTCCCTTGGTATTGTGCAATGTAATGAGAGTCACCGCATTGGCATCCGAATCCCGCTCTTCCATAGACCGGTCAAGCTCTATATGTTCAAGGAATTCAAGCAGTCCGTCCAATGTCGCCGGGTATAGACTCGCGGCGTTGGCAAGCTCTTGCAGGTTCGCAATGCGTTGATTGCCCGCGATTTCATCATGCGCCATGTGATACGCGGCGATGCCCGTGCCCTGAATAAGCGTCGCCACGCATATGGAAAGCCCCTCACCCGCAACAACCTCCCTTTTTGCGCCTTTCATGTCTTTTGCGGACATTTTTTTCGCCGCTTTCGCGCCGCTTTCCAGCGGACGCGTTTCATTCATGCCAAACAAAGCTTCGCTAGACGGCGTTTGCGCATCTCTTTTGCCTTCATCAACAGGATATACCAGTGTGGAGCGTCCAGATTCAAGGGCCTCAATGAAGGCGCGTAATCCGGATCGCGCCTTTGCCGGCAGTTCGGAGGAAAGGCGTTTCGCTGAAGCCGCCAGGTCGCCGTGATCCGCCGCCGCGATCACTCTGCCGACAGTCGCCTCGCCAACACCCCGCGCCGGCTTGTTCACCACACGCCGGAAGCTGATTTCATCCCGCGGGTTTACAAGAAAAGACAACACGGCAAGCGCATCCTTGATTTCCTCCCGCTCATAGAACTTGAGCGATCCCACCACACGATAGGGAATGCGCCGGCGCAGCAACTCCGATTCAAAACCAAGCGATTGGGCGTTTGTCCGGTACAAAATAGCCCAATCCGAATAGCGTATTTCTCTATGCTTCTCTTTTTCGCGCTTTGCGGTTTTATCGCCGCGCCTCTGCGTGTCCGCGCTTGATTGGACGGAGCTTTCAATGAGATGCGCCGCAAATACGGCTTCCTCATCCTGATTCGGGAGAAACGCCAGCACGGGAATTTTTCCGGCTCCCCGTTCGGCGCTCAAGGTTTTGCCGAGCCTGCCCTTGTTGTTGTCCACCACTGAGGAAGCCACGCGCAGAATCGCCGAGGTTGAACGGTAATTCCGTTCAAGCCGGATGATGTCCGTATTGGGGAATCGGTCAGGGAATTCGATAATATTCCGCACTTCCGCGCCCCGAAACCGGTAGATCGACTGGTCGTCATCTCCTACAACGCACACATAGGTTTCAGCGCCGCAGAGTTCTTTTAAAAGCGTAAACTGGGCGACATTGGTGTCCTGATACTCATCGATCATAATGACCTTGAAGCGGCTGCGGAAATCTTCCGCAAAAGACGGATTGCTCCGCAAAATTTCAACAGGCTTTTTGATGAGATCGCCAAAGTCCACGTTGCCGATTTCGGCGAGCCGCTCTTCATACCGCGCATACATTTTCTGAAAATCCTTTCGGTGGTTGATGAGTTTCAATTCAGGATCATTGGGGCTAATAAAGTAATCTTTTGCCCGTGAAATCTGGTGAGTGATGAGTTTAATTTCCGCTCTGGGCTTCTCCGGCGCCACGGTCGCAAGCAAGTTCGCCATATCGTCATCATCGTAAATGGTAAATGCCGGGTTAAGCCCCACAAGCCGCGCATTCCGCCGCAAAAACCACGCGCCGAACGAATGGAACGTCCGCAACATCGCATATCCGGCGCGGACATCTATCGACGCGGCGCGTTCCGCCATCTCCCGCGCCGCCTTATTGGTGAAAGTTACGGCGAGAATAGCGGACGGACGTATCTCCCGCTCACGAATGAGATAGGCGATTTTGGTAGTGATGACCCTTGTCTTGCCGGAACCTGCGCCCGCCAATATGAGAAGCGATCTGCCGTTATGCAACACCGCTTCCCGTTGCTCCGGGTTGAGAGCAGATAAATAAGAGGGTAAAGTATCTGTCATACGTTTATCCTGCGAGGGAATGAACGGCTTGAAAATGGAATACGGGGCGCGATACTGGATGGCGCCTTCATTAAAACAACGCTTGCCTCCCATACCCCGTCCCAAGGCGGGTTGTGTCCTAGCCGGACGGTTCATTTCATGTTTCCAAAAACCAGCCGTTCATTTCCCTCCGCTTTCATTATATTTCCAGCAGCCTGCTGTATGCGTCCAGCGCCGCGTCCCCGGAATTGCCCGCAAGCGCCTTCTTGGTGAGCACCTTGCCAAGTTGCACTCCCTCTTGATCGAAACTGTTGATATTCCACACAAAACCCTGAAACATGACCTTGTTCTCGAAGTGGGCGAGAAGCGCGCCGAGTGCGCGAGGCGTAAGCCGTTTGCCGAAGATGAGGCTTGAAGGGCGTTTGCCGCTAAATTCCTTGTTGGGGTTTGCGTCAGTCTTGCCCTTTGCAAAGGCGACGATTTGCGCGGCGAGATTGGCTTTGAGCTTGGTCTGGCTGTTGGATCCGTCAACCACAACGTCATCCTTGCGCTGGCTTTCAACAAACCCGATGAACTGGAGCGGCGCGATATCCACGCCTTGATGAAGCAACTGGTAAAAAGAGTGTTGCCCATTGGTACCGGGTTCGCCGAACACCACGGGTCCTGTAGCGTACCGCACCGGCTCGCCGTTACGGTTTACGCTCTTGCCGTTGGATTCCATGTCAAGTTGCTGCAAGTGCGCGGGGAAGCGGGAAAGCGCCTGACTGTAGGGAAGAACCGCCGTATACGGAAAGCCGAGAAAATTCCGCTCCCACACGCCGATAAGCGCATCAAGCAGGCTCGCGTTTTTGAGAGCGTTGGTCTCCAGCGCCAGCGCGTCAGCCTCATGCGCCCCTTCCAGCATCTGCTTGAACACATCGCGCCCAAAGGCGAGAGAGAGGATCACGCCGCCCACGCCCGATGTTGAGGAGTACCGGCCTCCGATAAAATCGTCCATGTAGAACGAATCGAGGTACGCGGGATTATGCGCGAGCGGACTTGTTTCGCTTGTCATGGCGACAATGTGCTTGCTGGGATCAAGCCCGGTCGCTTGCAGTTTTTCCTTTACGAAAAGCTCATTGGCAAGGGTTTCCTGTGTGGTTCCGCTCTTTGACACCAGCACAAACACAGTTTCCTCAAGCGGAACAGCGGCAAGCGTCGCGGAAGCGTCATCAGGGTCTACATTGGAAATGAATTTCGCGTCCAGCTTCTTTTTTCCTTCGGCAGCCGCCCACTGTTCAAGGGCAAGATACAGCGCGCGGGGTCCCAAATCAGATCCGCCTATGCCGATTTGTACGACATGGGTGAAAGGCTTGCCGGTTGATCCCGTGATTTTGCCCGCGTGAACGTCACCGGCAAACTGTGAAAAACGCGCAAGCTCCTGTTTGTAGAACTCGCCGAGGTTTCTCCCTTCAAATAAGACGTCGCCGCCAAGTTGCCCCCGCAATAAGTGGTGCAACACCTTGCGGTTCTCGCCAGTGTTCATAGTTTCGCCGTCAAGCAACGCCTTGTATTTGGCAATGAGTTCCTGCTCGTCCGCAAGCGCTTGAAGCGCCGCCAGTACGGTTCCATCAACGGGTTTCGCCGCGTATGAATAAGAAAGACCGCCCGCCATAGGCGCAACTGCGCTCTGTATCCGTCCGGCGACAAGCGCCGCCGCGTAATCGAACTGGCTTCCTGCCTGCGCGAGACCGGCAAGGGTCTTAAACGCCTTCGTTTTATCAAAATCAATGTATTGCATGGTTAATTACTCCTATGAGGTATAGTATATAAAAAAAAATAATTTTGGAAGACGGGTTAAAGGGGCTAAAAAGTTTGAAGGGTAGAAAAATGGAGAAAAGAAAACGGCAAAGATTCTTACGCACCCGGGCGCTTCAAAACCCGGTCGCATCCAACGAGCGTATTCGCTGGATTGCGTCCGGGTCAGTGTTGAGACAATCGCTCATGTTACCATAAGACGCTTCAAAAAGTCTAACTCTTGAGATCTATAATCTTTTCTAAAGCGCCGGCTTTTTTCATATTCACCAGATAGCTTCCCAGCTTGAGATCCGTAAGGGCGATATGGGATAACGTCCAATCCTTCAGGTAGCGCACCAAGGCATGAGGCGCATATGTTTTATCGTTCTCATAATCATGCATCTGCTTCAGCACTTCTTTAACAAACAGATCATGCTCTTTTTTGTGGGTAGCATAGTCGGGATAGTTAATCCGCCGCATAATCTTGTCTTCGGTTCCGAAATGATAGCCAACATAATCCACCGTCTCGTGGAGCGCGGTTGTAAAGCCTTCATATATCGCTCCACCCTGCCGGCATGCGTCGTACAAATTGTTGGTGATTTCGATAAGCCGATGGTGCTGCTCGTCTATTATAGGAACTCCCACCGAAAGCCGATCTTCCCATTCCATGAATTTTTCCGCCATAGTATACTCCTTGTTTACGTTTTTATACGCAATTTTTATAATAGCATTCTATTCTATTTTTGCTTTGTTTTGCAATAGCCCCGCAAGAGGATTTAATGCCGCGCCGCGCTTCGAGGCTTGCGCGGCGCCTTTGAAGGGCGTGTTCTTCTTGTACAACAAGAGCCGCTGACTATTCGGATGAAAGCGTCACGTTGCCCTCCGATTCTTTTGAGCGAAGCGGCGTGTCAGCCCGCTCCAGATTATCCTTTACGACATGGCTTTTCGTATGTATACTTACTGTAACGTATTGAGTAAAATATATCGACATCATAATTTAAAAATGATATTATAAAATAAATATAGGAGATTTAGAATGTTGGATTGGGAATTTAACTTATTCTCATATAATACAAGCCGTTTTGGGAAAAATGGCGTGGTTCTGCGAGATGGTTATGAGCATGCTTCTGATGGACACGCTGTATCTGAAATTGAAAATTATTACACAATTAATTCTACAGAATTTCAAAAAATATTATCACTTATTGCAGATGAATATAAAAATGAATCTATATTGTCAGAATATAACGGCGCAAACGCCTATTATGAAAACCTATCTAAACGTGAAGACAAATTCCCATTTATATTTTTTTATATTATTCTAAATCAGAATCGAGGTTAGATAATATTGGACTTGTTCAACAACCCGGTTGGTTGTCTCACAAGTCTCGCGGATTTGGCGTATTTTTTGCGAAAATACGCCAAATCCGCCCGTTTTTTAGCGGAAGTTGTTCAATAACTTCAGTTATTGAACAACTCTATCCGAAGGCAGGTTAGATGAACTTGATAAATTCTTTGTTGGACTGCATGAAAGGACAAATGAAAATGATAGACATACGATATGAAAACTGTTGTATAAAAACATTTAAAGGATTTAACAAATATGATGGAAAATATATTAGACTTGCCCCCATACACACATTAAATACCTGATTAAAATTAATGGCGCCGCAAATGAGAGACATTCTCAGTGACTGCCTTCGGCAATGATTCCGATATGAATATGCTGTTATCTTGAACGCCTTGATTTTTGCATTGACACGCTCAATCACTGCTCTTTTCCCGGCAAGACGTTTGTTATAAGCTTTTTTCCGCTCGTTCAGTTTGCGCTTCTTGCTTGATTTTTTGGGTGTCAGGCTGTTGGGGTGAAACGTTTCCATCCCCAGACGCCCCAAGTCCGCCTGTATCAATATCGAATTCTCAACCTCTTCCCGTATACTGTCCTTCTCCTGCTGGATCAACTGGAACTCTTTAAAGACCGGCAACACCGCAGCCGCTTTGAGCGGTTCACGAATTTCAAGCCGCCGGCTTTGCCGGTGGTCTCTGACTATGGCGGCAAACAGACGCTGTCCGCCGTAATTCTGGGTCTTATTCCAGAGCGTCGTATTACTGCGAGCCTTTACGAGGCGCTGAGGCGGGGCTTCACGTCCCTTGAAAAGGAAATAGCGATCAGCCTTCACAGCCGGAAAAAGCATCATCAGTCCCAGGTGATCTATGCCAACCCTGAAATGTTCGACCGCGTTAAAAGGTCCTGGGCGGTGCGGACGCCGGCAAAGTCCTCTTACGGCTGT
>JAIROG010000114.1 GCA_031257675.1 Treponema sp. | reverse complement strand
ACACAATGATTAACATCGCTGTTATCGGAACGGGCGCTATTGCCCGTATGCATACGGAGGGCTATCTGGCATTTCCGGATCGATGCAAGATTACTCATCTTGCGGATATATACCCGGAAAAAACAGAGGATCTGGCAAAGGACTACGGACTTACGGTGAAGACCGCAGTATCGTACAAGGAATTTCTGGATGAACCGGTTGATTTAGTCAGTATCTGTTCTCCGCCCTATTGCCATGCGGAGATTGCCGTTGACTTTTTAAAGGCCGGTAAACATGTACTGGTAGAAAAACCAATGGCCGCCTCGCTTGAAGAGTGTGATACGATGATCGCCGCTGCGAAACAAAGCGGTAAGGTCCTTTCCGTTGTGGCTCAGAACCGTTTCCGCGATCCTATTTACAATCTGAAAAAAACCCTTGACGCCGGAATCATCGGCAAGGTTGTCCACGCGCAGATCGATTCGCTGTGGAACCGGGGCCATTCTTACTACGACCTGTGGTGGCGCGGTACGTGGGAGAAAGAGGGCGGCGGCTGTACTTTGAACCACGCCGTTCACCATATCGACATGCTCGGCTGGATGCTGGGACTTCCCGAACAGGTGAGCGCCATGATCAGCAACGCGAATCACGATAACGCGGAGGTCGAGGATATTTCAGTATCCGTACTCAAATACGGAAAAAGCGGCAAGACGAATCCCGGAGCGCTGGCCCAGATAACCGCGTCGGTGGTTCATCATGGGGAGGAACAGCGGCTCGTCTTTCAGGGAGAAAAAGCGCGGATTTCCGCGCCCTGGAATCCCGCATCCCAGGTGTTTCAGGAGAATGGTTTCCCCTTCAGTAACCGGCAGGATGACGGGATCATCAAAGCGCTAACGGTATTTTACGAGAGCCTTCCCAGGCTGAAATACCAGGGCCATACCGGACAGATTGACAATGTTCTTACGGCCGTCGAAACAGGAAGCGAACCGCTGATAGGCGGGGAAGACGGCAGGCTCACGATTGAACTCATCACCGCGATATACAAGGCGGGGAGCGCGGGTCGGACAGTAGGTCTTCCCATTACAAAGGACGACTCCTTCTATACCGCATCCGGGATCATGAAGGGAACGCCGCGTTTTTATCGGAAAAGCGCGTCAATAGAAAACTTCTCCGGCCCCATCACCCTGGGCCGCGAGCACAGGAAGGGATAACTATGGCTGTCAGCGGTATGAATTACGCCCCCGAGGGAAAACCGAATCCGGTAGTCAAGAAAGGCGAATTTGTTTTTTCGGCGATTGCCCTTGATCACGGGCATATTTACGGCATGTGCAAAGGATTGATCGAGGCGGGAGGCGTCTTAAAGAGCGTTTATGATCCCGATCCAAAAAAGGTTAACGAGTTTACCACCCAATTCCCGGGCGTCAAACCGGTCCGGAACGAGGCGGAAATTTTGTCCGACCCGGAAGTACGGCTTGTCGCGGGCGCGGCGGTTACGTCGGAACGCTGCGCCCTTGGCCTTAGGGTAATGTCGGCGGGGAAGGATTACTTTACTGATAAGGCCCCGCTCACCACGCTGGAACAGCTTGAAGCGGCTAAGGCAAAGGTGAAGGAAACCGGCAGGAAATACATGGTCTACTACAGTGAGCGGCTTCATGTCGAAAGCGCCGTCTTTGCAGGACAACTCATTGAGCGGGGAGCTATCGGCAGGGTAATTCAGGTGCTCGGCCTCGGACCCCACCGGATTGGCGATCCGGCGCAACGGCCCGCGTGGTTTTACCAGCGGGCCAGGTATGGGGGTATACTCTGCGATATTGGCAGCCACCAGATAGAACAGTTTTTGTTTTACGCCGGCTGCAAAGACGCCCGGGTTGTCTACGCCGCCGCCGCCAACTATAACAACCCCCGGTTCCCCGAATTGGAAGACTTCGGCGAGGCGAATCTTGTGGGCGACAACGGCGCGGCGCACTACTTCC
Organism: Treponema sp.; assembly: GCA_031257675.1. Taxonomy (GTDB): domain Bacteria; phylum Spirochaetota; class Spirochaetia; order Treponematales; family Breznakiellaceae; genus JAIRKH01. The sequence goes on along the minus strand of JAIROG010000114.1, from coordinate 11,086 downwards.
GGGTAGATTGGTTTACCCCCGCCGCGCTCGACGCCTGGGGGGACGGACGCTCGTTCATTCTTGGAACAAAGGGTTATATTGAACAGCGTAAGTACACAAATATCGGAAGCGGAAAACCCGGCGGCGGTCATGTCTATCTGGTGAACGATAAAGAAGACGCCTATTACCATGTTGAAGGCCGGGTAGGGTATCCGTACTTCGGGCAGTTGATCCTTGACTGCCTTAACCGCACGGAAAACGCGATGACTCAAGAACACGCTTTTAAGGCGGCGGAGTTGTGCGTTAAGGCGCAAATGAGGGCGGACAAGCTAAAGGAGGAGCGGACGGACTAGGAGCTTGTGGGGCTTTGCCCCTGAAACCAAACGTTTTTGCGATAAATCGCAAAAATGTTCCTTGCAAGCTCCCAAAGGAGCCTCGAAATGCGTTAAATCACGCATTTCTTCATACGAACTACGCAAAGTCCCACAGGCTCCTAGGCTGATGCGCTTGTGGATATTTTTGTATATTCATGCAAAAATATCCGGATTTATAGGCTCCTTGCCGGTTTATTGTGCATTTTTATACGATTTTTCGATGAAGCGCAACAAACCGTCAGGAACCCGTGAGACTGTCATTCCAGATTGGGGTGCAACTTCTTTTTCGGGGCATTCAGGCTGTGCGTGAAACCCCGCAGAAATATAAGGAGAAATAATCATGAAGCATAATGAAACGCATGCTGTTCGAAAACAAGAGGCGCTTGGGCGCTATTTAGAGAAATCGTGGATGCTGTACCTGATGTTGCTGCTACCTGCGGTTTTCTTTATCATTTTTCGCTATATTCCGATGACCAATATTGTGATTGCTTTTAAGAATTACAATATGTTCAAGGGTGTCTGGGCTTCAGATTGGGCGGGTTTGAAGTGGTTCGCCCAGGCGTTTTCTTCGCGGGATTTCGGCAACGCCCTTAGGAACACCTTGTGGCTGAACTTTCTTGATTTGATTGTAGGTTTTCCCGCGCCGGTGATTCTTGCCATACTCCTGAGCGAGTTATCTCTTTTCATTTATAAGAAGTTCACCCAAACCGTAGTGTATCTGCCGCACTTTTTGTCCTGGATCATCATAGCGGGCATTGCGACGCAGCTTTTCTCTCCTACAGCCGGTATCGTCAATATTGGACTCGGCAAATTAGGTTTGGGTCCCGTCAATTTCCTTACGGACGCCGCGCTTTGGGTAGGCGCCTATGTAGGGCTGGGCGTTTGGAAAGAGATGGGCTGGGGTACGATTATCTACCTTGCCGCTATTACCGCTATTAATCCCGAACTCTACGAAGCCGCCGAAGTTGACGGAGCGGGAAGGTGGGGGAAAATCTGGCACGTAACCCTGCCGAGTCTGCGTCCTACCATCGTGGTGCTTTTGATTATGAATATCGGGCGTATTTTAGGCAGCGAGTTTGACCGTCCTTACAACATGGTAAACAATCTGGTGATGCATGCCGGCGACGTTATCAGCACGCTGGTGTACCGCGTTGGTATACGTTCTTTCCAGTTCTCCCTTACGGCGGCAATAGGGTTGTTTCAATCTCTTGTCTGCGTTGTGTTTTTGTTAGCAGCGAATGCGATTGCGACCAAAGTCGGCGAGCGCGGCATTTGGTAAGGAGGAAGTATATGATTAAATCTAAGGCGACAAAAACAGGCGATATTGTAATCGCGTTGATCTGTTTTATTATTATTCTGCTCTGCGTTTTGCCTCTGCTCCATATTTTAGCCCGCTCTCTCAGCTCGACTCAGGCAATCATCAACCGGAAGGTAGTTTTTCTGCCCGTAGACTTTAACCTTGACTCTTACAAATATGTATTCAAAGACCCGTCATTCTCACGTTCACTTATTTGGACGGCAATTTTAACGGTGATATGTACTCTGTGGTCGTTGGCAATCACGATACTCTGCGCCTATCCGCTTACCTACGGCTGGCTGAAAGGAAAGAAGCTCATCAACACATTGATTATTTTTACGATGTACTTCAGCGCCGGTACCATTCCGACTTATATTTTGATGAAGGATCTCAACCTTCTTAACAATCCGCTCGTGCTGATTATACCGAACTGTCTTTCTGTTTTTAATATGATAATACTCCGCAGCTTCTTCTACAGCGTCCCGGAAAGCTTCCGCGAATCGGCGGAACTTGACGGCGCAAATCCCTTTATCGTGCTTTTGCGAATTTACCTGCCGCTGTCTACGGCGGTCCTGGCAACCCTCGCCCTTTTCTATGCCGTAGGACGTTGGAACGGTTTCTCCGATGCGCTTTTGTACCTCACCAAAACCGATTGGCATCCGATACAGCTTAAATTGTACAATATTCTTAAAAATATTTCATCAATAGATATAGCCATGCAGGAAGGCGTGTCAGGCGGTCCACCGCCGGCATCCGATGGAATGCAGGCGGCGGCGGTGATGATCGCCACATTGCCAATTTTGGTTGTATATCCCTGGCTCCAGCGTTATTTCATTGCCGGCGTTTCACTCGGAGGGGTAAAGGGCTGAGGTTGTTTTAGGAATCCGCGGGGGTAAAAATCCCGTATATTTTTTATTTGGAGGAAAAGATGAAAGGAACCATCTTGATTGCGGTATGCTGCGCAGCCGCGGTGTTGTACGGTTGCAGCAGGAAAGAAGAAGCGCCCGCCGATAAGAGCGGCGCCCCCATTGAAATTACGGTTGAAATATTTGACCGTGGTACGGACGGGGGAAAGACGGATCCCACGAACAATAACTGGACGAAGTGGATACAGGAGAAACTGCTTAAAGACGAGAATATTAAAGTAAGTTTCGTCGCCGTATCCCGATGGGAGGAAGTACAGGCGCTCAATAACATGATGGCCGCCGGCGCTCCCCCTGATGTCTGCGTTACCTATTCAAATGAATTAATTTCCAACTATCGGGAATTGGGCGGTCTTGTCGATATTTCCAAGTACATTGATACGCCCATCCTTGCGGACCTGAAAAAACTATTAGGACCCGATTCCGCTCTGCCCGGACGCGACTTAATCAGGCGCAATGAAGACCCGGAAACCAAAGCAGTCTACGCCATACCCGCCCGCCGCGTTGATACGGCAATGCGTAATCTTTTTATACGCAAAGATTGGCTCGACAAACTCGGTCTGCCGCTTCCCACCACGCTTGAGGAATACTACAACGTCCTTGTCCAGTTTAAGGAGAAGGATCCGGGCAATGTGGGCAAGGATAAGGTCATCCCTTTTATTATGGGTACCGATTTGTACTGGACTACGCAGACTATCTGCTATCCGTTCATTGACCCGAACCTAAGCCTGAAAGAGCGCTGGGTAAACATAGTTGTCGACCGCTACGCGACTATGCCTGGATATAAGGAAGGCTGGCGTTTTATGAACAAGATGTACAACGCCGGCCTCGTTGACCCGAATTTTGCCCTATACAAAAGCGAATCTGATGAGTTCAACGTATTAAAAAGCGGGATAGTCGGCTCTTACACCGATAACTGGGACAGAATATACCGGGACAGCGAAGCCATTATGACGGAACTGCAGAAAAATGTACCGGACGGCGAGTTTGTTCCGGTTGATTGTCTTACCGGTCCTGACGGACAAATCCGCAGGACCATCTATGATCCCGCCGGGGTCAACTTTTTTATCCCCGCAAGCGTGAAGAACCCCGAAGCGGCGCTTCGGTACCTGAATTGGCTCGCCCGCTACGAAAATTATCACTACCTGCAAGTCGGCATCGAAGGGGTGAACCACGACCTTGTCAACGGTCTCCCAAAGCTCAAGACCGCTCAAGGACCCTGGATTCAGAACAGTCCGCAGAACATCGACTACACGCTGCCGATAAACGGTCTGGATATGGGCGACCCCGATCTGAGCGTAAAAGCGCTTGCCAACGCGTATGCGTGGCCAACCGAATTGATCGAACGGGCGCATGAGATCGCCATGCACAACGCTACGCCGAATCCGGTTATTCCCGTCATGCTTTCGGCGGCAGGGCCCGTTACCCAGACCTTAATCGACAAGTTCAACGTGTTTACTGCGGCGGCAATGACGGCAAAATCCGCGGACTTTGACCGCGTCTGGGACGCCGGCGTTGCCGACTACCTTGCCTCCGGCGCTCAAGCCGTGATTGACGAAAGGAACGAGAAGTTTTACCAACCCTAGGAGCCTGTGGGACATAGAAAAAAGCGGCGCCGCGTGAACAACGGCGCCGCGGATTAGTTAGATCTGGCGTTTAATAGAAATAAATGGCATAGGCGCCATAGTTGCTGGCAGACCCACCGTAGGGAACAACTTTTACATACCATGTTCCCGCTGTCCATGTTCCTTTTTGATAATCAACGCCATTAGTACCAGTTACGCTTGAATAAGTGTTGCCGTTGCCTGCGTCAATGGTTCTTATCAGATTTAGAGATGAATCGTAGATTTCAAAGGAAACATCAGACGTATAAGCCCCCCCATAGCCATACCTATCCCGCCCTGATAAACAATAGGTGATACTACCGCTTGATATATAAAAAGAATACCACACAGCAGGGGAACTTGCGCTTAATGCGCCGTCTGTCCATGCGCTGGAGCTTGTCAAGGCAATTGCGTTGGCATAGGATGAGCCGGAGTATCCGCTAGATGAAGAACTTGTCGTAGCGGACGCATAACTTGATTGAGCGCTTTCCCCCGCGCTGTTCACCGCCGACACTTTGTAATAATAGGTCGTACTAGACGATAAGCCGCTGTCCGTGTATGACGCGCTTGACGGCGAACCCACCAGCGTATACGTACCTGAAGAACTGCTCGCGCGGAACACCTTGTAGCTTGTAGCCCCCGGCGCCGCGTTCCATGAGACGTTTATGCCGCTTGAGGACTGCGCGGAAGCCGTTACGCCGGTTGGCGCGGAAGGGACGGTTGTACCGCCGCCGTTAAGCTGATTGTAAAGCGACTCGATGAAATTTATCGCCGCGTTTCTAATCTGCCCAATTTGCGTCGTATTTAAGGATCTGCTGGAATCCAATACTAAATAAATAATAGAGGAACGCCTCTCAATCCGGGTATCGGTCGCGCCGCCCACGTCATACTCGCTGTTTACCTGCCATGCTGTTGTGTTGGGAGATTGTGTCCATTGTTTTGCTTTTGCTTCATCGACAGACGGATCATACCCGCTGACTCCGGTAAACGTGAAATTGACTTCCGGCCCGTTTATGGCGCCGGTTATGGGTCCCGCGCCTTGATCTGAATCAAGCCCGCCCGCGTAGGTTATGCCACTAAACGTATAGGTCATGTTTGACCCTGTTCCTGTTCTGGTTATGGCGCCTTCGATATATTTTGACGCCGCCGCCGCGTCCTCAGCGCTCGTACCGGTTACGTCAAAGGTCATACGCACCTTAGCGCCGCTTGCAAGCAATGTCGTTTTCATCGTAAAGGTCGTACTGGTATGGGTTATCTGCAAGCTGTCGGCAATAGTCTGAAATGTCGCTTGCAGATTTCCAAAATCTGTCAAGCTCTGGCTATTTCCCGTACTGGCTATCTTCGCCAAATCATTCTCAAATTTGGTAATGTCGGCGACATCGTTTCCCGTCACCCCCACAGAATACGCGGTAATGGATTTGCCCGCTATAGTACGGCTGGCAATTTCTCCGTTTAGATACGTGGTATACTCATTATCACTATTGAATGTCCGCTCTTCAATCGGAGTCGCCGCAGAGATTCCCGTTGATCCGTTGTCAAGCCCGTCTGTAAAAGTAATCACGTTCACCGAATCAAGATTGGCAGGGTACCGGGTGTCCCTGCTTTTAAGATTAGCCAACGCCTTGTGTACCGCATAGAAAAGCGCTGTTCCGGCTTGAGATGAAATGGCATAGTCTGAATTAAGCTTATTGAGAAGGCTGGTTTTTCCCGCCGAGTCAAGAAAAACAGGAACCCCGCCGGTCACGTCAGTCGCGGTTCCCGCAAATGAAATAATCCCGATGTACACGCCCTCTTGCTGTGAAGCGCCGTCGGACGATGCGTTTGTTGTCGCGTACGCAGAGCTTGATCGAGCGCTCTCCCCCGCGCTGTTCACCGCCGACACCTTGTAATAATAGGTCGTACCAGCCGATAAGCCGTTGTCCGTGTATGACGCGCTTGAGGGCGAACCCACCAGCACGTACCCGAAGAACTGCCGCTGCGGTATACCTTATAGCCTGCAGCCCCCGGCGCCGCGCTCCATGAGACGCGGATGCTGCTTGACGACTGCGCGGAAGCGCTTACGCCGGTTGGCGTGTTTGGCGTCACGCCGGAATCGCCGCCGCCGTCAGGGCATCCGGTAAATAAACCCATTGTGAATATCAGCATCACGCCGAGTATTCCCGAAAGTAACAGTTTGCGTTTCATAACTGTCCTCCTAAACATAAAGAGTCATAAACGCATTGAAGCTCCGCATAATACATGGCATACTAACAATGCATTTAAAACCCTTCAAAGCCGGACATTCCGCCAAGAATTAATCGGCTTTGAAGGGCGCTCTTTTTATAATAACCGCCTATGCAGGCTGGTTTTACCAGGGATATGAGTGATGGTTTGGCGTTTTTCGCGCAACGCTAAAAAAACACTTGAAACCTTCAATAACCTCCTTCTAAATCTGTCGTTATTTTTCCAATATTGAAGTTTTGAGAACATCTCCAGTATAAAAATGACATGAAATCCTATAAGCGTGTTATGGAACGCGGCGTCGATCCTGTGGAATAGAACAGCGCCGTTTATAATGCGGAGAACGTCAACACCGGCAAGAAAAAATAGTAGAGGGAATACAGGAAAAACACGGCGCCGAACACCGGACGCCGCATGACTATCCGCGCGAGATGCGCTGCGGGCGTTTAAAGAGAATCCGCCGCGTCCGGATGTCCTATATGAACAGACTCGGGGGGGGGGGGGGATTATTGTAAAATATACATGACATGCGCATGAACGCCGCTCCTTATCTAACCGCTCGATCAGTAATTTAACGGGATTACAAACGCCGCCATCCCGCCGCTGTTTTGAATCCTCTATTTTTATTTACGGATATTATTATATATCACTGTTATAATAAATTCTATCCCTGCCGGCGTTTTTTCTTTTTGCCGGTTAAGAACCGGCGGAAACCGCCGGAGCGGACGCCCGCTCATAGCCCCCCGGGAAAAGACCCGCCGTAAAAGCGGCGTTCCGCGCCTATGACCGTAGCCTCGCCGTGTCCTGGATACACCGCTATATCATCGCCAAGCGCAAACAGCCGTCTCAAACTGTCCCGCATTCGCTCTGCGTCCCCGCCGGGCAGATCCGTTCGCCCGATAGCGTTTTTGAACAGGCAATCTCCGGAAAAGAGAAGCCGCGCCTCCTCGTCAAAAAACGCCGCGGAACCCGGCGTATGACCCGGAACATGCAACGCCCGCAAGTGTCCAATGCGATTCCCGTCTTGCAACAGAATCGCAGGATCCGGCTGAGGCTTCCAGTACGTTTCAATATAAGCCGCGTTTCCCGCGGCGACAGACCAGCACAGCCGGTGCGCGTCACGCGAATCTTTTCCAAGATAGAGCGCGTCCGCCCGATGTATGGCGACAGCCGCCCGCATCCCTTGGTCGCCGTAATGCGCCGCGACATTCGGCAATGCGCCGATATGATCAAAGTGTCCGTGGGTGAGCAGAATATGCGTTGGATACAGATTCAGATTCTCCAGCTTCCTGATGATCTCATCAGGGCAGGCGCCCGGATCAATAAGAAAACACGCCTTGCGCGCTTCGGTTGAGCCGCGCAAGGCGGCGGTTTCACCTTTCTCCGGTTTTTCCGCTTCTTCCGCAGGAACATAAATCCAACAATTCGTACCACACACATCTACGCGATGCGGCGCGACCGCGCGGCGCGGCGTTGGGCGGCCGCCGGTCATTTCTTCTTCTCGTCAAAATGGGAAAACACCATTGTGAATGTGGCGCGTCCCTGGCTTATGGAGCGGAGGCTTGTCATAAAGCCAAACATTTTCGCCATAGACGCCAGCGCCTTGATCTCATCGGCGCCCGCTTTGGACTCCATGCTTAACACCTGCCCCCCGCGCTGGGAGACAAGGCTCATGGCTTCGCCGACGAATTCTTTGGGCGAAACGATGTCGACCGCCATGATGGGTTCCAGAAGGATGGGAGAAGCGGCGGCGCAGGCGCCGTCAAAACACAGGCTTGCGGCTGCTTCGTAGGCGAACGGGGCGCCGGTAAGCTCAGAGTACTCAAGCGCAATGAGCGTTACGCCCACATCAATGCACGGGTACCCCAGCGCTATTCCCGAACCAAAGGACACGGCGATCGCCCGCTCAATTGCGGCGAATATTTCATCGGGAATATGCTTCGATTCCTTGCTGTCAACCGCATTGATGAACCGGTTGCCGGTTCCACGCGGGCGCGGCTCTATGCGAAGGGTTACGACAGCGGCGGTTTCCTTGCCTGCGGACACACGGGAGAAGCGCTCCTGTTTTTCAACAACCGCGCTCACGGATTCGCGGTAGGTTACCTGTGGATTGCCGACTCTCGCCGCGACCTTGTAGTCCGTGACAAGACGGGTTGTCAACACGTCAAGGTGCAATTCCCCCATGCCGGAAATAATGAGTTGTCCGGTCTCATCGTTGTCTCTGGTGGTGAAGGTGGGGTCTTCTTTTGACAGAAGGGCAAGCGCCTCCTTGAGTTTGTCCTGTTCTGATATGGTTTTCGGCTCAATGGAAACGGATATAACCGGCTCAGGGAACTGCATGCGCTCCAGTATGACGGGAAAACCTTCGTTCCCTATAGTGTCGCCGGTCTGCGCCAGCCTCATGCCGATAATGACCCCGATGTCGCCCGCGGAAAGACTGTCAAGCGGCTCTGATTTATTGGAATGCATACGCAAAATCCGGTTCACCCGCTCGCGCTTTTTCTTCCCGATATTGAACACCGCGTCTCCGGGCTTTATGACGCCCGAATACATGCGCGTGTAACAGAGGCTTCCCGCCGCCTCGTCGTTCTGTATCTTGAACACAAGCCCAAGCTGGGGCCTGTCCGGGTTGCAAGGCACAAGCATCTCCTCGTTCTTTTTTATATGGTGGCCGATTGCCGGGGGACTCTCGTCAGGCGCCGGAAGAAAGTCAACCGCAGCGTCAATGAGAGGCTGTACGCCCATGTTCCGGCGCGACGCTCCGGCGAACACCGGGAAGAAGTCCCGCGTCAGCACCGCCTTCCTGATTTCGGCTTTGAGAAGCTCTTCCCCGACAGCCTCGCCCGCAAGGTACTTTTCGGTGACGCTGTCCGACACCTGAGAGAGGGCGTCGAACAGTTTTTCGCGCCATTCTTCAGCGTCAGCGATGCGTTCCGGCGCGATGGGTGAGAAAAGCATTGTTTCGCCTTCGGTCGCCCTGTCCCAGCGTATCTCCTTCATGGCAATGAGGTCGATGACGCCTTCAAAATCGTGTTCCGCGCCGATGGGTATTTGCAACGCCGTAGCGTCCGTTCCCAGCTTGGTTTTAATGGCTTCCAGTGTCTGGAAAAAATTCGCGCCGGGCCTGTCCATCTTGTTGACATAGCCGATGCACGGCACCTTGTAACGATCCGCCTGATGCCATACGGTCTCGGTCTGCGGCTCCACCCCGCTCACCGCGTCAAAGATCGCAATCGCGCCGTCCAACACCCGAAGCGAGCGCTCAACTTCGGCGGTGAAATCCACATGCCCGGGCGTGTCAATGATGTTGATTTGAAATCCTTTCCAATAGATGGTGGTCGCCGCGCTCTGTATGGTGATGCCCCGCTGCTGTTCCTGCTCCATCCAGTCCATAACGGCTTCGCCGTCGTCGACTTCGCCTATCTTGTGGCTTTTTCCTGTATAGTAGAGGATGCGCTCGGTCGTGGTCGTCTTTCCGGCGTCAATATGAGCCATTATCCCGATATTGCGCATGGTTTTAAGGTTTACTGACATACAGGTTATTTTACCTGTTTTTTAAGAAAAAAACAACCATTCAAGAAGCGGGGTGAACGGCTTGCCCGGCGCTTCTCCGGAAAGGCCGGCTTCATCAGGTTAAGACCCATGAAATCTGTTGTCAAGCCTGTTTTTTTATGCTAGTATACCATACACACCTATAACGGGATCCCGCATGGCGGACAGCAGGAGCGGGAGACGCTTCAAGCGCCCGCTTGATGTTCCGCGTGGTTCTGAAAGATGCGATCCCCGCCGCGCTTGCGCGGTTCAACAACGGGATGTTCGGCAAAGAGCGTCCGCCGGGAGCGTGGGCGGACAAGCGGAGCGACTTGGGAAGATCGTTTCCGATATGGCGATCACGACAGGAGGGGAGGCTTTTTTAAGAGATGCGCGAATTAATGACTACGAGAGCATAGCCCTGCGCGTCTTTCAATACGGCTTCGCCCATGCGGTACAGACCAGACAGACAGCCGGAAGCGTTACGGCGCTGTCCATGTCTGCGGCGCGGATCATCCGCCGGAGGACGCCTGACCAAGATGCGGCGCATCTTGGTTTTTCTGACAAGACCATGCGCGGCTACGATGCGGATGCGCTGAAGGCGCTGGATCGGAGCTTTGATGCGCTTGACCGGCAGGATATGGCGTTGCTGTTTCCGTTCCGCCTGTTGAAGTTCCGCAGGGAGGCTGACAAGGAGTTGTGGGAGCGGCAGAGAACGCATTGGCAGGATTATTTGCAGGAAGGCGGGCGGAGGTGCATGCAACTAGGCGAGAAACGGGCGATTGATCTTTTGGAGCAAGGCAGTGCGCTGGAACAAATAAAGCGAACGCTCGCCCCATGAAGCCGGATAGTGGAACCCGTAACGGGCCGGCTGGTTTTCAGCCGCCGGGCAAAACCCAATCAAAGCTTCGTGCCGAATAGCTGGTCCGGGTGGTTCATCCTATTATTTCTATTCCAACAATTTCATAATTCAGCCGCGTTTTTTTCAAAAAGGTTTCCATGCCGATTTCTATTTCAGCGCATTTTTGCCGCTTGCTTATTTTTATTTGGGGCGTAGCCCCTTTGGTTTAATACCCCGCAGCTTGCTGCGGAAAACTGGGGGCGTGGGGGATTTGTTCCCCCACCATACGAAAAGATTTCAAAGTGCAATCTTTGATA
>JAIROG010000107.1 GCA_031257675.1 Treponema sp. | reverse complement strand
TAACAATGTCAATGGGAGACTGTGATTTGCCGTCTTTTGCAAGAGCATAAGCAGGGTCCAAGGTATGCCAATACTCTGGGCCGGTGTCTCCGGTATAAGTCCAATGTTTCGCCTCTTCGGTGTGTACGGGTGGAGCCTGCACTGTTGACTGGTGTGTAGCGGCACAGGCGCACAGCAAGAGCGGGTACAGAATCAGGGCTGTCCGCGCCAACATAGACAAGCGGCGCCTGAGTAATGTATTTATTTGTTTAATCATATTTTTTCTCCTTAAACTCTATATGCTATACTCCGCTTCTTCTTGTCAAGAATCCTACGAGACGCCGTTAGCAAAGAGGACATTAAGGAAAACAACAAGGGATAAATACGGAAATGAAGGTAAAACCTTCCGGGTAAAGACTTCTTCACTGCCGGCAGGCATCGGAGCGCGCTTCGCCGCCAGTTTTCTCTTATTTCCATGCGAAAGTCATGGAAACGCGCCGCGCTAAAAAGCGGAGCAACGAAAAGCTAAGAGGCTTGGTGAAAATGACGGCTTCAACGGCTTTTATAAACAGGCGCAAATGTTACTGGATTTATCATGACTTTGTTATAGCTGTCATCCTGAATGTCTTGATCTATAGAAGAAAGATGATCAAAGCGTTCCATGCAAGCAGGGCGCGGCTTTCGAAAGCCGCGCCCTTTCACAGTCTTTGCCAGGCTACGCCGGCTATGCCGGCTACGCTAGCAATAGGCCCGCTTGATAGATAATGGCGCTCAAAACGCCGCCCAGCAGTAGGAGGAACGCATACTCAAAGCCCAGCCATTTCCAACCGAGTTCCGCTTTTATGGTTGCAAGCGCGGCCAAGCACGGCGGAACAATCAGCGTAAACAGCATGAACACGAAGGCTACAAGCGGCGTCATGTGCGGATCGCCGGTTATGGCGGCGCGAAGCCCCTCGCTTTCCTCGCTTTCTTCGGAACCAACGCGGTACAGGATGCCGAGCGTGGAAACAATCACTTCTTTCGCCACTATGCCGATGACGCTTGCCGTAGCCAATTTCCAGTCAAACCCCATTGGCTTGAAGACCGGGGCTATGAAACGCCCGATGCGTCCGGCGAAGCTATGCTCAACCGCGAGTTGCTCTCCGGCCACCGCCACATACGCGGCGACCGCTTCCTCGTCCGCGCCCGGATTGCTCTCAAGGTACGCCGCGGCAAACGCCCGCTCTTCCTCTGGAGAAGGCTCGTACATGGGGAAAGTCGTAATGATCCACACCAAGACTGAGGCGGCTAAAATGATGGTGCCCGCCTTTTTGATGTAGCGGGAGGTCTTTTCCCACACATGCCACAACACGCCCCGCACGGTAGGCGCGCGATACGGGGGCAGTTCCATGACAAAGGGAGTCGGCTCCCCGCGCAACACTGTTTTTCTCAACACAAAGGCTGAAAGCAGGGAAAGTACGACCCCGCAGCCGTACATCAGGATCACCATATTGGCGGGATTTTCCGGGAAGAAAGCCGCGGCTAAAAGCACATGCACAGGCAGTTTTGCGCCGCAACTCATAAGCGGCGTGATAAGTACCGTGAGGATGCGGTCGCGCTGGCTTTTCAGGGTGCGGGCGGCCATCACCGCCGGCACCGAACAGCCGAAGCCCAGCATCATGGGAAACACCGACTGACCGTGCAAGCCGAACGCATGCAGCAGCTTGTCCGAGGCGAACGCGGCTCGCGCCATATAACCCACGTCTTCCAGAATGGAGAGCAGGCAGAACAGTATGACGATGAGAGGGACAAACGATAGAACGCCGCCCACGCCGCCTATAACGCCGTCAACGAGAAGGGAACGGAAAAGCGTGTCCGGCATGGCGCTGTTCAGGGCGTCGCTCAAAAAGGTGAAAAATCCTTCAAGCCAATCCATTGGATGCTGGCCGATGGCGAATGTAAGCTGGAAGAGCAGCCACAACACCAGCACGAAAAGCGGCAGCGCGAGGAAACGGTTCATTATAACGCGGTCAATCGCTTCGGTGAGGGAGAAGTCCGGCGCTTTGATTATTTGGAGCGATTCCTGTATGGCGCCGCGGATGTAGCCGTACCGCTGTTCGCTCACCACGATTTCCGCGTCTTTGCCAAAGTGTTTGTCCAGCCAGATCACCGCTTCTTTCGCAAACGCCGCAATCTCTTGCGCGCGTTCATGTTCTTTGAGACGCTCGTACGCATCGGCGTCTTTTTCCAGCAGTTTCACCGCAAGCCAGCGTTCCGGGTATTTTTCAATAAAAGCGGCGTCCTGCCGGATCATGGTCTGCAAGACTTCAAGTTTGCTTTCGATTTCCGCGCCATACGTTACGGTGTGCGCGGTTTCCCGCAAGCCGCCGTCGTTTAACGCATCAACACAGTCAAGCAGATCGTCCACGCCCTTGCCTTTAGAGCCGACCGTTTTGACCATAGGAATGCCAAGTGAAGCTGACAGCGTTTTTTCATTGATCCTGACGCCCTTGGCTTCAGCCTCATCGGTCATGTTAAGCGCCCCGACAACGGGTACGCCCAGTTCCTGAAACTGCAAGCACAGGTATAAGTTCCGTTCAAGATTCGTTGAATCAAGAACATCTACGATGAGATCGGGCTTTTCGTCAAGGATAAAATCCCGCGCCACAACCTCATCAATGGAATAGGCGGTTAATCCGTAAATGCCCGGAAGGTCTATCAAGTGGTACTGCCGCCCGTTGCGGCTTATGACGCCTTCCAGCTTTTCAACCGTAACGCCCGGATAATTGCCCACTTTGTGGTGCGCTCCGGTCAACGCATTAAAAAGCGATGTCTTTCCCGAATTCGGATTTCCGGCAATGGCGATGCGCAGTTTTTGTTTATTCACGCCGCGTCCTCCTTGAACCTGCGCCGGATGTACGTCTGACAAACAACCGCGCCGCATCGCGTATAGCCGACCAGTCTCCAACCGGCTCGACTTCGATGCCGGCGGCTTCAAACCGCCGAATCAGGATGTCATAGCCCCGTATGCGTATCTGCAACGGACCTCGAAAAAAACCTACGCGCACAACCGCGCCCTCAGCGCCCGCGGTGAACCCCATGTCCGCAAGCCGCTTGCCCACCTCCTTGCCAAGCGTCACCTTGGACACAGTGAATGACGCTCCTTTTGGAGCCTCCGACAAAAACATAGATACTCCTCTCCCTCCTCACGGAAGGTGTTATAAAACTCTGAAGGAGTTTTAATTATAGCGTCTAAAGAGGCTGAGGCTTCTTAACAGTCTTGCCTCTTTAGATAGAGACGGCTTCAAAACGTGGGTTTTAAGCCGGTCTCTAACACTAACACCTATCACTGTTCTTGTCAATTGCGTTGGGGAAGAGAAGAGCTTTTCAAACGCCTATCGTAAATGTAACGGAGTCAGCGCTATCTTTCTGACACCCTTCTGAAGGAATGCCTAGCATTGTGCGTCATCTAAACATTAGGATATAATCTTTTCAATTTGTGCGCCGTCTGGGGAAAATTGCCGGTCAATTGCCTTTGGCGCCGTGTTTCCCCAGCTTCCCACATTGCCTATTCATCGCGCGGCGCCTCAATGTTGTCATCGCGCAGTCCAAGTCGCCGCGTCGTCATGACGCCGATCTCAATTTCGGCGGCGTCCAGCCAATTTCCGCTCTTGGGCGCGCGGCGCGTTCCAAGCCTTTTTCCAAGGCTTCCCGC
>JAIROG010000082.1 GCA_031257675.1 Treponema sp. | reverse complement strand
AAAATATTTATGAATTCTCCAATTTCCCCTGGAACAGGCGTGGTTATTTTATCAAGCGCATTTTTAAAGTTTGTATATTTTGTTTTTATTTTTTTAAGAGCAAATACATTGTTTGTTTGATCGTGGATCAAATCATATATAAACCATGCCATATCCGCATTTTTATCTTCTACTTCCGGTAATGCTGGCAAAGTCTTAAAAAATGAATATCCAAGGCAACGGCCATTTTTTTATCCCAGCGCTTTAGAATACCGCCTTTATAAATTAATTGCGGCGCTAAATCTTTTTCTGGAAGAAGACAGATAATCAGGAGAGGCTGTTCTAAAACTTCAGTTTTTGGAACAGCTTCCTTAGATTTAAGGGAAAACCGGACTTTTGGCCGGTTTTCCCAAGAGCTTGTTCCAAAACTAACCGAGTTTTAGAACAAGCGCAGGACTAAGTTTTTCAACATGAAAAGTATACTTTTTTATACAGTTGAGAAAATTTTAGGATTTATGGCGCATAACGCCTTGTTTTCAAGAGTCGCGTTATGGATAAAAAACGCCGCCGCCGCTCCCACTTGTGAAAAAGCCGTCCGTATGCTAGTATAGATGAGATGAATTGGATTAAAAAAGATATTCCACAGGAGCTTGTACGCGAAATCGCCGCAAAGTACAACTGCGATTCGCTCGTCGCGTCCATTCTGGTACGCCGGGGTCTTGTCAACGGAGAGGACATACGCTACTTTCTGGAAGATGACTTGCGGTACCTCCACAATGCGTTTGAATTGCCGAATATAGAGGATGCCGTTGACCGGATACTCGCCGCGAAAGAGGAAGGCGAGAAAGTGCTGGTCTTCGGCGACCGTGACGTTGACGGCATAACGAGCACGGCTATGATGACAAGCGGACTTCAGAGGCTTGGCATGGACGTAATGTGGCGGCTTCCCATTGGCGACGAGCCTTACGGACTGTCGATGCAGGCGGTTGAAGAGTTTGCGTCCGATTCCGGAACGCTTATCATCACAGTTGACTGCGGCATTTCAAACAGAGCGGAAGTCCAGCGGGCTAAGGACCTTGGAGTTGATGTCATCATAACGGATCATCACAATCCGCAGGACGAGCTTCCCGACGCCCTCGCAATTGTAAACCCTAAACTAAAAGATTCGCGCTACCCGTTTCGGGATTTGGCGGGGTGCGGAGTCGCCTATAAACTCATCTCGGCGGTGCGTTTTGCGCTCAAAAGCGATCTGTACGGGCAGCCCGTCTGCCTCTTCAACACCCGTCCGGTGAACGGCGCCTATATCATTGAGACCGCGAAACTGCGCAATATGGCGGTTGTCGACCGTATCACCGAAACCGTGGTGCCGGGCATGATTGACATCGCCCAGACTCGCCTTCCCGCGTTTCTTGAGGGGCAACAGATTTTCGTATGGGACGCTCGCCAGCAAAAAATCACGCTGTCAAAAATTTTCGGCAAGGGCGTTGACATACAGATGTTCGACATAGCGCGTGAAATCGAAAAGGAAATCCCCCAGACAGCGGGGAAAAGCATTCTGCGCCTCAAAGAAATGTCAAGTTTCGCCCGCTATTCAAGCAAAGATTGCGACGAGCTTGACGTGTTCATCAACCTTTTCACCTCGTTTATTCAAAAACGGGAAAAACACTTTACCGATGAAGATGCGGCGGATTTGCAACTCGCCTGCCTTGGAACTGTCGCGGACATCATGCCGCTTGTCAATGAAAACCGCGTCATCGTACGGGCCGGACTTGTGGGCATGCAGAAGAACCCCCGCGGCGGACTGTCTGACCTGCTGATCAAGCTCGATCTGGCGGCGCGGCGCATCACCGCGCACACCCTTTCATGGACGCTGTGTCCCGCTGTCAATGCGGCCGGACGCATGGGCAACCCGGAAAAAGCGGCGCAACTGTTGCTTGAGCAAGAGGGCGGAGCGCGGCTTTCGCTTGCCGGCGAGCTATACGATATGAACGAGGAGCGCAAGCGGCTCGGCGCGGAAACGTGGATGTTTGTGGAGCCTCTGGCGGCGAGCAACCTCGTCGAATTCAACAACACCTTCGCGGTGGCCTATGGGAAAGAGATTTTCCGGGGTGTTACGGGCATCATGGCAAACCGCATGACCAACTTTTTCAAGACGCCTTCGCTCGCCGCGTCTTTCGGCGAAGATACGGTGACCGGTTCGTTGCGATCCATACGCGGATACGACCTCACCCCGATTCTGGATCAATGCGCGGATTTATTCATTGACAAGGGCGGACACGATTACGCGGCGGGATTCAGCATGGAAAAGCGGCATTGGGAGACGTTTCTGGAGCGTCTCAAGACAATAGCCCAGACAATTGAGCTTTCGGAAGAAGTTGCAGGGGCGGGCGAGGAAGATATTGTCGTTGATGCGGAACTGCCGGCTTCCTACCTTACCCCCGACATTTTCAAGGTGATCGACCGTTTGGAGCCGTTTGGCGCGGGGAACGAGCAACTCACGTTTATGGCGCGGAAGATGAAAGTGCAAGACATTCAATTCATGGGCAGGAACGGGGCGAATCACGTCAAAATAACGCTTGATACGGGCAAACACAAGTGGCCCGCGGTGTACTGGAACGCGGCGGAAAAGGTGAAAAAGGACTTTGATGTGAACAATGAGGTTGATGTGGTGTTCCGCCTCAACAGAAATTGGTATAATGGAACGGAAACGCCGCAGATGGTGACGCTTGATTTGAAACGGAGCGCGGAAAGCGCGTCGGGGCGCTAGAGCCGCCATTGGCGCCTTCTGCCAGTTGAAAGGAGCGGTTATGATAAAAAAGAGTCTGAACGTTTTTATCCTGCTGGCAGGATTGCTGGCGCTGTGTTTGGCAACGCGGCTTTTTGCCCTGCCGCCTCACTTCAAGGCGGCGGTTATTCCCGAACAACCCCTGCCCGGCGAGCCGGTGAGCGTCGCCATTGCGGGAGCGGGCGGAGCGAACCTCCGGCTTGCATTGGTAAACGACCATGGGCGGCTTGCGCGGTCGGTGTTTTGGACGCTCTCTCCACGGGCATTCATTGAAGGCAATATCGTACAAGCCGCGCTTTTGACCGTGCCGTCAACCGCAAAACCGGGTAGCGCGACGTTGCGTATAGAGAACGGGGATGCGGTTATAAAAGAATTCGCCATTACCATAGGCGAACGGAAATTTGTGGCGGAAGAGATATCGCTCAACGAGAGGAACACCGGGATACGCGCCACGCCCAGCGCGCTGAAAACCCAACAGGCGAACAGACTGTGGGCTATACTTTCGCGCACCGGCAGAGAGCTTTACACGGTTTCATCGTTTTCTCCGCCCGTACCTTCAGATACGAGGCGCACGAGTTTTTTCGGCGACCGCCGCGTCTACCGGTACAGCACCGGAAAAACCGAAGCTACAATACACGCGGGCATTGATTACGGCGTCCCGACAGGCACAACGGTGCGATCCTGCGCGGACGGCAAGGTGGCGCTCGCGGAGTACCGGGAAACCACTGGCAATTCAGTCATCATAGAGCATTTGCCCGGGGTGTATTCAATCTATTACCATTTGAGCAAACTGGCGGTTAAAGAAGGAGCCATGATCCAAAAAGGCGATGTTTTAGGCGAATCAGGCGACACGGGGCTTGCCACGGGACCGCATTTGCACTGGGAAATACGGGTGGCGGGTGAGAACACCGATCCCGATATATGTTCAGCGCGTCCTATTTTTGACAGGGACGCTTTATTAGCTAAATTAGGAGAGTAAGTCATGCGCTTTAACACAAAATTTTTGGGTGAAATCGACATTGACGATCAGCAGAAAGCCTTCTTTCCAAGAGGGCTTTTTGGATTTGAAAATTATGCCGATTTTGCGATCCTCAACAGCGGGCAACCGCCGTTCTACTATTTTCAATCCCTGGAGAACAAGGACGTCTGTTTTATTCTGCTCGATCCATTTCTGTTCAGACCCGATTATGAGGTCGATATAGCGCCGGAAGAGATGAACCTCATTGGGATACAGGAACCGGAGCGGGCGGCGGTCTTTGTCATTGCGACGATTCCGGGCGACGGCGGCGCCATAACCGCGAATCTCCAAGGTCCGCTCGTCATCAATGAAGAGACGAAGCGGGGCTGCCAGATTGTGCTGACCGATCCCCGGTGGAAGACCAGACATGACATTTTGGCTGAAATCCGGAGAAGCGGACGACAATCGTCAGACCGTCGGTCATTAGACCGGGCTGAAGCGCGCTCCCGCCACCGGCAAAAGGAAACATAATGCTGATACTGTCACGGAAAGTCAATGAAAAAATTATGATAGGAGACGACATATCCATCTCGATTATAGAAATCAAGGGCGATCAGATACGGATAGGCGTAGACGCGCCTCGAAGCGTTAAGGTGTTCAGGCAGGAAGTCCTCGCCGAAATCAAAGCCGCCAATAAAGCGGCCTCTGAATCAGGAAGCGGTCTGCCGGCGCTGGACATTGCGGATGCGCCGTTCGCCAACCGGCCGGAGCGGAAAAAAACCTCCCGCATTAGAAGTGATGTCTAATGGCGCGGCAATCACCTGTTTCATAGAGTCAATCTCAATGGGTTTGGAGATGCGATCGTTCACGCCCGCTTTCCTCATTCAGCTTTTTCTTCGTTCATCGCGCTTGCGGTTATGGCAATGATGGGGGCGGTCGCGGCATCATGTTTCCCGCTGGAGCGGATTCTGCGGATCGCCTCAAGTCCGTCCATGGCAGGCATACGGACATCCATGAAAATGACCGCGCAGTCTTTTTCGAGGAACGCCTTGAGCGCCTCTTTCTCATTTGCCGCTATGTCCACGCTCACGCCGCATTCACCAAGCAGGGCGTCCGCTATCTCTTGATTTATTTCGTTATCCTCAACCAAGAGAAATTCAACCGGCGAAGCCGCTGGCGGCGGCGCCGTCTGTGTTTCGGCTTCTTTGGCTTTTTTAGTATCAGAGGCGCGTGGCTGCATTCAACATAGAAAGAGAAACGGCTCCCATTGTCCGGCTCGTGTCATTGACACATGTATACCGGGTATTTATGCAGTTGGGAGACATCAGCATGTCCGCCGCAACGGGCTTTCATCAGTCACTGGCAGGATTTCTGCTGGCTCTTGGTTCCAATCTCCTAGTTCGGAAGGTAACCCCTGATAACGCCCTATTCTAAAGGAGGAGCGAATTATGAAAGGCGACCGGACTTTTACTATCACCATTTACGCAGCGCTTACATTGCTGGCGCTGTTTACCTTTTTACCCATGCCGCTTTTGATCATCTCCTTCTTTACGGATGAGAACGCCATTTTATTGAACGGCCATTCTTCTTGCCAAAAGACCATGCTTGGCGCCTGCCGTTGCCTGTTGAGCCAGAGTGGTTTTATCCTCTTCCCTGCGGATATCCTTTTTCATTGGACTTACTACATCACCCGCGCGGAGCTTTCTAACTTGCAGAATATCCTGAACCGGGCGCTTCAGGACGTGCAGTTTCTCCATGACAACGCCGGAAGCATGGGCGACATGGACTCTGAGTTGTCAAAGATACCCGCCGCTGCGGCGCGCATGGCCGTTGCCGCTGTTGGAGCCGAGCCTATCCTGATTCTTTACCCTTTTTTCCAGCGCCACTTTGTCAAGGGCGTTGTGATTGGGGCGGTAAAGGGCTGAGTCTCATCATAACACGCGCCCTGAACAGCGACAACGACCGCGCCAAGCGGCTGATCTGCTTTAACATGCCGCCGCTTGGCGCTTTGAAACAGCCGCTAATAGCTGTCTTCCACTTTTTCTATGCTTTCCATACTGTCTTGAAAGAGTACAAGCATCTGTTCTATATCCGTTTTGGAAACATTTGATTGCTCTATCGTCTTGTGCAAGATTTCCGCGATTTTTTCGTATTCCTGAAAGGTTTCGTCTATAGACGCAATATCGATCTTGACAGCGCTCAGCGCCTTGTTCTCCTGCTCGCTCAACGCCACAATCTTTTGCACCAGAGTCTTTCCTTCCTTAACCTCTTGTTTCATGGCGTTCATCTTCTCTGAGAGGCTGCCAATGTGTACGATAAGCTGTTTGATGTTTTCAGAGATGGTTCCAATGGCGTCTTTGGTGGTCGCCGCATGTTTGCGTATCTCATGGGCTACCACGGCAAAACCCTTGCCTGCGGATCCGGCCCGCGCCGCTTCAATGGATGCGTTGAGCGCGAGTATGTTGGTCAGTTCCGCGATATTATGGATGGAAGACAGATTGTCCCCGGTAACCTTCGCAACGCTGTGCAACGAGTCAGTAAGCTTAAAAGAATCGTCAAAGGTCTTGTCAATAATTGCAAAGTTAGTGTCAACGCTTCCTATATATTGCTGATTGTCTTTAGCCACACTCACCAAGACTCCGGCGTTTTTCTGAAACGAAGCGTTGGACCTTTTCATAACATCAAAGACGCGGTTAAACGCGCTATGTAGAGAGGCAATGGCGGCATTCAGCAGGTCGCTTCGGGCGATAATCTCAAACACCATTATCTTGAACTTGCCGGTTATGTAATGAACCAGCCGTTTCATTTTAAGGCTGAACAGGTCTCGCTTCCCGGCGGGCTTTTGCCGCTGCGTAGCCGCGGATGTATTCATGGGTCAACCTCCAAAAAAGACCGCAGTCAGGGTCTGATTATGATGGGTGAAGTATTCTTCCCCAAAGGTATTAAAACCGGCAAAGGCAAGCCCCTCGAACACACGGTTAAATTCCGCAACTTTGTTAAGCTCCCGCATTTCCACGTAGCGCAGGGCGCAGTTAAACAGGAGCGCCCCCTGTACATTCAGGAGGTAATGCCGCGCGTCTTCCAGCGATTTACGCGCGTGGGCGATGATGTCCCCCGTACGCAAGAGGTGTATCCGCGTCCCATTTTCTATGTAGCAAAAAAACTGTAAGCCCTTGCCGTCAATAACCGCGCCCGGACTGCGTATATAGACGGTCGCCTCTCCTCCTCTCCAGCCTCCGGTAACAATGCCGATTGGATTCTTCGCAAAATGAGCCGCGGTGAGCTTATCAGCCCCGGAAACGCCGATAGCCTTTGCGTAATACGCGGCGGCGCTTTGCCCTTCTATTTCCCAGACGATCCGTTTAACCGTATCGGCATTGGTAATGACGAATGAAGTGTCGGTGGGAAGGCAATGCACATAATGACCGCAGTGGAACGGTATCTTCATTTTCAGAACCATAACCGCCACCCCGTCATCGGAGCTTTTCCCATCCGCGCTTATCAGCGTTCTTACGAATTTAAACTCGTCCGCGGCAGTTCCTCCTATCAAGTTCAGGTTAAAGCCTCGCTCAAAGGTAAACCGCTTGATTACTTCTTCGCCCCTGCCCAGCCCGTCGAAAAACACGAGTCCTAAATGTGTATCCGGATTGATGGTTCTATAGTCGATCTTCCGCTTCAACTCATCAATAACCTTTTCCGCCGCGAGCGCGGGGTCCCGTTTGACCCCTTCCTGCATGGCGATGAATGTCTCCGCCACTTCATCAGAAGACAAAGACATGGCTACGATGCCCTTCTCGACGGCTCCGCCCACGCACCAGCCGCCCATCATGGAAGCGCCTATACAAGCCGCCTGAGGGAAAGCCTGTTTGAACGCCTTGTGGACTTCAAAGCGCTCAAATTCAATCGAGAAAAAGTAAATCACCGCCTTGACATTCGGCTGTTCAATTCCTTTGACAAGAGCGTCTCTATCAAAACTGCGGCAGACTGCCGTTTTTATACTCATAGTATCTCCTCATGCATTTGTGTATATAGTTTGAAGGTCTGTTGGAGAGAGAAGGATAAGAGAAGTAACCATGATATTATACTGATTGTTCATACGAGTTCTTTAACCGCCTTTGCATTTTATACAACCTTATAATCTTACAGAGAATATAGTATACTTTAATATACTCTTATGTATGATTGTTTGTCAATATGCGCGTTTGACTAAAAAGCAAAATTCAGCCGGAATCAGGCTGTAGGAACCTGTTCCGCCGCTGGTCAGCCGCCGCCTTTTAAGAAAGGCATGGTGAGAAACTCCATATTGACTTTGCAACCGGGAAATTGCTGTTTGGTTTCGGCTGGCGGCGGCGTTTCCGCCAGCCAGCGCGCTTATGGACGCAGTTCCGGTATTCAGTGGATGAATGAAAGACAAATAGATTTCTGGAATTGGCGTTGATCTGCGTGGAAATGCCGTTCATCGACTCGTTCGCAATATATACCCAATAACCTCGCCTTTTCTTTATGTCAAAAGAATGGCGGCCGATGTCCAGCCCTTCGCAAGAATTGCCTATAATTTCCGCAATAGGTGCAAGCGCTTGATTCAAAACCCGTATTTTTTCATTCCGCCCGGCGTTTTCCGCTCCGGCTTCCCGCGCCATTTCATCATAATCATGCGAGCCAAGACAGGCGTTTAAAATTTTCACATGGGAAAGGAGCTTGCCCGTTTTCTCTTCCAGAAAGTCGCCTTTGGCGGCACAGACGGTTTCATACCATGTAAGCCCGAACAGGATGTTCATCACCGTCCACAAGACAAACGCGACTTTATACCGTTTCCAAAATCAAGCCACATTCATATTGCCGAATTTTAAACGCAAGGGGCGTTGTAATTAGAGATTACAAATGGTATTCTCATAATTGCAAGGGAGGAAGCGCGTTATAGAAATTGCGGCGGAACCGGGCGCCGGCTCTTGTACCGGGGCGCATACGCAAGGGGCGTTGTAATTAGAGATTACAAATGGTATTCTTATAATTGCAAGGAGGAAAAGTGCTTTATAGAAATTACGGCGGAACCGGGCGCTGCGTGTCGGCTCTTGGACTGGGATGCATGAGGTTGCCTCGTGATGTAAACGAGGAAAAGGGCGAAGCTCCGGTCAACAGGGAAAAGGCGTTTGAGCTTATCAAGTACGCGGCGGACAATGGAATCACGTATTTTGATACGGCGTTGGGCTACCACGGCGGCGCAAGCGAGGCTGTTTTGGGCGAGGCTCTGGACGGGGGGCGGCGCGAAAAGGCGCAGATTGCGACAAAACAGCCGTTCAGCGAGATGAAAACGCGGGATGCCATCAGACAGAATCTTGAAAGCGCCTTGAAAAAATTGCGTACCAGCTATGTTGATGTGTACCTCATTCATAATATCCAGAAGAGCGCGTGGGAAAATATAAAGAAACGAAGAATCATTGAAGAATTCGAACAATTCCGCAGTGAAGGGCTTATCCGCAGCATAGGATTCTCCTACCACGGACAGTACCCCGCGTTCAAAGAAATACTCGACTTCTACGATTGGGATATGTGCCAGATTCAGCAGAATTTTATGGATACGGAACGGGAAGCGACCGAAGAAGCTATTATTCAAGCCGGGAAAAAAGGGTGCGCCCTGGTGATCATGGAGCCGCTTCGGGGTGGAAGCCTTGCGTTCCCGCCCGATCCGATCAAGGCTGTGTATGATGCGCATACGCCGCGGCGTACGCCGGTTGAGTGGGCGTTCAGGCATCTGCTCAACTATCCGCAGACAAGCTGCATCCTGAGCGGCATGACAACCCTGGATCAACTCAAGCGGAACATTGAAATATTCTCGCAGGCTGATGCGGTGCCGGGCTGTATGAGCGAAGAAGACAAAAAGATGCTCGCGCAGGTCAAGGCGAAGTACGATTCCATCGTTACGGTTCCGTGTACGGGATGCGGGTACTGTATGCCCTGTCACCAAGGCGTAGGCATACCGGAAGTGTTCTCGCTCTACAACGAGGGCAACATGTTCGGCGCCTTTGATCAGCCGCGGCGAGGCTATATGTGGACAACGCGGTTTCACCACGAAGCGAGCAGGTGCGTCGCTTGCGGCGCCTGTGAGAAAAAATGCCCCCAGAGCATAGAAATTATTAAGAACTTACAAATAGCGCATGAAGCGCTTAAAGGATGGTTAGAATGAATTTTCTTTCAAAAGCGGCGGCGCGGTCTTTCGTGCTGTCAGTGTTGTTTTCGGCGGTTGTTTCATCGCCGATTTTCGCTTCTCCGGTCAAAGAGGCTGTCGTTCCGCTCCGTGTCGGGATCATGCCGGACGCAGACTCCATACCGTTTATGCTCGCCCGTGACGAAGGGCTGTTTGAGAGGGAAGGCGTCTCTGTGGAACTGATGGTTTTCGCAAATCCGCAGGAACGGGACGCGGCTTTGCAGGCGGGCAAGATTGACGGCGCCATCTCCGACCTGCTGGCCGCGGCGTTTTTTGCGGCGGGCGGCTTTGACACCAAGATCACGAGCCTTACGGACGGACGCTACGGCATCGCGGCGTCTTCTTCATCGGGCATCGCGGACATTGCCGGCTTGGAAGGCAAGAAGATCGGGCTTTCAACCAACACCATTATTCAGTACACCGTTGACGCCCAGTTGGAAAAAGCCGGAGTTCCGTCCAATTCGTATGAACCGGTGTCCATTCCCCGTATGCCGGTGCGCATGGAAATGCTTTTGAGTGGTCAAATAGACGCCGCGAGCCTGCCGGAACCCCTGCTTACCGCAGCGGTCGCTCAGGGCGCGACGTTGCTTTCCACAACGGATGCCATCGGCGTTGACGCGGGCATTATGCTTTTCTCGAAAAAAGCGCTTGACGCGCGGCTTGTTGACATCCAAAAATTCTACCGCGCATACACTGCCGCCGCAGAGAAAATCAACGCGGATCCCGATGCGTACCGCGACTATTTAGTGGAAAAAGCGGCCTTTCCGGCATCTGTAAAAGACGCATACCGGTTTGTACGGTACCGCAGCCCCACCTTGCCCGATGTGGCGCAGATAGAACAGGCTTTCGCGTGGCTCAAAGAGCGGAATCTTCTTTCAGCGGATCTCAATGCGTCCGGTTTAATTGACGGAAGAGGGATCAACTAAACCGTGAGCGAGGTGATCCTCCGTTCGGTATCCTTGTCGTATCCCCTTGCCGGCGGCGAAACGTTGCCGGCAGTGGACGGTATATGTATGGATATAAAGAGCGGCGCCATCGCCGCGTTGCTTGGACCTTCGGGCTGCGGCAAAACAAGCATCATCCACATCATCGCGGGCTTACAACGGCAGTCCAGCGGCGAAGTGGCGATTGACGGGCTGGCGGTGAAAGGCGTACGCAAACGGACTGCGGTTATTTTTCAGGATTACGGTCTTTTGCCGTGGAAAACCGTGTTTGCCAACGCCGAATTGCCCCTGCGCCTCACCCGCGTTCCGAAAAAAGAGCGCGTGGACCGGGTGCGGCGCCTGCTCGAAGAGTTTCAGCTTGAACGATTCGGCAAACAGTATCCAAACCGGCTTTCCGGCGGCATGAAACAGCGGCTCGCCATTGCCCGCGCCCTTGCGTCAGAACCGGATCTGCTCCTGATGGACGAGCCGTTTTCCAGCCTCGACGCCCTCTCCCGTGAGGAGGCGCAACGTTTTCTGCTTTCGATCCGTCAAAAAACAATGCGGGAACGGCGGCGTTTTACAATCGTCGTAGTTACCCACTCAATTGAGGAAGCCGTGTACCTTGCGGATACGGTGTTTGTGATAAAAGGGAGAAACCCGGGATCAATGGCGGCGCGAATCGACAGTGAAAAAGGGACGGCCGCCGATTTCAGAAAATCGGCCGCATTTTACGAGCAATGTGGAATTGTGCGGGAATTGCTGGAAAAATGAGGGCGGCGCGGTTCATTTCAACCTCTTGCATAGTTAGCGAGAATAGTATATAATAACCATAGCGTTAATAAGAAAGGGGGTCCCATGCCTCAGGACATCAGAACTTTAACCGGCATGCTTGTTGAGAGCTACCGCAAACATGAAGGCATCATCAAAGTTGACACAAATAACCAACTCAACCGGAGCCTCATTATTGAAATTCTTGAAACGTTGCGTTGCCTCCTTTTCCCCGGTTATTTTGGCAAAAAAAATATTACCAGCGATTCGGTGGAATATTACGCCGGCAACCTGCTTGAAGACGTCATATTCAAACTTTCAAAACAGATATATTTCGCCCTTCGTCAAAACGGCGCCGCCAATGGCGGCGCCGCCGCGACCGATGGGCAGGACGCTTCTGAAAAAGAGCTTGCCAAAAAAGCGGAACACATCGCCTTCGCGTTCCTGTCAAAGTTGCCTGAAATACGGGAAAAACTCGACGCCGATGTTTCAGCTACCCTTGACGGCGATCCCGCCGCCGCTGGCAAGGATGAAATCATCTCATCCTATCCCGGGATTTACGCCATCATGGTGAACCGTTTGGCGCATGAACTTCACATTCTCTCCGTGCCGCTCATTCCCCGCATTATGACCGAACACGCGCACAGTCTCACCGGCATTGACATCCATCCGGGCGCGTCCATTGGCTCCTATTTTTTCATTGACCACGGAACCGGCATCGTGATTGGCGAAACCACAATCATCGGCAACCATGTGAAGCTATACCAAGGCGTCACACTCGGGGCGCTCTCGACTCGCGGGGGTCAAAGCCTCAAAAATATAAAGCGCCATCCCACCATTGAGGACAATGTGACCATTTACTCAGGCGCATCCATTCTGGGCGGCTCAACGGTTATCGGCGAGGGAGTCGTGGTAGGCAGCAACGCCTTCATCACGCAAACCGTGCCTGAACAGACCAAAGTCAGCGTGAAAAACCCGGAGTTGCGGTACAAGAAGCGCAATGCGCCCGCTGCGGATTGCCCTCCTTCCTGTCCGCTTATACAAGATGACGATCAGTGGTCGCAAAAGGAATTTGAGCAGGATCCGCTCTGGTTTTACACCATATAGAGACGACTATTCGCTTTTCAGTGCAAACCTGTCCTGTTCGGCTTCATTAAGCCTCGGCAAGTCGGCGATGCTGTTAAGCCTGAATTGTTTGAGGAATTCCTTGGAGGTGCCGTATTGAATGGGCTTTCCCGGCACGTCTTTTTTCCCCACTTCCCTAATAAGTTGCTTTTCCATGAGTAGGCGGATCATCGTATCCGCGGATACGCCGCGTATCGCCTCAACTTCGCTTCTTGTAATGGGTTGGGAATAGGCTATGATGGAAAGCGTCTCCATCGCGGCTCGTGACAACCGGGACTCGTTTTTTCTGCCATAGCGGTCTTTTAGATTGTCCCAGTGTTTCTTTTTCGGCGAAATCATGACGCCGCCGCTTATGCGTGTCAGTTCAACGCCCGATGACTCCAGAGCGTAGCGTTCGCCGAGATTTTCCAGGGCTTGGTTTACAGTTTCCCTGTCAAATCCCGATATGCGAGCAAGCGCGGACTCTTCAATAGGCTCGGATTCGAGGTACAGGATGGCTTCTATGAGCGCGGTTTCTTTTTCCATGTTCTGCGTCAATTAGCGAAAAAGTATACTATAATTCCCGCTGTTTGTATAGCTCCACTCATCAGGCTTGCCAAAGGCAAGCCTGATGTTGCCTTTTATCTATTTTTCCGGTACAATTTCTCCATGATATATATTCCCAGACCTAAACTGGAAAATTTGTGTTCCGCGGTGTTTCAAGAACTCGGCATTCCGCAAGAAGAAGCTGATGATTCCGCAAAAATCCTGGTGGCGGCCGATGCCCGCGGCATTAGAAGCCACGGAGTGCAACGCATGAAGCGCTATGCGGACGGCATTAAAGCCAGTCTTATAAAAGGAAATGTACAGCCAACCGTGTTGCGCAAGACGCCGATTTCGCTCGCCTTGGATGCCGATGGAGGCATGGGGCTTTCTTTAAGCGTCAAAGCCATGAAACAGGTTGTCGCAATGGCGCGTGGTCACGGGATTGGCGTGTGCAGCGTCCGCAATTCAAACCATTTCGGCATTGCCGGCTATTATACGGAAATGGCGGCGAAGGAAGACATGATAGGCGTCGCTTTGACCAATACGGCCGCGCTCGGCGTACCGACGTTTGCAAAGAAAGCCATGTTCGGCACCAACCCGATAGCGTTCGCCGCGCCCGGTCACAACGGCAGGCGTTTCAGCCTTGATATGGCGACGACCGCAACGACCCGCGGGGTCATTGAGATGTACGAAAAGGCGGGGCAAAAGATACCGCCGGGACTGGCGGTTGACATACATGGTCTTCCCGCCGAAGATCCGGTGCAACTGCTTGATGACATGCTGTATCAGCGGGGTGGCGGATTGTTGCCCTTGGGCGCGGAGCAAAACCTTTCCTGCGGCTACAAGGGCTACGGATTAGCCGTGATGGTTGACATTTTAACCGCGCTTTGCTCCGGCGGCGTCTTCGGCGAAGCGGTGCATGATTCGGCGATTACCTCGGCGCGGGTCTGCCACTTCTTTATGGCGATACGCATCGACATTTTTCGTGATCCGGAGGACTTTAAAACCGACATGGACGCCATGCTCGCCGCGCTCGCGTCCCTGCCTCCGGCGGAAGGCGCGGAGCGGGTGTACTATGCGGGCTTGCGGGAACAGGAAGCCGAGAAGTCAAGCGATGAAAACGGGGTGCCTTTGCCGGAGGCGACGTGGGAAGCCTTGAAAGCCATTGCCGAAGAATTGGGGTTGGGAGTATAGCTTCATCAAAGAAGGCTGGCGGCGCCGTTTCACAATTTGGCGTTTTGAAATAGCCTTCAATAGCTGTCTTCCACTTGCCGGAGACGAGGTGGATTTCGCCGCATCGTCTCCGGCGCTATGCCGTTAGCCCTCTTAAAAAAGGGCTTGACGCCCGCCGTTCCTCATAGTATCATATACAAGCTATAGGTATTTTGCAAGAAAGCGCGATTTCTGTGGGGGGGGGGGGGGGGGGGGGGGCGGGGGGGGGGGGGGGGGGGGGGGGGGGGGGCGGGGGGGGGGG
>JAIROG010000076.1 GCA_031257675.1 Treponema sp. | reverse complement strand
CAACAAAAACTATTCTGAATAAAAAAGATAAAACTATTATTATACGGTGGTCTTTTATCCTTGAATAGGGGCGGTGGACGGCGCAAGCTGTTCTCCGTCCCCTATTTCCAATTTTTTATCTAATAATTTCTCTTTGGCTGAGACAGATAAAATTCAGGCGGCATGGACGCCGCCTGCTACAATAAATATTGAGATGTTGACCCGGAATAAGCTCGTTCAATATAACGTCTATCTGACGCTGATTCATGCGATTCCGTTCGTGATTTCCCTCGACGGTTTTGTATACGAGCAACGGTTCCCGAACTGACCTTGGTTCGGTCAGAACAATGAGTTGTCCATCGTAGAATTTCTTGTTACAGAATTCGATTATCTTCGGGTGACAGCGGTAATGCTCGCGCAGAAACGTACGCGGCGCATTAGGGAACAGTTCCGTCACCGCCGACAGCAAGCTGTGATTTTTGTACCGGTAAACCTCCGGCAAATCAAACTCCTCGAAAACAGCGTCTGTTACGGTGGAAGTCTTGCCATCCACGACATTGGGAAGTTGTTTCAAATCGCCGACGACTACGGCTTTTCTCGCGCATGACAACTCAAGCGCGCCTGTGCACAAATCCACCTGCGATGACTCGTCGATGATAACGTAATCGTACATTATCCGGCTTGATAAGCTGTTGCACAACGAGTATGTCGTACTTAGAATCACAGGATAATCCTTGATAAAATTTTCCGGAGTTCTCCACAAGGCGTCAAGCGCGTAAAATTCACGGTTATGGGCGCTGTATTGCCCGGCGAGCTTGACTCGGAACAGCCGCAATGAAATATTGGACTTGTTCAACAACCCGGTTGGTTGTCTCACAAATCTGCCCGTTTTTTAGCGGAAGTTGTTCAATAACTGAAGTTATTGAACAACTCTATTTGAGAATTCTCTCATTTTTGCGCCGAAATCAAATGATTCAAGATCGTGATATAATGCAGAAACGCTTTGAGTCAACTCAACAATTTTCAATTCATAGAACCGATACTGAAGAAACGCAATGAGATATTCGCGCGGATATTGTTCAAGCAGTGTACGGACTTCACGTGTGCGTCCGCCGATAAGACCGAGACGCTCAAGTATGCTCTTAATGAACGCGATTAGCCCTTTCCTACGCGCCGATTCCTCATATGTTTCGCACATTAGCCACATTTCAAGCGTATGCCGCGAAGAATTGACCGCTCGCGCCGCCGCCGGATTCGGCGCTGTGATTATTCGCCCGGAGTAGGACAGAAAATGCTTTTGCGCGGACAACTCCTGTTTCAGCGCGGCTAATTCATTCTGTCGCGCGATCTTTTCACATAATTCCCCATAGCGGAGTTTTAACGCCCACCTTAGTTCGGCGACGGTTTGTTGTTCGAGTTTCCATTTGGACATATCAGGGAGCGGTTTTTGCGAGTTGATGAAATCGCGCTTATTTTCAATGTTGCCAAGATACGCCGCGATGAAGTCTACGCCGTACTTTTGGAGCTTTTCAAGCGCATTCTTCGTTGCGGAATTATTGCTCGACGCCACAGCGAAGCTCTCTCCGCGCATAATGGCGTTGGCGATGATATTAAGAATCGTCTGTGTTTTCCCGTCCCCGGCGGTACCTCAATAACGCTTAGAGGACTGCTCAACGCTCTGTCTACGGCTGTTTTCTGACTTGCGTTGATACCAAAAGGATAAACAGGCTCAAGCGCATCAACAATCCGCATTTTGGGCAATGTACCGCTTAAAAACGCTCCAACATATTGTCAGGCGATACGAAGTCAATTTTCGCGTAGTCGCTCACGAGAATGTTTATGACCCGTCCGGGCTCAACCTCCGCCGTAAGCCCGACTGCCTCCGCGATGCGCTTCAGGTATTCAAAGCAGTTTCGGGGCTTTTCGGCGTTAAGCGCGGAATCGACAATCCGCACGTTGATTGCATTATATGTAAACGCCTTGCCGTTGTTGAAACCCACCTCGTATTTCTCGCCAATACGTCTGAAATTTATGACGCTGCCGGTTTTATCCTCTCCTTTGAGGTATGAAATTTTTGTCTGGCATGTCCTGCTCGCCTCGTTTCTGCCAATTAACTGCAACACAAGACATTATTCCACAGTTCGGCAGATTTTCAAGAACAAACCGCGATGCGCCGCCCTCCACATTGAGGGCGCCCCAGCCGTTACAACTCGCTTAACTTAATTTCTTGCCCCGGTCGAAGACTTTACGGCCCCCCGCGCTTAGGTTCTACGCCCCGCGCATTATCCGGGAGGCTCCGGCGGAGGCTTCACCACATCCGAAGGTTAGCGGCTTCGGGCGCCTCGATGTCCACCGTTTCTCCGGAAGGGACAATGACGTAAAAGCCGCTCTTCAAAGCGTACGCAACGACATTATCATCAACAACCGCTCCTGCAACCGCTCCAAGATATTTCTGCCTGTCACCACGTTCGTCCGCAACCCGGCGCAATATCCCCATCCGCTTTAGATGGTCGTTCACATCCTCCGTAGTCAGGCGGGTCTTCACCTCCACCGCCATAGCATACTCGCCGTTTTCAAGAAGCGCGTCCACTTCGGCAAGCCTTCTTTGATTATGATCCAGAATTTTGACGTTTCGTGAATCGCGGGTAAAAACAAAATTCAGCGCTTGAAATTTTTTAAGGAGCTTAGGAGACATAAGGCGTTCAACCACTTCCCCCCAGCGTCCGGTCAAATCGCCAATTTTCCGGTCGGTTTCCTTCATCTGCCGGTCGGTTTCCTGCATACGCCGGTCGGTTTCCTGCATTTGTCGGTCGATTTCCTGCATACGCCGGTCAGCTTCCGCGCTCATTTTTTTGAGAAACCGCTCGTTCTCCTGAAACATAGCCCAGACCGTCTCAAAAGTCGCCCCCCGGGGCAACTCCCGCCCCTGCGCCATCATCTCTCCCATACGTTCTTCTCCCCGGAACCTGCTTATGACCCGCTCATGCGCAGGACTGCGTTCCGCCGCGCGGCTCGCTATGTTACAAACCGGTTCCTCTGTCAAAATAATACACCATCCTGAAAAAAATGGCAATGTTGTCCGAATCTATCGCCCCAGTCCGCTTAACGCCCGCCTTCAAAGCGAGCGGTTTTGCGGATAGGCGCTGGACTTGTTGAAGAATCCGGTTGGTTCTTCAACAAGTCCAGCAGATTTGACAAATTTCTTGCGGAAATTCGTCAAATCTGCCGTTCTTCATCAGAAGTTGTTCAACAACTGAAGTTTATTGGAACGCGTGGGTGTACTACCGCGCCCTAAAGGGCGACCTTTTAGGGCGAAATGTAAACTTTGCCAAAGATGGCGGGGTATGAAACCGCGCGCTATTGATAATTTCCTATCCAACGACAGATTTTTCTGCAAAAAATCTGACACCTTTCACATAGACGCCATTCGCCGACAGCGACTCAGGCAGCGTTTTTATCGGATTGAGAACACGCGCCCGTTGTATCGCAAACGGAGCGCGCCGCGGCCGCGACGCCGCCTCCCGTTCAGGAACGCCGCTCCGGCTGTCCCGCGGAACAGCCGCCCCAACCCTCTCATGTCGCCGCTTCTTCCGCGTCTCGTCCGGCGTCCGCTTGCCTCCCGCCGTCATCAAGCTCTGAACCGCCCGTGTCAGAACCGGCCGTCTCAACGCTCCGGCCTTGCGAAACAGCCCGCGCCTATCCCCTTCCCGGTCGCGGACCGCTGTCACTTTATATCCCTTCCGGAACATCCTGAGCGCTCCGCTCCGGGGTTTCAAGCCGCCGCCGGGCGGCTATGGACATTGACCCCCAGTCTCTTGCCGCTGACATACCCTATCACTCGGTCTTCAGGCGGGTGTTGTAGCTGACCCCCGCGGCGTCCTGAACCGCTGGAATGGCTCCGCCATAGCCTGACATACACCGTATGGCCGCTTCCCGGCGCACACCATGGCGATCTCCTCCCGGTCAAAACTTTCATTCCCCGTCATCCGGCAGACTGCCGCGGACTAAAGTCCGACGCCTCAGCCCGGTTTTCGCCCGCTTCTCAGATTGATTTGTCCGGCTGCTTATAGAATGTCTCCATAGTCCTGACAAACCGTTCCTCCAACCGGACAGAATGAAAATCCAGTCCGGCGAAGTCTTCCGCCATATCGAAACTTTTCTCCCGCGCCATGTCCCCCTCTCAGAGTTCCCAAGCGTTTAGGGGAAGTATACCACAATCAGTGAAATCTGTGGCTCAAGTTTAGACCAAGCCGCAGGGGATTTCATTGAGCAACTTTACTATATAACTATATATACGAGAGAGAGTTGGGGTTTCACTTCAATTTTGGAGATTTCTTAGGCGAAATATTTTCTAAAATGAGAATGCGGGAAAAAGGGGCGTGGAATCGCCTCCACTCCCCTCTTAATTTTTACCTCGCTACAAGCCTCTTTGATCATAATCCAGAATTTCAACACTTCGTGAACTGCCGGTAAAAACAAAATCTAGCGCTTGAAATTTTTCATGGAGTTCGGGGGCATAAGGCGTTCAATCACATCCTCCATGCGTCCAAAAAATTTCCATCTAACTCTTGCATATAAGCGATGGGCGGCAAACGCCGGCTTCTTCTGCAAGTCGCCAGCCTCCATCCGGTTGAAAAGCGGGAGCGGCTTGCATTGCGTAAGCCGCGCAGCCGCTTATAGCCAGCTTACAGACCCCAGAGGGACATATTCCCGGCATCGTCAAAAAGCGCGGCTGGATCGCCGTCCGCGACAAGGGCGCCGGAACGCAGGATTAGGGCGCGACTACAGAGCGTCCGCGCAAAAGCCAGATCGTGGGTGGCGATCAGTTTCGTAAACGGCAGCGCCTGTATAACCGCGCTTGCCATGCGCTGGGATTTTGGGTCGAGAAACGCGGACGGCTCGTCAAAAAACACGATTTCCGGATCCATCACAAGGGTCGCAGCCAATGCGCAGAGGCGTTTTTCGCCGCCTGAAAGACGGAATGGAGAGCGGTCAGCCAAATGCCCAACGCCCAGCTTTGCAAGCGCGTCCCAAGCCCGGCTCTGGGCGTCTTCTTCGGCAATTCCCATGTTGAGAAGGCCAAAAAGCACATCATCATATACGCGGGACATAAACAGTTGGTCGTCAGGATTTTGGAACACAAACCCTATCTTCCGCCGTACGGTCTTTATGGTGCGTTTGGAAAGCGCAACGCCGTCAATAAAAATGGAACCATGCGTCAACGGCAGTATGCCGGCAAGGGCAAGGAAAAGGCTCGTCTTTCCGGCGCCATTCGCGCCTATAAGCGCGACGCTCTCGCCTTTTTTTATGTGAAAACTTATATTGTTGAGAACGAGATCTGTCTTGGCTGTAGCGGCGGCCGCCGCCGGTTGCCGCCGGGTCTGATACGAGGCGCTCACCTGAACAAGCCGTACCATAGATTTCCAATAAAAAGTGGCATGTCAACGAACCGGAAGAGGGCGCAGGAAAAACACACTGCGCATAAAAACGCCGCAGGCGCCGCCGCGCGGCGTAGGACAAACGGCGGCTGCGCCGCCGCAGGCGCCGTTTTTGCCGTAGAAGACAAGGCGTCCCCATAGCCGCGCAGTTTCAGCGCATTGCCGATGTTCTCAGCCCGCGCCATTGCCCGTAAAAAGAGCGATCCGGTGAAGCCGCCAATATGCCGTATATCAACGCCCCGCTGGCTGCCGCCGCGCAGCGTGTAGGCGATGCGCAAGGAACGCGCTTCCGCCGCCAGCACGCCAATATACCGGCATGTCATTTCAAACAGCATGGGTAAAAAAGATGGCGGACCGGAACGCCGGAACTGCGCGGTTACGGCGGATGCCGGCGTTGTCGCCGTAAGAAGTATGAGCGCCTCAACACAGAGAGCGGCGCGGAAAACAAGCGAAAAGCAGGAAAGAACGCCGTACGTAACGGCGACGCCATGGATGACAAACGCAGTTTCCCGTTCAAACAGCAGGTTTGAAACGCCCGCGAAAACGCAGAAAGGCAACGCCGGCAACAGCCGCCTGACGCTCGCCGAAAGCGGAATCGCGCCTAATGCGCCGATTGCAACCGGGTGCAACAGAAACGGCGTCAACCGCCCGACCTCGTGGCGGTCAAAGGACATGACTGTTACGATATAGACAAAGGCGGCGGCGATTTTCACGCCGGTATGCAGGTTGCGCAAACGGCGCAAGGTGCCGCTCCCCGCCGCCATGTCAAAAGCCGCGTCAACGCCTGTATTCATACGCCGCGGGGCTTGTTGCGTTTCAGCAGATACAACGCCGCGCCTAATGCGCCGGCAATGACGCAGGTGATAAGCGAACCAACAATGCCCGCCGCCGTTGTTCCGGCGCCCGCTGTTTTTTTCTCAGCCTCACGATAATCGTAATCAGGCATAAACGCGACCGCGTCTTGCAACGCCGCGGCGCGTTCAAACGCCGCGCCTTTCGCTTCTATGTCCGTGGAACCGGTGATTTTTTCAATGGACCATTCCAGTCCATCCGGGCGGCTCGATGCGAACAAGGACAGCAATCCGCCGGTGACAAGGGCGCATACCCCCAGAACCGCGAGAACCCTCTTGAAGGCGCCTGTTTTTGACATGCCCGCACTGAAAACGGCGCTGGAAGCGGCGCTTTCGATAATTTCGGGGCTGTTCGCCGCGACAAACGCGATGATCAGAGCGGTTGCCGCGGCTTCGCCCGCCCCAATCGCCAGATGAATCGGCAACATTAAAAGCGCAAACGTAGAAAAAGGAAGAGCGGTGACGCCGGACGCAAGGGTTTCCAGCGTCACAAAGAACGCGCCAAGGGGCAAGGCGATCATGACGCCAAGAACGCAGCCCGGCGTAAAGCGTTTGAACGCCCTTCCCTGCCGCTCTGGGCGTCGCTTTTGAAACATGGGCTTGACAACCAATGGATACACAAAGAGGCAGGGAATAACCCCCATATTGAATATATTGCAGCCCAAAGCCAGCAATCCGCCGTCCGCAAAGAAAAGGGCTTGCGCCGCCAGTACGCTTGTTATGGCGAGCAACGCGGGGCAACCGCCCAAAAGAGAGGCAAGCAGTATGCCGCCTCCTATATGCCCGCTTGAGCCGGTTCCCGGTATGGTGAAGTTGATCATTTGCGCGGCGAACACAAACGCGCCGGCAATCGCCATAAGGCTTGCCTTCCCGACAAGCCCTTCGCCGTTTTCCGCGTTTTCCTGTTCAGCGCTTGCCTTTTTGACGCTTGCCATTGAATAGGCGACCGCTCCGGCGGAAACAGCCCACATTATTCCCCCAACAACCGGGGAAACCAACGCATCAGCCATGTGCATTATGCGCCTCCTGATTTATGTGTCATACTAGTCTTGTTCATGACATCTGATTGAAACGAAAGTTCATCTTTCGCGGATCAATGGGGATACACCAAAAACCGCTCCGCCGGTTTCATAACGGCGGGCGTGTGGAACGCCTTCAAGCGTTGAATAAAATAATAACGGAAACCGGCGGGCATGTCAAGAGGTCGTATACGCGCGGCGACGCTACGCAATGCGCCGCCCTGCGCATTATGACGATCCGGTGGAGGAGGCTTCGCCAAATTCGAAGGTTAGAAGCTTCGGGCGCCTCAATGTCCACCGTTTCTCCGGAGGGGACAATGACGTAAAAGCCGCTCTTCATCGTTAACAACCGCTCCAAGGTACTTCCGCCTGTCACCGCGCGTCCGCAGCCCGGCGCAGTATTCCCGTCCGCTAGGCGGTCGTTCGCATCCGCCGTAGTCAGACGGGTCTTCACCTCCACCGCCTTGGCATACCGCCATTTTCAAGAAGCGCGTCCATTTCGGCAAGCCTTCTTTGATTATGCTCCCGAATCCCGGCGTTTCGTGAAGTGCGGGTAAAAACAAAATTCAGCGCTTTAATTTTTCATGGAGTTTGAGGGACACAAGGTTCTCAACCATCTCCTCCCAGCATCCGGTCAAATCGCCAATCTTCCGGTCAGTTTCCCGCATACGCCGGCCGGTTTCCACGTCCATTTCATAGTTCAGACCTCCTCAAAGACCATTACCCGGGTCAACTCCCGCCCCTGCGCCGTCACCTCTCCCATACATTTTTCTCTCAGAGGCTGTTCATAATCCGCTCAAGCGCGAAACTGCAGTCCGTTGCGGTCAATCGCAGTCCGCCCCGCCGCATCCCGCCGCATTGCAAACCGTCTCCTCTGTCAAAATAATACGCTGTCCTGAAAAAATGGCAATGTTGCATGAAAAAGAATTGTAAGATTGCGGAGCAAGTACGGCGATCAGAAAGAAACGCAGAGCGTTGCATACGGATATTGCCACGTCGGGCAAAAGCCTCGCTTGCCGCCATAACGTCTGCTATGCGCCCCCTAATTTATTTATCATGTTCGCCTGATAACCGGCTCCAAAGCCATTGTCAATGTTCACCACGGAAACGCCGGGAGCGCAGGCGTTCAACATGCCGAGCAACGCCGCCAATCCCCCGAAAGACGCGCCGTAGCCGACGCCGGTGGGAACCGCGATGACCGGCGCTGACACCAGCCCGGCCAAAACGCCCGGCAGGGCGCCTTCCATGCCGGCGACTGCGATGATTACCCGCGCCTTGCGTATATCGCTGAGACGGGAAAAAAGCCGGTGTATGCCAGCGACTCCCACATCACAAACAAGCTCCACCGCGCTGCCGAAAAACTCCGCGGTACGCGTCGCTTCCATCGCCACCGGCAGGTCCGATGTGCCGGCGCATACCACCGTGATTAGCCCCCGCCGATCCTGCGGCTCGCAAAATACGCCGAGCGTGATGGTCCGCGCTGTTTCATCAAACGCCGCTTTGGGAAAGGCGGATAGTACACGCGCCGCGAGCGAAAGAGACGCCTTTGTCGCCAGCGCCGGTATGCCGCGCTCATGCAGGGCGCATATAATCGCAAAAGACTGGTCATCGGTTTTGCCGGCGCAGTATACGACTTCAGGATACCCCGTGCGGTCTTGGCGTTCCGCGTCAAGGCAGGCGAATCCATCGATACCGCCGCGCAACGCCGCGCCGCGCCTTTCAGCCGTTTCCACCGTTTCTCCCATTGGCATGGAGCGCGGCGTTCATACTTCCGGTCGCGTACCCTGAAAGCTCAAACGAAACATAGAGAAACCCGATTTTCTTGATTTTTTCAGAAAGCGCGTCGAGCAGCGCCGCATCAAAAAACAGATTCCGTTCTTCGGGCGCAACTTCTATGCGGGCAAGCGCCCCGCCCGGTATGCCGTGCCGGCGCACCCGCGCCTGACGAAAACCGGCTTCAGTCAAGACGGCTTCAGCCCGCTCCACAGCGGCAAGTTTTTCAACGTCAATGCTCTCGCCATAGGGAATGCGGGAGGCGAGGCATGCGAACGCCGGCTTGTCCCACAGTGGCAGTCCGCGTTCTTTTGAAAGAGCGCGAATGTCAAGCTTGGCAAGCCGCGCGTCACGCAACGGGCTTGCAACGCCCAATTCCGCGAGCGCCCGCAACCCCGGACGGTAATCGCCTTCATCATCGGCGTTGGAGCCGTCCAACACCGCGCTAACGCCGCGTGTTTTCGCGTAAGCAATAATCGCGCCAAACTCATGCCTTTTACAGTGATAACACCGGTCAACGGGGTTGGACGCCACATCGTCTTCAATAGCGGGCGATTGCAACAGCACGTGTTCAATGCCGATGAAGCCGGCGGCGCGCTTCGCGTCCGCAATCTCACGCGCCGGCAACATCGGCGACACGACGGTGACGGCTATCGCCTTGTCGCCCAGCGCGTCAAACGCGGCGGCGCATACCAACGCGCTGTCAACGCCGCCTGAAAAAGCGACCGCAACCGCTTCTTTCCCGCCAATCGCGGCGCATAAACGCCGGTATCGTTCATCGCGCGTATTCATGCGTCCCCCTTGGCAAGCCGCTCTTTCACCGCATCCGCCGCAAGCTCAATGGCTTTGGCAAGCGGCGTCACTTCAAGCCCGGGGAGCGTAAAATGTTCGTTCTTCACGGGCAACAATATCCTTTCGCAGGGAGCGGCGAGAATGGCGTCCGCCATGACGGGCGTAATCTCACCCATCATGCTATTCGGGATGATAATGCCGATGGGGCCCACTATAAAGCCGCCTAAACGCACGGACACGCGAATAGCGTTCTCGCCGGTCGCGCCTTTTGTCGCGCCGGCTTTGAGCATACGTTCCGTGGCTCCAAAATTGGCGCCGAGAGCGATAATTTCCTGTGGATCGCTAAGAATTTCTCTCAAGCGTGAAATCAATTGGGCGCCGATTCCTCCGCCCATGCCGTCTATTACTATAATAGTTTTATTCATATCAGGTGATTGAATGAAAGACATTCTTTCGCCGAAAGTTCTCCTTTCGCAGTCAGGGGATGACAAAACCGCTCCGCCGCTTTCATAACGGCGGGCGCAACGCATGGATACGCGGCGCGGAGCGCGGGGCGCATATGCGGGAAACGTCTTCGGACGTTTTCAGATAGTGGAAGTATAATACTGAAAAACAGCGCTCAATGTCAAGATCGAAACCGGCGAATACGCTGACCACGACTTGGTGGAGTTTGCGCGGTACAACCGGCGCACAAATTCCGGGTCGCATAAAGCGCGCCACCGCATCCTTCAGCAACCCATGCCCCGCAGCCGTTCAGCTAAGTCCGGACGACACCCGCCCGTTGCCATAGCGCCGCAGACAACGTTACTGACGTGTTCAGAATCCGGGTGGAAAAAGCCTTCGTTGAGGCTCATTTTGTCAAGCTTTTCAAGTATGGGCTTTTTGTCCCGGCAAGGATGACAATCGGATCTTTGATCCATTCAGGGCGCATTATGGCGCAACGCTTCCTTTCACCGTTGACGCCGAACAGAAAGAAGCGGCCGTCCTGCCGGATGATGATTGGTTTGTTCACGCGGACTCGGGCGCATACGAGTGAGCCGGTGGGTTTCGGGCAGTATGAGATTCTGAAAATGCGGCTTCTCCTCCTGTATGTTGTAGACCAAATATTCGATTCTATCATCCTTGTTGAACGCTCCCCAGATGAAGAATGTCCTTTATGAAAAACTCGCTATTCGGACGCTTGCAGAGATTGGCGGGAATGGAAACCGCGTCGCTGCCGGCGAATTTTATCTCTTTTGCCGGTACCACGTACGCCACGCCGTCTTCCCTTAAGAGAGGCTTCCTGACCCTTATCGGCAAAGCAGACGAAAAAAGGTCAACCAGCGGGTTTTCGCTTATATCCAGAAGCCGCGAGGGAAAGCTATAATGCCTCAGAAGGAACAGTTTTTCCACCGTTAAGCGCCGGGCGAGCGTTTCATCGGGAAAAAGGAAATGGACTCTTTGAAAATGGCGTCTTCGTATTCGTAAATCCTGTTTGGCGGATAATAGAGAGACGGAACGCGGCATGTTTCCCCGAGGAAAATCTTGTTTATCCCGCGATAGAACACGGCAAGCCCTCACGTTTCGCCTAATACATGCTTTTTCTCGTAGCGTGAGCGTTGCGGCATGCGCCTTCAGCGGAGGGCTTGCCGGCGCGATGTCCGTCTGACGGGCGAGCAAGGCAAGTTCGTATTGTCCGCTCGCCTCGCGACGCCTTCCCATACTTGTGCGCATCATGCCCGAATATTCGCGGGCAAACGCGGCGGGGCGCGACGCGGTACAAGCGCTTCCCGCTCTCTTCGGCGGCATTGATCGCTGTTTCCGCTTTATATGCGGCGGTTTGCGCGGCTTGTTTGAGCGTGTCTTTATCGGACGCATTGGATTTTTCAGCAGCTTCCGCTTTTTGTTTGTCCCCATCCGCTTCTGCTATTCTTTGGCCGGCAGCCTCTCAACTATCTTTCATTTCCTGTTTTGCCACATTAATGGCGCAAGCGGTCCGTTCTATGATCCTTTTGCAATCGGTGATGGCGGACGCGCAAATTGCGGTTGTCCTGACAGTCTTTTACCAGCGCTATTGAGGCGTTCAACCACATCATCGTAGTCGCCGTCTTTGTGGATTTCGGTCGCTTGGAAACAACGGCATAG
Organism: Treponema sp.; assembly: GCA_031257675.1. GTDB lineage: Bacteria > Spirochaetota > Spirochaetia > Treponematales > Breznakiellaceae > JAIRKH01. The sequence continues at coordinate 10,982 of JAIROG010000076.1, read as the reverse complement.
GCGCGGTTGGCGTAATATTCAATTGGCAGTCCTTTTCAGAAAACGCCGCGATGGATATGTCCCAACCGGCGCTCAACAAAAACTTCTTGCATAGTGTACTTTCATTAGCCATAATAATCTCTCTTTTGCGGACGACTCCGCCCGCCCGTTCTCTTAAAATACGCTCCCGCAAATGCGGGATGTAGAGAATTTCTGTGGGGAGGAGGATTTCGCTGGAAAGAGCGGGATCAATGGAAGGAAGCTCGGCGTTGTCAATGGATCGGCGCATCCGTGGAATCGCGCCCGGGATATCTATAAGGGTCGGAATGAAGCCGGACGTTTTTTTCGACGGACAAAGGGACGCCGCAGGGTTTGCGCCCGTTATGACAAACTTGACATGCTGTTCACCGCGTGTATGTATGCGGCGATTATAGTCGTCTCTTCGCCTTGTGTGAACATGTCTTAGAAACAAGCGGCGCATTATCCGCCGGCGTACCGGACGCGCTTCCGCCTTGCATTTGCCGCAAAAACCTGCTATTATGGAGACAATGGAGATAGTATGGATGCTAACACGGCTGACGCGGCAATAAAAAATCTTCACCCGTTGGAGATAAAGATCATCCTCTTTTATAAGAAAGGCGATGAACTGTTTGTTGACAAGATTGAAAAAGACCTCAATTTTAAGAGCGGAAACGGCAATCAGGCGCTTTCGTGGCTTGCAGGCAAGGGTTTGATACGGGAAATTCGCCGTGAAACCGCCGTATTTTTTGAACTGACCGATTTGGGCAGGCAATGGAAGGAACAGGGGACGCCTGAAGAGCGGTTCATAGAACTGGTCAGGATAAAACAGGGCATGAGCCTGCCTGAAATCGCCGCTACGTTGAAACTTGACAATAAAGACGCGGGCAGCGCGTTTGGGTCGCTTTCCAAGCTGGGCGTTTTCGCCATGGATAGCGGCAAGCGGATCGCGTATACCTATCCTGACGACAAGTCGCGCAACGGCCGCCCCGCCTCCGGCGCGGCGGCGGAACGCCTCGCGCTCATCCGCGGACTGCTCGACAAAGCGGCGGAAAGCGACGTCATTGCGGCGGCGGACCTTTCCGCCGAAGAGCGCGAGGCTATCGCCGGCATTGCGAAGAAACGCGGCGCAAGCGGCGCGGCGTTCCGCGAATTCGACCGTGAAACCGTTGTGTTCGGCTTTTCCGAAACACGAGACGTTGTTGCCGCGGCTCTTGAACGAGCCGGGCTTACCGGAGAGGAAACCGGCGCCCTCACCCCGGACTCGCTTGAGACCGGCGCATGGAAAACCGCGACATTCCGCGCTTACAACGTGCATGTGCCGCCCACCCGCCTTATACCGGGACGAACTAATCCCTACGCGAAATTCCTTGAGCACGTGAAAGACAAACTCGTGTCCCTGGGTTTTGAGGAATTTGACGGGCCCCTCGTGGAGACCGAATTTTGGAATTCGGACGCGCTCTTCATGCCTCAATTCCATTCGGCGCGGGACATCCATGACGTATACCGCATCGCCGACCCGCAACACGCGCAATACATTGAGGAGCCGTGGCTTTCGCAGGTCGCGGCGGCGCATGAAAACGGCGGCGATACGGGCAGCCGGGGCTGGAGTTACGCTTTTGACCGCGAGTTCACCAAACGGCTCATACTCCGCAGCCAGGGAACCGTCATGTCCGCGAAAACCCTGCCACACGCGAAGATTCCGGGCAAGTACTTTGGAATGCTCCGGTGTTTCCGCTACGACCGTGTGGACGCGACTCACCTGTCCGATTTCTACCAAACCGAAGGCATAGCGTTGGGCGAAGAGGTGAACCTCCGCACCCTGCTTGGCTTTCTCGAAATGTTCGCTGTTGAAATCGCCGGCGCGAAAGAGGTGAAATATGTGCCGGGCTATTTCCCCTTCACGGAGCCCTCGGTGGAAGTGCATATAAAGCACCCGGCGCTCGGCTGGTTTGAGCTTGGCGGCTCAGGCATCTTTCGCCCGGAAGTTACGGCGTCGCTCGGCTTGAATGCGCCTGTCGCGGCATGGGGCATAGGCATCGACCGCATGGCGCTGATGGCGCTTGGCTTGAACGATCTGCGGGAGCTTTTCAGTTGCGATATAGAGCATGTGCGGTTGCGGCGGACAGCGTAACCGGAACGCGCCCCCAGCGCCGCAGCCAGCGCGGGCGGCAAAACGTTTCTCTCCATCCTTCAACGCGGCGAGGGGCGTTCATTTGAGCTTGTTCCAAAACTAACCGTGTTTTGGAACAGGCTTTAGGAGAAAATTGCTGATTCCTTATAAGTTAAGCGTTTATGGCTTATACCATTTGCTCCAAGTGTAAGAGGCGGTTCCAAAAACTGAAGTCTGGAACCGCCTCATTTTAAAAAAGAAAAAACGTAGCTAACAAACATAGGCAGGCATACATGGAACATGGCTTTTTGCAGATTCTTCTCACCATTCTGTTGGTGATGGATCCCATTGGGATTATTCCGCCTTTTCTGACGATCACGTCCTCATACGATACGAAAACGCGCAATCGTATTATAGCGGAAGCCATTCTGCTTGCGGGACTGGTGTTAGGTGTATTCCTCATCGCCGGAAAATTTATTCTTGACTTTTTCGGCATTAAACCGGGCGCGTTTTACATATCAGGAGGCATCCTCTTCTTTCTCATCGCATTTGGAATGATCTACAGCAAACCCGGAACGAACCGTCCGCCGCCTTCTGAAGAAGAAAGGCCCGTCAGTTTTGTCGCCCTCTTCCCTCTGGCTGTCCCCATGATCGCGGGTCCCGGATTGCTCACGGTGATAATGACCTATGTATCCGGAGACACCCCGTGGCTGTCCACCGCGCTGGCCTTATTGCCCGCCCTGCTCATTGGGCTTCTGTGCATGTTCACGGTTCTCAGGTCAAGCGACTTAATCCTCCGTGTTCTTGGGGTCATGGGCATAGCGGTCATGGAAAAAATAATGGGGCTTATCCTCGCGGGTTTTGCGGTTCAACTCATCTACAACGGACTCGTGTCCTTGTGCGTTATATAAACCGCGCCTCGCGGCGGCGCGAAGCGTACAGGGCGCATCCAAACAATGCGCCCCCTTCCTTTTTTCCTGTTTTCATGGTATGCTTTCTTTGTGCAAGCTCTTATCACTCCGCATACATTTTCCGGCGTTGTCCGTGTGCCGGCGTCAAAATCTCATACCATACGGCGGTTGCTTATCGCATCGCTGGCGGATGGCGTTTCACGCATTGAGCGTCCGCTCTATTCTCTGGATTCCCGCTCCTGCCTTGCCGTATGCGCGGCGTTCGGCGCAAATATAATAGAAAAAAAAGCGCCGGAACGTTGGATCGTAAAAGGGGCGGCAGTCCGTTCCGCAACCGGCTTTTCATTCGCCGGTGAGCGCGCCGCGCTGCAAAACGCCGCTCTGGATGTGGGAAACTCAGGCACCACCTTGTTTCTGGCGCTCGCCATAGCCGCGCTCGGCGCTACGCCCCGCGCCTTCACCGGCGATGCACAGATCGGGCGGCGAAGCGCGGCGCATCTCCTGTCCGCCTTGGCGTCGCTTGGAGCCACCGTAACATCGGCGGCAAACGGTTGCGTACCAATAACGGTGCGGGGACCGTGGAAGGGCGGAACATGCCGGATCGAGTGTCCCACAAGCCAGTACCTTTCCGCCCTGCTTTTAGCCGCGCCGCTTGCGCAAAAAGGCCGTCTCACCGACATTGACGTCCCCCTTCTCAATGAAAAGCCCTACATCGACATGACGCTTTCCTACCTTGACGCCCAAGGCATACCGTACGAAAAAAACGCGGACTTTTCCCATTTTCGCATACCAGGCGGCGCGGTTTACAAGCCCATGAGCGGGAGCGTTCCCGCGGATTTCTCATCAGCCGCGTTTCCGGCCGCGGCGTCGATCATCGGGGGCGGATCCATCACGCTTCTGGGACTCGATCCCTATGACACCCAGGGAGACAAGGCGTTTTTCGACATGATCGCCCGTATGGGCGTTTCGGTTGCGTGGAAACGGACGAAAGGAACGTCCGGTGATTGGGAAGTTACGGTTTCCAGAAATGGAAGCGCAAAAAGACTGCGCGCCGGCATCTTTGATCTTAACGCCACACCCGACTTGCTGCCTGTCATGGCTGCGGTTGCGGCCTTTGCCGAAGGCGAAACCCGCCTGACCAATGTCTCGCACGCCCGCATCAAGGAAACCGACAGGATCGCGGTCATGGCGCAAGAACTCGGCAAACTCGGCGTCCAGTGCGGGGAAATGCCTGACGGTCTTGTCATCCGGGGCGGGGCGCCGCCGAAAGCGCCGTTAGGCGGCGCGGTTGACGGACACGGGGATCACCGGGTGGTGATGGCCTTAGCGGCGCTGGGATTAGGCGCCGCGGGCGATCTTGAGATACGCGGCGCCGAGTCCGCCGATGTCACCTATCCGGGGTTTCTGAACCTGCTTGATGCGCGGTTCATGTAAATTTATATAAAGAAGAACAAAAAGAGGATTTATGGCGCATTACACGCATCGTTTCAAAGCGGGTTCTAAAGCGGCGTCACAAAAACAAGCGTCGCGCCATTCCGTCCGCTTCTCTGTTTTCATCTCTTTTTTCACCCGTTGGGCGCTAGGGGCATGCGTCTTTATATTAGCGCTTTCGTGCGCCACCCAAAAACCGATCGGCGAGAAGCCGTTGGAAGAAAGGCAGCCTCCAATAGACCAATTTCCCGAAACCACGGCGCCCGAAGACGGCGTATCCGAAGACGGCGCAATTCCCATTTCTCCCGAACCGAACTATCTTACCATTGCGGCGGTGGGCGACAATCTTTACCATGATCCTATGATTACGCTCATCACCAAACAAAACCCCGTTGATCCGTCAGACTTTTATTCCGAGATAGCGCCCCTTATAGAAAACGTTGACATTGCATTTGTGAATCAGGAGACCGTTCTTGCCGGAAAGGACTTTGGGTATTCAGGCTACCCTCAATTCAACACGCCCCAAATCGTAGGCGAGGCGCTCATTGCAACCGGTTTCAATGTGGTGAACCACGCCACGAATCACATCATGGATAAGGGTGAAAAAGCCGTCTTCGCCACTATGGATTTCTGGGATAAATATCCGGAAATCGCCTGTTTGGGCGTTCATAGATCGGAAGAAGCGTCAGGCAAACCGGTGATCATCGAAAAAAACAATATCACGATAGGCTTTCTCTCCTACACCTACGGAACCAACGGGCTTCCCCTTCCGAAATCTAAGCCGTATCTGGTTCCTCTGATCAACGACCAGCGTATTGTAAAAGACCTTGCCGCGTTGAGGCCAAACTGCGATCTGCTTATTGTTTCCATGCACTGGGGAGAGGAATACCGGCTCCAGCCGAACAAAGAGCAGGCGCGGCTCGCTCAACTGCTTGCGGATCATAAAGCCGACATCATCATAGGCCACCATCCCCATGTGCTTGAACCCGCCGTATTCCTAACCGGGAAAGAAGGCAACACGACTTTCTGCGTATACTCGCTCGGCAATTTCCTTTCCGCCCAGGCGGAAAGCCCCACCCTGCTCGGCGGCATGTTGACGCTTAGGGTAAAAAAACACGAGGGAGCGATCTCCATTGAAAGCGCGGGCATATTGCCGCTCGTCACCCACTACGAGAGGGGATACACCAATTTCAAGGTGTATCCCCTCTACGCATATTTCAGTGAAACCGCCGCAAAACACCTCCGAGCCTTGCAAGGCAAAAATGTAAGCGTCCGGTATTTCACAGCATTGGCAAAACAAGTGTTGGGGGATATGATGATTGAACATCCAACGCCGCAACCCGTCGCGGCGCCGGCGGCATTAGAAGAAAGAAAGGGTGGATGACCGGGTTCGAACCGGCGACGACCAGATCCACAATCTGGGACTCTGCCACTGAGCTACATCCACCATGCAGGTCAAAGAATAGCAATTTTTTAAACCTTTGTCAAGCGGGTTTTTAAAATGCGTTCTGCAATTAATGGATTTCATTGGACAAATTGTCTCAGCCTAGAATATTGCTTCCATCATAAAGAATGACATTTGACTTTTTCAGTATGGCTCTAACGGGGGACACTCTTTGCGCTCGCCCGCCGACAACTCCTCTGGACGCCTGTCAAGCGCATCTGACAATCCAAATAATTCTATATAATCAAGCGCTTCTAATATTTCTCGACGCTTGGATGGATTCGTCTGAGTGATTTCACTAAAACAACTTTTCCTCCGTTTAATCAGCCGTATACTAGAGTTGAACAAGTCCGATCTTTATTTCTTCTTTTTGAAAATATTCGATGGATTGATTTTAAATATTTTGACAACACTTTTAACAAGCCCTCGAATAAAATAATAAATTCCGTATCCTACAAAGGCTGCGAGTCCGATGCAGATGATGACAAGAACTATAGCTCCAATAATGTTAATCATAGACATTCCTTTTTAATCGTATATTCAACGCTAGAGTTGTTCAATACCTTCAGTTATTGAACAACTTCCGCTAAAAAACCGGCGGATTTGACGAATTCTTGCAAGAAATTTGTCAAATAAGATAATAGCGCAATCCTCTTAATTCCAAACATTAATGATTTGAAACAAACGGAACGCTCCTTCCTAGTCTGGTTGACTTTTCGAGTATAACAAGCGATGAATATCACTGCAAGTGACACAATTAGAACTATAGTTCCCACTATAATAATTTCCCTCATTTCCCTACTCCACAAAATTAGTCAATTTACTTTCAACTACACTTCCACAAGTCTGTTTATACGAAAACATTCCCCTTAGGACAGTTGAATCAATACTTAAACTCGCTCTCGCCGATAAATTCGCGCAAGATGCTTTGACCTGGCACATATTGGGGCGGAATAGCGGCGAAGTTTTCCAGAAACGCCCGGAGCCGCACCGCCTCCGCATAACAACGAAGATTGGGCTTTATGGAACGCAAAAGCGGCTCCGCGTATACCTTGAGCGTCCCAAGCTCATAGTCAAGCGCCGAATTAAACGCGGCGTCCGCAAAATTCTGGAACGGAAAAATGTGCTTCTTCTCGCCTCGTTGTACATTGCTCCACATGTGGATCGTCTTCGCCGCGCCGGTACCTCTGAACTGGTAATCGCGCACCATGCGCCTGACAAGCCGGTTGTCGCTCGTGGAAATGCGGTTGTGTCCGTCAAGGTTAAGCTGGGTAAGCGCGGAAATATAGAGCTTGAATTTGATGTTTTTATCAACAAGCGGGGTGAGGGCGTCGTTCAAACCGTGGATGCCTTCTACAATCAGCATGGATTTTTCCCTCAGTCTGATGGACATTCCGCCAGACTCTCTGCGCCTGCCCGTCTTGAAATCGTAAACGGGCAAGGTTATCTCTTCTCCTTTGAAAAGGGAAAGAAGCTGTTCGTTTAGGTACGGCACGTCAAGCGCCTCAAGACATTCGAAATCAGGCTGTCCATTCTCATCGCGGGGCGTTTTGTCCATATTTATATAGTAATCGTCAAGGCTTACCGCAATAGGTTCAACGCCCAGCGCCTTCAACTGAAGGGAAAGACGCTTTGCGGTTGTGGTCTTGCCGGAACTTGACGGTCCCGCTATAAAGATCGCCTTGACCGCATCCCGCTTCGCATAAATCTTATCCGCTATTTCAGCGAGTTTCTTCGCTTGAAACGCCTCCGCAACCCAGATGTAGTCCTTGACGGTACGATCCGCAACCAGCTTGTTGAGGTGGCCGGCCACATTGACGCCTATAGCGCGCCCCCAATTTTTATGTTCGCGGTACACGGAAAATATCACCGGATGGTCCTCAAACTCGCCAATTTCATCGCCTTTGCCAGTTCCCGGAAATCTAAGCAAAAAACCGTCCTGGTATTGCATAAGATCAAAGGCGGTGAGAAGACCGGTTCTCGGCGCAAGGGGAGCGATGTAGAGGTCTGTCCATCCATTGCACTCGTTCACCGGCGCCTTTGATTCGCTCCGCTGGTCCAAAAGCAGACTCGTCTCGTACTGTTTATTGTTGGCAAAAATCTCCATCGCCTCCGCATAGGCGAGATAATGAAAAGCAATGGGAAGATTTTTTTTCACCAACACCTTCATGCCATTTTTTAAGCCTTCAATTTCCTCTCCGGAAGGAATCTTTCCATCGGCAAACGTGTAGTAGTAACTCCTGCCGAGCGAATGCCCTATGGAAAGCCGCTCTTCGGAAAAGAGGGCGCGCGCGGACAAGGCAAGCAGGAACGCCAAAGAGCGCCGGTAAATGACCGTCCCTTCCGCGCTGTCACGGGTTACCGGTTCAAGGCGGGCGTTCACCTCAAGCGGCGCGGAAAGCGGGAGGATCTCATTGTTCACTCGTACCGCCACCAGTTCCGATCCGGCCTTTTGATCGCCGAAATGTCCGGCGACGCTTTCAATCTTCGCGCCGAATTCGCAGGAAAGCGACGTATTGTCTGGAAAAGTTACTCTGAGCATATACCCTTCTTTTGTTCATTTTTCAAATATTTTCCTATGTCTTCCCCGCCTCTTCCTAAAAATTGATGTTGCGAAGAAGACGTGTTTTTACATGACAAGCCGGTTTCAAAAACAGCCGCTCACCGGGCTTTGCGCCGGCGCGTCTACTTTGCTCCAAGTCCGCCAATCACCCACTGCTTAATCACTTCAAGCCGCTTCTGCACCGCCGAAGGCACATGGATTTTTGAGGCGAAAAAATCGCTTACATCCGCGCTTGCGACGCCGTAGATAACGAGTCCGCCGGCGACCGGCTCAAAGTAGAACTGGGCGATAAACTTCTCTTTCTTGATGACCGGTATAACTAAAAAAGACAGATCCCTGAAATTCGTGAGCGTGCACATAATCGCCCTGCTGCTCGCGTCAATGTCAACACGGTAATAGGAATTGCCAAAATTGGCGTCTTTCAGTCTTACGTACCACGTTTCCGTACCGGGCGTTGCGGACACTGACGGCGGGTCGGGAATCGCGGACGTATCTTTGTCACTTTTAATGCGGGTCGCATCTTCAAAAAGCGGAACATCGGCGTCTTTTGTCGCCGAATGATAGGGAATGCCTTTTATGTTCCGAATATTTAGAAGCGCGTTGTAAATATCCAAAACCGTCGCCTTTTGGGACGGAATAAACGCGATGCTTTCCGTTATGTAGGCGTTCTTGAGAATGGCTTGTTGAACGGCAAACCCGTACCTCGCAGGAACAATGCGTTGCAACGCAACCCCTTTTCCAGCAATGACAAAACCGTCCGCCGATACAGCGCTCTGTTTTTTTTCTTCATCTAATCCCGGAAAAACATCGGCAAATGAGCGAATCTGCCCAAAACCCGGCGCCGTGACGAACATCCACAGGACGCACCAAAAAACATCCGCTCTCTTGCTTTTTCCAAGAAAAGACATTAATACGCTCCTTTGCCCCGGAGGACGACTCCAATGGTTTTATACAATATCCACGCGTCAAGCCAAATAGACCAATTCTGCATATAATATGTGTCATAAGCCACCCGCTCGGCATAGTCCGTATCTGAACGTCCCGAAACCTGCCACAAACCGGTCATACCAGGTTTTACCGAAAAGATGCGCTCAAAATCCTCTCCGTACTTTGCCGCTTCCGCCTCAACAATGGGGCGCGGACCCACAAGACTCATCTCCCCTTTCAATACGTTGATCAATTGGGGAAATTCATCGAGACTGAATTTCCTCAGCAATTTCCCGATTTCAGTCACCCTCGGATCGTTTTTTAACTTGTGATTCATTTCCCATTCCTCCCGAATCGCGGGATCGGAATCAAGGAGCTTTTGCAACCGCTTTTTGGAATCCACCGTCATGGAGCGAAATTTCCATGCGGTGAAAGGCTTGCCGTTCTGGCCAACCCGCGTATGTCCAAAGAGAACGGGGCCCGGGGACGAAATCTTTATCAGGAACGCGATGACAAGCAGGAACGGCAGTGTAACCGCTCCTCCTATGATCGTCAACGCCACATCTATAGTTCTCTTTGCGCCTAAATTCCAAAACATTTTCAGCTTATGACTGGTAACAAACCCAAAAATGCCGTCAAAATCGCACGTCTTCATCCAAATATTGGCGATACTGAAAAAATCCGGCACAACGACCGTGTAGCGAAATCCTGAAAGCGATTTATTGAGCAAACGGGCGATTTCTTCGGTGTCTGCCAAAGGCATGGCAATAATAGCCATCCTGATCTTGAATTTTTTTACAATGACCTGCCCAATGCTAATGTCATGGATAACCGGAACGCCCGCGTACATGTCGCTTCCCGCTTTGTCGTCATCCAGAATAAGAGCCGGCGCATATCCCGCATACCTTCTTTTAAAAAGCCGATCAATAACAAGATGAGCCATGCGCCCGTTCCCGTATATCACCGCGGGAAGCCCTCCCAACCTCGCCTTGCTCATCACGCTTCGCATACAAGAACGGCATAATGAAAGCATAAAACATGAGCATACAAAACTTATGATAAACGCAACCGAGATCGCCTCGAATTCCCCGTCCTCAATGAAACGGGAGACGATGATGCCTCCATGAGTGATAATAGACCCCAATACAAAAGAGCGCAATTCCTCAGCCGGCGCAAGCGCAATGCCCGGATACAACCCGTTCATCCAGAACAACAAGACAAACGCCGACAAATAGGGCGCGTACATCACAAACGATCTAAAATTGATGAGCGACATGTCATAGAGATTAACCAGAAAAAAACCGGCGCCAAAGGAAAGCATAACGCCGAAAAGGTCTGAAATGATAAACATAATGGCAGTCAACGCCGAACTGGTTCTATGGAAATGAGATGAATACCACGCATCATATTGGGTCAACGTCATGGCGTTAATATACTACAAAATTTACGGAATATCAACAATAAATGAAAGAAAACCGGCCGAAGCGGAGCCGAAGCGGAGCCGAAGCGGAGCCGAAGCGGAGCCGAAGCGGAGCCGAAGCGGAGCCGAAGCGGAGCCGAAGCGGAGCCGAAGCGGAGCCGAAGCGGAGCCGAAGC
>JAIROG010000031.1 GCA_031257675.1 Treponema sp. | reverse complement strand
AATTATATGAGATCACAAGGAAGGGCGGAGCGTTACAAACAACCGCGGAAGACGGGGAATGGCGAACAGCCCGCGCTGTTTGATTAAATGCCGGACAAAAATCTTAAAACACCCCGCCGCTTGGGGCGGGGATATTTATTCGATAACGCCATTCATTAGCGGGATACTACCGCCGGTTTATGGCTGTTTGCCGTGGTCTGTCTGATCATGGGGGCTGGCAACACCGTGTATAGTGTTCCACTTATGACGTATATGCAGAAAATGATCCCTAATGAAAAGCGGGGGCGCGCATTTTCACCGCCGGGCTTGTCTTATGAGTTTGACCCGGACGCCGGGTCTGTTCATTGCCGGCCCTGTTTTAGAACTATTGGGAGTAACAATCTATTTCATTATCGCGGGAAGCGCAAGCATGGCAATTAACTGGCGCATGTATCGCGGCGGAAGGAAATAGCGGTGTATGCGGCGCGTTCTTGGTAAAACGAAAATAGAGCAAGAAGCCCTAGAAGCGGAATAAGGATAATTGAATTTTGGGGAATAATCCCGTTACAAAGAAATTTGATAAATTTCCTTTAAGTTATATTCTCAATTGGAAGAAAAAAATATATAAAAACGGCGCAAGACGGATCTGACGCTGATTGCGGCGGCGCGAGTCCTCTCGTGTGGACAGGTCATTCCGTTGCGCCCGCACTCCGCCTTCGCCAGCCCGGCCGCGTTCCCGCTGTCGCCAAACGCCACTTCCTTTATACGCCCACCACCCTGCAAAACCGTTTTCTTCCGGCTTTCAGAATTATCTCGCCTTCTTCATCAAGCGCATCCGCATTGACAATCGCGGCGATGTCCGTAACAGCCGTAAAATCTCCCTGTGAGCCAATACACGCCCCGCCCTGCTGTACAATGCGGCGGGCTTCGCTTTTGGTGGCGCACAGGCGCGCGTCATAGAAAAGGTCTACGATGTTGTAGCCGGATTCAAACTTCGAGCGCTCAAGCTGAACGCTTGGCATCGCGGACTTGTCACCGCCCGCGCCGCCGAAACTGGCGCGGGCGCCGGACAGGGCTTTGTCAGCTTCATCCTTGCCGTGAATGAGCGCGGTGACTTCCCACGCCAGCCGCTCCTTCGCCTCGTTGGGATTTTTGTCCGGCGCGGCAAGGGAATCGCATTCTTCAATGGGGAGAAAGGTGAACATGAGAAGGAAGCGGCGCACATCGGCATCCTGTACATTCCGCCAGTATTGGAAAAAGTCGTAAGGCGCGGTGATGGACGGGTCAAGGAACACCGCCCCTTTTTCCGTTTTGCCCATTTTTTTGCCGTCTGCGGTGGTGACAAGCGGAAAGGTGAGTCCAAACACCGTTGCGGAAGCCGCGGCCACGCTGTCTGCGGTTGTGGTTTCCCCGCCGCATTCAAGCCGCCTTATGAGGTCGGCGCCGGCCGTGATGTTGCCCCACTGATCATTGCCCCCGATCTGGAGGCGGCACCCGTATTTTTTGTATAACTGATAAAAGTCATAGCTTTGCAGAAGCTGATAGTTGAATTCAATAAAAGAAAGACCCGCGTCGGATTCGAGGCGCATCTTGTAAGACTCAAACGAGAGCATACGGTTTACAGAGAAATGGCTGCCGATCTCCCGCAAGAAGTCAATGTAGTTGAGGTTGGCAAGCCATGTTTTGTTATTTTCATAGGTTATGTTGGCGGACGCATTGTTTGGCGGCGTATCGAAAAACCGGTTGATCTGTCTGGCAATGGAAGCCGCGTTCTCATCAAGCTGTTCGTAGGAGAGCATTTTTCGCATGGTTGTCTTGCCCGAAGGATCGCCGATGCGGGCGGTTCCTCCGCCAATCAGGACTATCGCTTTATGACCGGCTTCGACAAGATGCCTCATGGCGAAATAAGACGCCATGTGTCCGATGTGCAGGCTCGGTCCCGTTGGATCGCACCCCTCGTAAAACACAATCGGACCCTGATCCATGAGGAGAGACAGCTTCTCCGCGTCCGTGCATTGCTGGAAAAAGCCTCGTAATTTCAAACATTCCAAAGTCTTGTTCATGCCGCCATTTTAGCATTTCAGGAGGGTACATGCAAGAGGCGCCTTCACCGCAGGCAAGCCGCCCGGCGCGGCGCCGCATGCCACAGCCGGTCATCCCTTTTTCGTCAGCGCCATCAAGAGCGCGATATCGCTTTGCCTGACCCCGGGAATACGCGCGGCTTGTCCCAGCGTCAATGGGCGCACTATGGAAAGTTTCTCTCTTGATTCAGAAGAAAGCCCGGTGATTGAGCGGTAGTCGCAATCGGGACGCAGTTTCACCGCCTCCATTTTGGCGTTCCGCTCCGCAACGCGTTCCTCTTTTTCAACGTAGCCCGCGTATTTTATGTCCAACGCCGCTCGTATGATCCATTCCGCGGGGAAGGCGGTTTCTTTAAGCGCAACTTCTTCGGACAGGGATTGCGCCTGTTTTGCCAACAGAGACGGCGCCTGTTCAGGCGTGATGGTCGCGTCGACAAGGGCGCGTTCCAGAGTTTTGCCGGCAGAGCCGCCGTCAGCGTCTAGTTTTCGCGCTCGCAACAGTTCCCGTATCGTGTCCAGCCCTCGCATCTTATGCTGAAACCGCTCCCACCGCGTGTCATCAACCAGTCTAATAGCCCTGCCTTTGGGCGTGAGGCGAGAATCCGCCGTGTCGTGCCGAAGAGCAAGTCGGCGCTCGGCGCGGCTTGTGAACATGCGGTACGGCTCTTTCGTTCCAAGTGTGGTGAGATCGTCTATAAGTACGCCAATATAGGCTTCGTCTCTGCCGAGCGTCAGCGGCGGCTCGCCCCTCATCTTGAGCGCCGCGTTGACGCCCGCCATGACGCCTTGCGCCGCAGCCTCTTCATAGCCGGAACTGCCGTTGGTTTGCCCGGCGACAAAGAAACCGGCGAGCGATTTGGATTCAAGGGTCGAATACAAACCAAGCGGATCAAGGTAATCATATTCCACGGCATAGGCGGGGCGCACAATGCGGGCGTGTTCAAGACCGGCTATGCTGCGGATAAACGCTTCCTGCACATCTTCCGGCAGGGAACTCGACAAGCCGTTCAGGTACATCTCGTTGGCGGCAAGGCTTTCAGGCTCAATAAAAACATGGTGCCGCTCCCTATCTGGAAAGCGCATGACCTTGTCTTCGATGGAAGGGCAGTAACGGGGACCCGCGCCTATGATCTTGCCGCCGTAGAGCGGGGAGCGGTGAATGTTGGAGCGGATAATATCATGCGTCGCCGCGTTGGTGTATGTGATCCAACAGGGAACGCCCGGTCTGTCGAGCGTTTCGCCGCTGTCATGGTTAAAGGAAAACGCTTCAGGCGGCTCTCCATCCTGTTTTTCCAGTTTTTCGTAATCTATGGCATTTCCCGCAATGCGCGCGGGCGTACCGGTCTTGAGTCTGCCGGCCGGCATCCCCCTTTCCCGCAGCCGCGCGCCTAAACCAAGCGCGGCCGCCTCTCCCAGTCTGCCCTGCCTCGCATCGTATTCGCCAATAAAAATTTTGCCTTCCATAAAGGTGCCGCTTGCCAAAATCACCGTTTTCGCGGAAATGCCATGCCCTCGTTCGGTAATGACGCCCTCAACCGCGCATCCTGACCGGGACGAAATCAGATCAACCACAGTGTCCATGAACACGGCGAGGCGCGGCTGGCGTTCCACAGCGACGCGGGCTTCGCTCTGATACAGCATCTTGTCGGCTTGGGCGCGGGGCGCTTGTACAGCGGGACCCCGCGAGCGGTTAAGCGTCCGGTATTGGATGAGGCTCTTGTCAATGAGGCGTCCCATTTCCCCGCCAAGCGCGTCCACTTCCCGCACAAGGTTGCTTTTGGCAAGCCCGCCTATCGCCGGATTGCAGGAAAGCGCGCCGATACGGTCGGGGTTTTGGGTTATAAGCAGGCACGAAAAGCCAAGCCGCGCGACGGCAAGGGAAGCCTCTATGCCCGCGTGTCCCCCGCCTATAACTATACAATCATAATCCATAAGGTGAACGCACCGTCCACACGCATAGTATCAAAAGAAGCGCATACACGCAAGGGGGCGCGGTGGGGTTATCTTTATTTTCTCCAATATATTTTTTATTGATACATATATTAATATCGGCAATATTATTGGACTTGTTCAACAACCCGGTTGATTATTGAACAACTCTATTAAATCATCCAAATATCTCATTGGCATAAAAGATGAATTTGAGCATGCCGGGGCTGCCAATGCCTCCTAATCTCTGTCTTGAATTAACATGGATAAATAAAAAAGGGCGCTCCAAACACCGCGGACATATAGCCCTATCACCATGGGGGGAGATGTATATAAATGCCCACCCTTAACTGGCGCGCCAGAGAGCGCGACCTCAAAGCCGCCGCCAACACGGAATACCGCCTGCTGGTAGAGGAAGAAAAATACAGTTATGGCGACAGCGGCGCCGGAAACATCATAGTTCAGGGCGACAACCTTGAGGTTCCCGCAGGTTTTTCTCTTCATGCCGGCAAAACTTGCTCTTATGAGGGAAGAGATTTTCCCCTGAGGGGGATTGACATTCTATCATGTTATGATATGATGAGTTCTATCCAGCTCTTATAGCAACAAAGCGGGAAGGGGGAGCGCGTTGGAACGTTGACGGGGAAGCATGGGGGGATATATGACGGGTTCTTTGGCGGGCTTTCGCCGCTATCGCGGCGCAACTTGGACTGTGAATAATATATGAATATTTTACAATTGCTGACAATTGCACCAAGTGTTGTAGTTGCCGAACATTGAGAACTGATATATTGTTTGATATATTGCGTGAGAATATGTTTAATCAAATTGATAAAATACAGATAAATTGCAAACAAGGCAATATGGTCTATCAAGGGGAATCTTCATATATAAAGTCAGTAAAATGGTCTAATTTTAAAGAAAAACCGCAGGAATATATCAAAACAGCTATCGAGATAAAGAAAAATATCGGTGAATATGAAATCAGAAAAGAGATATAATCTATGGATAATGAGACAAAAATTAAACATCTTGAATTTATTCAAAATGTCATTACTCGTATGAATACCAATTCTTTTTACATTAAAGGCATGTCGGTTACAATCATGGCGGCTGTACTTGCGTTGTACGCTAACAGTAATAATCCGCTTTATTTTTTTGTTGCAATTATTCCTGTTGTAATTTTCTGGTTTCTTGACGCTTATTATTTACAGCAAGAACGAAAGTTTAGAGGTATTTATAATGATGTCGCTGGATTGACTGATGACGAAAATCACAAAGCGATTCGAGAATTTGAAATGCCGTTACAAAAATATAAATATGAAAAAGATAAAGGCAAAAACCATCCCGGCAAAAAATATTCTTATGGCAATGTCTTTTGCTCAAAAACAATCTGGCCGATATACCTTATTCCGACACCGGCGTTATTGATTGGAGGGATACTGTTTTCAAGAGGCATTATAGAAATAAACATAAACAATTTGACAGGGACAATTCCCTAAATGCCCACCCTTAATTGGCGCGCCAGAGAGCGAGACCTCAAAGCCGCCGCCAACACGGAATACCGCCTGCTTGTAGAGGAAGAAAAATATAGTTATGGCGACAGCGGCGCCGGAAACATCATGGTTCAGGGCGACAACCTTGAAGCCCTCAAAGCCCTGCTGCCGTTCTATGCCGGGCAGGTGAAGTGCATTTACATAGACCCGCCCTACAATACCGGAAGCGCGTTTGAGCATTATGACGATAATGTAGAGCATACGATATGGCTTTCCATGATGTATCCAAGGCTGGAACTGTTAAAACAGTTTTTGCGGGAGGATGGCAGCATTTGGATAAGCATTGATGATGACGAGGGGCATTATTTGAAAGTTATTTGTGATGAAATATTCGGTCGGGATAATTTTGTTTGTAACGCAATCTGGCATAAGAAGCACACGCGATCCAATGATGCAAAATGGTTTAGTGATAACCATGATCATGTTCTTTGTTATGCAAAAACAAAAAAAATATGGAAACCCAATTTACTTCCAAGAACCGAAAGCAGTCTAAGCAATTATTCAAATCCAGATAACGATCCAAGAGGATTATGGGCATCCGGTCCATGCCATGCAAAAACGCCAAATGAGAAGGATATTTATGAAATTACAACGCCATCAGGCAGAAAAATATGGCCGCCTGTAGGTACAAGTTGGAGGTTTAGCAAAATAAATTTTCAACAACTAATAAATGACAACCGTATATATTTTGGAGCAACGGGAAATAATATTCCCAGATACAAGAGGTTTATTACCGATGTTCAAGATGGTTTTGTTCCTTTAACTATATGGCCTCGTGATGAAGTTGGAGACAACCAAGAAGCAAAAACTGAAATAAAGGCATTGTTTGAAGGTGTTCCTTTTTCCACCCCCAAGCCGGAACGCCTCATCCAGCGTATTATTCATATCTCCTCCAATCCCGGCGACTATGTTCTCGACAGCTTCCTTGGTTCTGGCACGACCGCCGCGGTTGCCCACAAAATGGGCAGGCGTTACATCGGCGTTGAAATGGGGGAACAGGCGAAGACCCATTGCGCCGCCCGGCTTAAAAAAGTCATAGAGGGCGAACAGGGCGGCATATCAGAAGCCGTGGGCTGGAAAGGGGGCGGCGGCTTCCG
>JAIROG010000023.1 GCA_031257675.1 Treponema sp. | reverse complement strand
GTTTTGGAGTGGCGGGCAAGCATGGGGATGAGGAGGCGATGTCAAATTAGGTGAAATCACAAGGCGCGGAAAGAGAATGCAAACAAATTCAGAGAAAGCGATTGGAATTATTCTAATCTTTCAAACAACAATCTTAAGACACCCCGCCTTGAAGGGCGAGGCGGTTCATTATTTTCAAGAAACTTTGAACGAATTGCGCATTTTTCTTCTATATTATTATGTTAGCAGTTGATGGTTTCCATTGGCAATTCAATGCCAACACAAAACGCCTGTAAAGGCAAACGCAAATCTGGATAATTTTATGAAAAAACTCACTTTCAACACTGGACGAAGGAAGATCGGCATGATTTTACTGGCCGCTTGCATCGGTTCCCGGCTCTTGGGGCGGGAGCGTGAAGGCGGATTACAAGCGCGGCAAGCGCCGGATTGCGGTTGACGCGGCCGCGGCGCGTGAGGACGCCGGTTGTGAGGACGGGGATACGCCCGCTATAGGTTGACCGGCCGGTGAATCTCAAGCGACGCCGGGCGGGACCCTACCTGCCGGAGCGTGATCGTTTCTCTTTTCCATTGCCGGAAAACAGCCGGGGCGGCGTTATCGCCATAGAAGGCGATCTTTCGCCCGGCATGTCGCTTTCGGAGTATGAGCAGGGCGTTTTCCCGTGGTACAATGAAGAGGACCTTCTATTGTGGCAGTCTCCGGATCCGCGTTTCAGAAACTGTGAGGAAGGTCATCAAGAAAAAACAATTTGACGCGCGTTTTGACAGGGATTTTGCGGATGTCATCAAAAACTGCGTCTCCGCGCGGCGCATGGGCGTAGCGGCGTAAAAAGCGCCCGTTGGCGGACGGCAACGCCCTTATATGCTTCTGTTTTTCCAAAACTGTCCGCCATCCTTTACGGTAACATTGACAAAACTGCCCGGGTCGGTTTTGGGCCACTGTACCACGCAAGGCTGCTCCCTCAACAGAGTCCATCCGTGATTGTACAAAAATTCAACTAAATCGCCTTCAATTTTTCTGGTATGCGTTCCAATGAAAAGGTATTTCACTTTTTTTGAAAATATTTTAATGCAGCTTTCGAGAAGTTCCATCTCATAACCCTGTAAATCTAAATGCACAAAATCAATGATGTCGTAACCGCGGGAAATAGCGTTAAACGAATAGCCTTTGACCGTTTTCATGGGCATTGTTCTTCTAAGCGCCGTGTTTGCCGCTAAAGACGCGCCGTATGCGTCTACATTGACGACTGGAAACGCGACATCTTTTCCGGTTGCGTTTATAACCCCGTCATATATGGTTGTATGTACATTGTCTAAAAAAGCGGTTGGTTCGTCAGAAGCGGGGCGAAGCCCATTCTCAGTTAAATGTCGTTTTATAAGGGGTATTTTATTATGCTCGCCTTCAACGCCTATGTGGTTTTTGCGGTTTTTGCCCCCCCCCCCCCCCCGTGTCTTTGCGGCAACCCCCGCAATGGACATCCATGGACCCCATCCGGCGCCCAATTCAAACATTGTGTATGTGGAGCCGGCGTTCTCAATGGAAGTAAAGCATGAAACATATTCTATCGTCTCCGCGTGAAAGCCATCGTCTGGAACGGGGATGTTTCCAAAGCGCCTGCCGTCCTGTCCCTTGTAAAGCTCGCCCCAATTTTGCAGAGAATGGCGTATACCCAAAAAATCAGTTATAAATCCGCCCTTCCCCTCTAAGCTGTTTTTATTTGCATATTTTTCCAATAAAGGCATGTCTTCGTCTTTATATCCTAAATAGCCGTTGTCATTAAAAGACGCCCTCTTAAACTCCGCGCTATTCCACAACTCGTCCTGAAATTGTTTGAACGTAATCGTCCTTCAATAACGTCCTCGGATTCCGGCGGCCGTTTCAGCATGAAGCGGTAGCCGTCAATAATCTCCTGTCTGGTGACAGGAGCGTCCATGTTGCTGTCTAACATAGAATCGTCGCTCCTTTCTAATCTCTTCCGCAAAATCCCGCTCCAATTCTTCCGGGGTTATCCCGAAAAGGTCATAATAATTAGAATTCAGCGGAAGGTCGGTTAGATTATTTAATTTTGAGAACACGCTCAGGCTCAAGTATGAAGGAAGCGCCGGAAAATGTCAACCGCGTCAGGTTTTTTACACGCTTATTTCCTATGCAATTTTAAGATTTGCGTATATAATTTCAGATGCTTGCGGAAAAGAGTCCTGAATAATACAAATATTAGACTTGTTCAATAACTGAAGTTATTGAACAAGTCCATTGATATAGCGAGCATACAGGAATAGTCCGGCAATTCTTAATTCGCGGATTGTTTCATGGAGAATAATTCCTTCTGTATGGCATTTGATCATCGCGCCGTTGATTTGCGGACGCTTCTTTTGCCGCGGCGAATGGCGCTTTTCCGGGCGCGCGCTTTTTCCCCGGTCAAATGCGCCGTCCGCTTTGGCGGGCATGTCCCATGTTACACCGGATACGTTTTCGGCCCTTCGGCAAAACTAAAGGTCTCCACTTCCTCAACGTCAATATAGAAAATTTTGAAAATCGGGTTGTCCGGGGTTTTGTAAATCCCTTTTATGCCGGGGTTTTCATCAAGCGCCCGCGCTTTCAACGCCGCGTCTTCAACAAAAATCGCCTTGCCATTTACCGACAAAACCGGAGTAAAATTCTGCGGATAGGCGCAAAATGATACGTTGGGATTAGCCTGCAATTGGGTGTACACCGGCTTTTCGCTGCTGGTGCAAAAATACACCTTGTTGCCGTCCGAAAACAAGTGTTGAAACACCCTTGTTTTCAATTTGTTTCCGTCCGCCGTCGCCAAAACGCCGTTCGGCGCCGCCTTTAAGATTGCCGCAAAATCAATCATGATATGCCTCCAAAAAATTGTTTTAGGGCTTGTATTTCTTAGCCGCTATGAATATAATAATACTGTAAGTGTTTTTTAATCAAGCTGAATTTGAAATATTTGATAGTATCTTTTGAGCGCTATAGTATGCTTTTGGTAACTATTGGAGGGAACAATGTTGAAACGCTTTTATTTGCCTGACTGTCCGGTTGAAACCGCCCTTATGATGATGGGCGACCGTTGGAAAGCGCTCATTGTCCGAGATTTACTGACAGGGACTAAACGTTTCGGCCAATTAAGAAAAGGGCTTCCGGGAATATCGCAAAAAGTTCTGACAGACCATCTCCGCATTATGGAAGAATACGGACTTGTCAACCGCAAGGTGTATGCGGAAGTTCCTCCCCGTGTTGAGTATTCCCTCACTGAATTGGGTAAAAGTCTCAAACCAATCCATGACGCAATGCGGCAATGGGGGGAACGCTATCAAGGAAAAATGAATGGGGATTAAGCGCCAATGCTGGCGATCTCCCGCCACTGCGGGGCAAGTTGTATGTATGGCGGGGAGATATTACCAGCTTCGCAGCGACTCCGTTGCCGCTCCTGTCTTGAACTCGCCTGCCGGAACACCGTTAAAAGCGGGAATGGCATTCCCGCTTTTTCCTTTTTCAAATCTTTCAAAATAGTCAAAACCTCTCGCTCTTGCTTTGGCTCGTTTCAAAATCTAAGTCTTCCAAGCGCCGAAAACACGTACATTTCTTCTTTGAGCGGCGCTTGAACGGTTAGATTCAGTGAAAAGCCTTGAAAAAGCTCGTGGGTGACCGTGAGGATGGGGGTAACGGAAGGCTCATGATCCCCGAAGCCGAACATGCAGGCCGCGCTTGCGCTGGTATAGTCAGTAAAAGCGTATTGGACAAGGGCGTAGATGTTGTGCCGGTCTCTATAGCCAAAGGGGTTTTCCTGACTAAAAGCCGTCGCTGAGGAAGCGCCTGAAAAGAGGTATTCGCCGAGCAGGTACAGCTTCCCGTCAAAGAAGGAGTAGTCGAATCCGCCGCTTGCGGAAAACCGGTCCAACCCCTGCGGATCATCATGGTTGTAGATGTACAGCGCATCTGCGGACAAACCCACCGCGGTGTCGGCTTTTATGGACAAACCAATGCGGTGAACGCCAAAAGGCGCGCTCTGCGGAGCGTCGCGCGGCGTTTCAAAAGCGTAGATCGCCTGTAGGCTTACCCTGCTCCAATGCCGGTCAACGGCAAGACCAGCGTTCCAGCCGCCGCCGTTTGTGGAAAGGGGATTCTTTGGCGCGGACGCAAAGACTTGCAATTTAGCGTCATCCACTGGATAAAAAGAAAGCGCAAGCCCCAAAATGCCGCGTAGACGGGCGTTGGGATTGAGCGGATTGCGGTGGTTGAGGAAGTCCGAAGGAGCGAAAATCTGCCCATAGCCGAAGGCAAGGCGCATAAGCCCCATGTCGGCGTCAACATAATCACTGTTGAGCCGCAGGGAGAGCCGCTCCAGTTCCATGTAGGCGGCGTAATTCTCACCGGCGGTAAAGCCCGATGCGGGAAGCGCGAATACCGCTGGATCGTCCGATACATTTACAGGAGCGGCAACCGCATTACCCGACACGGCGATAAGGTTAAATGCGGCGTTAAAAACCGCGAAGCCTTTGATTTTTGTTTGCAGACGCAGATTCGCGTATTCTTCAAATTGGATGGTAAAAGAGTCCTTGCCCGCGACGCTTTGAACGGTCGTGTCAAGGATGCCTGACAACGCCGGCGCCTGCCGCGGGGTCTGCGCCGAAACCGGCGCAACCGTGAGCGCCGCCGCAAGCGACACGACCAGCGGCGTAAAGAAAAAAGCGCGATTCAGGGCGCTTCTTTTGGATACAATCATGATTTTTCTCCTAATGAAGCGCTGATTTATTCAATTGAGAATAGATCGGCGCTATGGGAAACGCGGTTTGTCAACGTGGGTTGGCATGGCGTCACGTTAATCGGCGTTTCCCTAACATACCCGCAACCGGACAGAGAAGCGTCAATGGCGCCGTCCGCGCCGCCGTATCCGCCATCGGCGCTTCCTTCCTGATCACCGTTCCAGATTCCTTTGACTGAAAACCGAATCCGGTATCGGCCGGTCAAGAACGGCGTTTTTCATAATGAACGTGGTTTTGCCGCCTTTCCTCAAGAGATCGCGCATCTCGTATTCAACCGGAAAACGGCGCCCTTCAATAATCTGCGCGCGGATCAGGGTGAATTCCTTGAGTTTCGCGCCTGAAAGGGCGTACATCTCGTAGTGCAGAAGATCGCTGTTTTCTTTGTCGATCCACAGTTTCTGTTTGGGGTAGCTTTCCGTCTTCTTTTTTGCGGTAAGGTCGAGAATCCACGCATCCCTGCCATTGAAAACGCCGCTCCCGCTCAAAACCGGCGTGTAACGCGCTGACAGCTTCTCGTTCTCAATCGTGTCCTCGTAAGAAAGGTCGGAACCCATCATGCTTTCTTTAAGCATATGCCCGGAAATGAGCATCACTTCCTCAGTGTCTGGAGAATACACGTAGAGCCGCGCCCCTTTCTTGAGGTACTTGGTTCCGTAGTCTTCAGGGTTGACAAATTCGATGAAGCTGTCGGTATTGCCCCGCGCCCACGCCCTCATGGTCTTAACGTACCGCCTGTTCTGGTACTCAATGATCATGTCGCCTTCGTACTGAATGGTGGCGAATATTTCGTTTTCATCCACCCGCCGCAGCAATTCTTCCGCAGATGGCGCCGTCTGCGCATACACTTGCCCTAATGACAACAACGCCGTCGCCAACCATACGCCGGCTGCGCTTGCCGTTACTTTCATTTTCATATAAACCTCCACTAGTTTAATTTTCTATAAATATCTAACTATCGAAAACCTCTAAAAACTTCAGTTCTTAGAGGTTTTCTTACCCATGGAGAAAATTGTGTTTGCGCAATTCCTTACAAATAAAGAATTAGCAATTTTCTCCGGGCAGGTTCTGGAAACTCAACCGGAGTTTCCAGAACCTGCCTATCTTCTCAATGCCTCCACCGGTTCCACAAACGCGCTTTTGAGCGAGGGGAACAGGGTGAATAAGGAAGCCACCACAACGCCCATGAGCCAACTGCGAATCAGGTTGCCGACGCTGAAATGCAAGAAGATCGTGGTTGCCAGGGGTATATTGGCATACGTGCTTTCCCCGCCAGTAAAGGATGTCCAGCGCACGGGGAAAAACTGCCCTATGCCTGTGAGGATCCCGCCGAAAAATATCCCCACGGTCGCGCCGGCCATTGCGAGGAACAGAGACTCAAAGAAGAACACTCTGACGATTTCCCCTCTTGTCATGCCGAGGCTCCCCATCATGCCGATTTCCTTGATCCGCTCGTGGATGATCATTGTTATTGTGTTGACGATGAGGAGGCACGCCACGATGAGAAAGACCAGATACATTACGAAGTATATCGGCTCGTACATGTTCATCATGACAACCCAGTACTGATCCCTCCATTCGGCGACCACATCATCCGCGTTGAGGATGGCGCCCATGTCGCGGGCTATGCGTCCGCTCAATTCCGGGGAATCCGCGTACACGATGATCTGCTGGCTGGCGTCGTCCAGTCCAAGAAGGCGTTGAAGGCGCGTGAAGTCCGCAATGATCGTTTCCTGATCCCACTTGGCGTAATCAAAGCGGAAAATGCCGGTGATCACGGGCGACCACAGTTTGTCCGAAAACTGCGCCGACACGGTTTTGAGGGGAATGCGGTCGCCGATCTTCAAGCCTGTTTTTTCCGCGAAGCGCAGTCCGATGGCGCACTCGTTGCTGTCCGGCTCCGGATAGCGTCCTTCCATCAGCCCGTCATTTTTATCCGTCAAATTAAAGTGGTTTATGGCGGACTCTTCGTTCATGTTCATGCCCCAAAGCGCGGCGTGTTTGACAACGCTTTCCTGCAATGAGGCGTACGCCGCTATTCGGGGGAGCGCGGCGCGGACGCCGGGGATGGCTTTAATCCGCTCCAGCGTCGCGGCAAGACCCTTGCCCTCGGCCACCGGATACTGCACCGGCGAATATTCGCTTTCCGCCTCGTATTGGGCTGACACGGCCCGCACATGCCCCAGTTCAAACACCTGCACCACTTCGTTTATGCTTTGGAGCATACCGGTAATGAACGATGAAAAGAAAATGATGAAAAACACCGCTATCCCCACCGCAACGACGCAGAACATGGTCCGTCTGAAATTGCGGAAAATGTTCCTAAAGGCGATGGTGATGGTTATCCTCAAACCGCCCTGTTTATAATTATCGCTCATAAAATCCCCCTGTTATGTTTCCTGATACAGAACCGCATGTTTCCGGTTCTGAACTCCAATCGTTCTGTGCTGAATCCCTTTTAACCAAGTTACAACCTGCAATCATTATACGCTAACCTCCACCCGTTATGTTCTGAACTCCAATCTTCCCGCTTAGGAAACCGGCTTTGCCGGTTATTCGAAGCGCAGGCTTTCTGTGATTGAGGTTTTGGTTGCGCGGCGGGTGGGGAAGAACGCCATGAGGGAAGAGATCACTGTGGCCGCAACGCCGCTTCCGATAATAGTCGGCAGGTTCCACGCCCCCCGGAAGTTGCCCGCAATCCGGTACCCCATATTGCCCTCCATCTGTTCCAGCATTTCCGAGAAATCAAACCCGTAGTTAATCATAGGAATATTGAGGAGGCAGCCCAACGCAATGCCCAAGAGGGAGCCGAGGAGACCCAGAAACGCCGCTTCCATCATATAGATGAACACCATCTGCCCGTCGGTCATGCCCATAGCCCGCATCATGCCTATCTCCTTGGTGCGCTCCAGAATGGCGAGGAGCATGGTGTTGGAAATGCCGAAAAGCGAGAGGAAGAAAAGAAGAAACGAGAGAAGCGCTGTGCTCATTGAGTCCCCCGCCGCGGCGCCCAGATAATCCTCCGCATAGCCCTTCCAAAAGAAAACGTCAAGGCTTTGGTCAAGGGCAAGACCCTGACGCGCAAGACCAGCGTCCAGCGCGGCGCGGATGGCTGCGGGGCTTTCCTTCTTGCTGTTCATGTCCGCGGCGCCCAACTCTTTGTCGCGGATGATGAGTTCCGTTACATGACCTTCGAGCATCATGCCCGCCTCATCCTGCAAGACATCCATAGGCATATAGGCGATATTGTAGTTGTTAAAGGGATCCGGGGAATTGACCAGACCCACAACCTTTACGTCAATGACCTGATTGACATGCTTGACCGCGCCTGAGAAATCAACGCGGATCATAGCGGCAAGCGCGGCGTCCAGTTTCACCGCATCCGTTTCAATCAAAAGGTAGGCTTGGGTGAGTCCGTCAAACTCGTACGCCGCGCCCACAAGCGCCTGTTCCTGCGGCGTGAGCAGGCGCCAAAGGTCAGCGTCCCACTTGTCCTTGCGGATTCCGTCCGGCGCGGCTTTGTAATCAATGACCGTGGAGATGCGCGCCTCATTGAGTCCCGCATCGTCAATAAGGCGCCAGAGCCGGTCGATGTCCGCTGCGGATATGTCCCGTTTCAAGGTCATCCTGTCTTTCGCCCGATCTTCGGCATAGGCTTGAGTTTCCGCGAATTGCGTTTTTGACTGCATGGGCTGGTAGCATGAGCGGATAAAATCCGCGCCGCCCTGATCCGGCGCGGCTGTGGCGATCAATTCCTCCAGATCGCGCTGCATGGGTCTTGTGGGTATCCCGATCTTGAGCTTTTCCGCGGTCATGGCGCCCAGCGCGACGCCGAATTCGCCGTTCTTAATGTAGCGTCCGAATTCAATATAGCTGGTGTAGGCGAGCGTCCGCGCCTCCGCGTCCGGATCAACGGCGTTTATCACCACCGGCGCCGAGCCGCTCAGGGAATAGAGCGTTCCCGAAAAGGCGTAGCGGGGCGCCGCGTTGTAGCCGGCTTCGTCCAATATCCGCTCGTAAGTCTCCCAGCCCGTGAAATTCTCGTAGGCGGGCATATCGTCTTTCTTGTCAAAGTAGAGCTTTGTTTGCAGCTTCGCGGCGCCCATTTCGTAGTTGATGATGTTTCGCTGCGACTCCATGGTCATTCCGGCGATCCAACTGTCCATCCAAATATAAACCGCCACGCTTATTGTAATGGCGAGGCAGGTGATGATGGTCTTTACCTTGTGCCGCGTCAAATTGCGGAGCGCTATGCGTTTCAATTCCCACACGCTGTTAAACACACCTGTCATCATTTTACCTCTTCGCTTTCAACCTGCCCGTCCCGGATATGCACTACCCGGCGAGCATAGTCCATGACCATTTGATCATGGGTGGAAAGAATAAAAGTTGTTCCGGCGCTTTTGTTCAGTTCCAGCATCAATTCGAGAATCTCCCGTCCAATCTTGGAGTCCAGATTCGCCGTCGGCTCATCCGCCAAAATGAGCGCAGGGCGTTTCACCAAGGCGCGGGCGATAGCCACCCGTTGTTGCTGTCCTCCGGACATCTCCTTGGGGCGCCTGCGCTCCATGCCGTCAAGCCCCACGCCGCGCAACGCGGCGCGTGAGCGTTCCCACGCCTCCCTCCTGTCCACGCCGAGCAGGGTAAGCGGGAACGCTACGTTCTCGATGCAGGAAAGCACCGGAATCAGGTTGTACGCCTGAAAGATAAAACCGATGCTCCGGCGGCGGAGTATCGCAAGCTGCTTTTTCGAGAGCGCCGCCGTATTTGTTTCCGCGATGCAAAGAGAACCCGCCGTAAGCGTGTCAAGACATCCCGCGAGGTGCAGAAACGTTGATTTCCCACTGCCCGAAGGACCCGCAATGGCGGCAAATTCGCCGCTCCCAAATGAGAGCGACACGCCGCGTAAGGCGTGTACCGCTATTCCATTCAAATCATAGTCTTTTACGACATCAATGGCCTGAACAGCTTTCATATATAACTCCTCATAATGCGAAAAAATCGCCGATCATAATCAAGCGCAACAAAGTTGCGCCGCTTCCGAATAACGCCGTTGTAACGCGGCGTTGAAATATTGTATCATTAAGCTATGTCAATAGTAATTGGTATAGGACAGTATGTCAATACCTTTTTTCAAATTTTTAATTTTTTTTGCGTGGGGCGGCGCGTTTTATTTCGCTTCACATTGTTTGCGCCGCTTCAAACGGACGGCTGAAAGCTGCCGCGGCGGGTTCGCCAGCCGGCGCCCCGCCATCGCCTCTTATTCCTGATTAACCCGTCAAAGAACAGCATGTTCAGTTTTTCCGCAAGACGCGGATTGTGTTCCAGCAATGCGCGGGATTTTTGGTTGCTCCCGATATAAGACTGGATGATGTCAATATACAGTTCAATAGCGGCGTCCATCCGGGGAAAACACTCCCGCCTTCCGTCCCTGCGCCGCAAAGTCCATAAACAGGCGTTTATTGGCGGCGGCAAAACCTTCAAAAATGGCGCGGACATCCGAGCCGGCTTTCACTGGGTCAAAGAGAAATTCAAGACTATGATTGCCGTAACATCACATCCGCGGGCGCAGGTATTTCATGATCTTGTCAATAAAATTCACTTCCTTTTGAATGAGCGCGTTGTTCCGCTCAAGGCTATCGTCCAGTATGCCCTTGATAATAGTTCTGCGCGGGTTGTCTTTGTTCTCAAAGAATTATAAATCGGAACTTTGGAGACGCGGGCTTTTTCCGCGATTTCCGAGACCGTTGCCCGCTCAAACCCGCGCTTGTCAAAAAGCTCCAGAGCCACATCCATGACAGCTTTTTTTGAGCTTTATCAATTTGTTTTGTAAATATTTTAGCAAAATTTGGATTCATCCTGCTGGTGAATTGCCTTGTGGGGAGGAATTTCCGTCATATTGATATGGTTTCTTCGCTTAAGAGCGTGGAGTGAGCTGTTTAGCCTGCGAGTCTGCGGACTAAACAGCGGGGGTTAAAACAAAACGCCGTTTTGTGGCGCATCCATCATCCGCAAGGGAAAGATCGCCGGGCTATGACGGCGAAGGGCTGGCGTTTTGGCATTGCCGCCGTGTTTTCTAGCGCTTGATGGCATTTTGCGCGTTTCATTTTGTCAATCGTTTTCAGACGCGGATTCCCGCAACGGCGCTCGCTGCGCGGGTTGATAGACATATAGACGCCGCCCCGCGGGTTCGCAACAGCGGCATCCTACGGTCTACGGTTCAAACCGGTCGCCAACCGGAATCCTCACAAGATTGACAAAGGTGTCTTTAGGATAGCGGGTTCTAAAACTTCTAAAGCTGGTCTCCGCCGCGCTTTCAAAAACAGTGATTTCAAAATTGCCCTGTTCGTTAAAATACGGCGCCAGAACCGCGACATGGAAATACTGCCTGAGGCTGGGTCGGGGACCGGAGGCGTCATTCACCGCGGCAAGATAAAAACGGCCAGGCTCATCAATGGCAAGCGTATAGAGGAGCGGGTATAGCCCTTCAATGTTAAAGCCCGCGTCTTCCATAAAACCGGCGTAGGATTCCTCTACGGCGCCTGCGGTTGAACGGCGCATGAGCGATGAAAAGCGCCATGTACGCACCTCAAATTCGTCCAGCGTTCCAAAAGCCGGTGAGAGGAGCGCGGAACCTGCCGCAACCGCAAGGTTGCGTATCCAGTCAAGCCCGAAGAACGGGTCGCGCACATCATCATACACCGCGCTGAAACTGTTGCCCCGGTCGCCATAATGCGCTTTTAATGGACCAATGGAGAGCCGTTCGCCGGTAAGAGGACGCAACAACCCGTCAACCACCCATTTTGCAAAACCGGAGCAGTTAAGACCCGGTGTTCCAGCCTGACGCTCGCCGGTTTCGATAAACACGTAATTGCCCGCTTCATCAGTGGCGCCGTCATCGCGGAAAGCCAAACATGGAAGGCGTTTTTGGACATCGGCGACAAACTTCCACGTGTCTTTATAAAGGGCGGGCGTTGGCTCAAAGTAGACGCGGGGGAATTTGTCGCCTACGGCGGAAAGCGCGTCTTCAATGGGAAGCGTCAACAGTTTGTCGAAAGAAAAAGGCGTTGGCAGGGAATAGACAAGATAAGCGTCGTATACAACCACGTCCATAAACGATTTATCAGCGGTCATAGGCCGGAACTGTACGTACACATTGGGATCGCTCCGTAGAAAGGCGCGTATCTTTACGGACGCCCCGGTGTCTCGCCTCCTTGTAAGCACCCATGAGCCTTGCGCCCAGCCCGGATACGCTTTGTTCCGTTCCCGCGCCAGTACAATGCCAAATTCGTTTTTATTGCTTTCAACCCGCACCTGTATCTTGCCGCCCGCGGGAAGGGTGTAAAGCAGAGGTTTCAACGCAATCACTCTGTTTGGAGCTTCAAGAAACCACCGCTCTTTTAACATGGTGCGCAGGGAGGAGTCGTCTGCTATTTTTGCGACGGACGTGTCATAGGCGGAGAGAGAAATGGCAAAAAAACTAATTAATAACACAAAAACGAATCTCTTAAACATCATTTCTTATAATTATCGGAAAAAACAGGCGAAGCCTTAGACTAAGACTTGGGCTAAACTCAAGTCTTACAATAAAAACCCCGCTTTGCGCGGGGTTGAAGCGGCGCCAGCCGGTTTTAGCTGTTGATTTGGATCAGGCGTTTCTGGGCTTCGGCGCGTTTCTTGATTTCAAGGCTCAGGATGCCGTTTTTAAACGCCGCCGTAATCGCGGCGGGATCCGCGTTTTCTGGCAGTTGGAACACACGGCTGAAAGTATGGTTCGCGCGCTCCTTGATAAGGTAGCGGCGCTCATCCTTGTTGGACGCCTCTTCCTGTTGCGCGGACTCAATGGTCAGGCGTCCGCCGTCAACATGGACCTGAATGTTTTTCTCCTCATAGCCGGGAAGATCAACGTCCATGATATAGGCGTCCTCCGTATCACGGAGATCAACTGCGGGAAACCCCGCGCTTCTGCTGAACAGACGGGATGCGGGCGCGGCGTGTGAACCGTGGAAATCGCT
The DNA here is from genome assembly GCA_031257675.1 of Treponema sp. GTDB lineage: Bacteria > Spirochaetota > Spirochaetia > Treponematales > Breznakiellaceae > JAIRKH01. The sequence goes on along the minus strand of JAIROG010000023.1, from coordinate 1,901 downwards.
TAAGAACGAATCCACGTACCGGTTGAAATCGTCCATTACGTTTTCGAGAGAGGGATACAGGGTTATGGTTTTCATAGTGAAACTCCTTTGCGGATATGTCATCCGCAACATTTGATTTTAACGCCCACAAGGGCGTTTTGGTCAGGTTCTATGACCTGAGCCTTACGTTCGATGAGGCTTTATGTACAGCCGCCCTGTCAAGCGTCATGGCTGTCAGCCTTCATCAACACTTATAATATGCAAATGTCATGCCAACTTGAAAATTATGAAGAAGCATGAAAAAGGAGGCGAAAAAGGCGCAAGAAGGGTAAAATAAGGAAAAAATAATTGAAAAAACGGCTGTCAGCCACAAGACGCGGCGTTACGTTGCGTTTCACCGCCCGCCGCATATCCATATATTTACAGATTTAGTACGAATGAGGGCTTTTCCGTATCATTTTTGTACAAATGTGTCATAGTAGCACTGTTATATGTGTCATATTGATGCAAAGACCTAAAGGGCGCGGTAGCATACCGCGCATTCCAATAAAAAATCCCCGCCGCAAGGGGCGGGGTATTTTAAGATTTTTGTTCGATATTTAATCAAACGATGTAGACGGTTCGTTATTTCTCATCTTCTGTAGTTGTTTGTAATGCTCTGCCGTCCCTTGTGATTTTACATAGTTTGTTATCACATATTCATTTCCACGCTTGCTTACCGTACTTATGAAATGCCCCTCTGTCCAGAATTCTCCTCCCCATAATTTCTTTTTTACTTCCGGGTGTTTCGCTAATACTTCTCTCGCTATTATACTTTTTATCGTTGTTACTATCTTTGTTGGACTATACATCGGCGCTGATTGTACCAGAAAATGCACATGCTCTCCTTATGTCCCTCTTTCAAGAAATTGAATCTCATATATCTTGATTATTTCTTCACATACTTCTTTTAATGTTTTATCCGCTTCTTCCGTGATGTCTACCCTTCGGTATTTCGCAGGGCATACTATATGATATAACAATACAGATACATTATGCGATTTATGCAAATATTCACTCATTCTCCCTTTATATCATTTTTCACTTTGTTTTTTAACCGCCCCAAGGGGCGGGGTATTTACCCCAAGGGAATAAAACGAAATGAAACTGCGAAGTCTTTCAAATCTGATTTTCATAAGAACTTCCTGAAAGAAAAAATATACACACTTGGGAGAAAAATCAAGAAAATTACCCAAGAAAATATAAAAAAATACCAACTCCCCGGAAGACCGGCGAAGGGCGCCTTGGAGCGTGTGACGGCCCTGGGGGAAACGACCCTTGCCCTGGGCGCCCGCTGGTTTTGGGCCGGCTCCAGCGTATCTTGACACGCCCCGCGTTTATCAACATGGTTAAATGGTCCTCCAGCAGCAGACGTTGGCGGAGCTGGACCGGAAACTCTACGACATTCGGGAACGGGAAGAAATAGCGGACAGGGCAGAGGGGGAATACATGGGAGATCCCAGGGGATTTTTAAAGATAAAGCGCAAGGTCTCCGGCTACCGGCCGGTGGAGGAGCGGATCAACGACTACAGTGAGGTGGAAACCCTACTTTCCGATGACGAGCGCCGTCTGCAGGCCGCCCGGTGCATGGACTGCGGGGTGCCCTTCTGCCACTGGGCCTGTCCGGTCTCCAACGTGATGCCCGAATGGCAGGACCGCCTCTTTCGGGACGACTGGGCAGGAGCGTGGGCGGCCCTGGAGCACATGAACCCCTTTCCCGAGTTCACCGGCCGGGTCTGTCCCGCGCTCTGCGAGGCTTCCTGCGTCCTGGGCGCCAACGACGAGCCGGTGACCATCCGGCAAAACGAGCTTGCCGTCATCGAAAAAGCCTATGCGCTGGGCCTGGTGCTGCCCCGCCCGCCCCGGAAGCGGAACGGGAAGAA
>JAIROG010000039.1 GCA_031257675.1 Treponema sp. | reverse complement strand
GCTTGTTATTTTTATATCCCTCTTTGCCGTCGATTATCCCTTTTTTGCTAAAGGATATTATTCAATGGACTTGTTCAACAACCCGGTTGGTTGTCTCACAAGTCTCGCGGTTTTGGCGTTTTTTTTTCGAAAATAAGCCAAAAACGCCCGTTTTTTAGCGGAAGTTGTTCAATAACTTCAGTTATTGAACAACTCTAATATATTCAAGACGGAGATTTTTCTCATATCAAGCCGCTGTTTATAGCGGCAGTGGTTATAATATTTGTAAGAAAAACAGCTGATTTCGTTCTCATTAGAAAGCAAACAATAGTATAGTACGCTTATAATTAACCGCCTGTTGAATGAAACTTATTCTTATGGCGACCTTATCGGCATTGCCTCTATAATGTTAATAAGAGAGTTGTTCAATAACCAACCGGGTTGTTGAACAACTCCAATAAACTGTATAATGTCTATTGTCTCTGTGATTGTTTTTTGCAATATAAACATATATCTATTTATAGGTTGCTGTTTTTTTATTCCCTTGGGGTTAATAGCCCGCCCCAAGGGGCGGGGATTTTTTATTGAGCCAATTGCCAATCTTACCTATCTAAGAGCGCGACTGATTCAGAGCAAAAAGAAGAAGATGCTGGTTGAGGAAATAGCAAGCGTTTTTGAAAAAGAAAGTATTGGGCATATTCACGATATTGAATGTAATAAAATAGCGCTGAATTCTATTAACTATCGATATGATATACAAACAAAGTGGCGTTCAACTTAATGATATTACAGAACAGTCTTACTTCGAGAAAGTTTCTTGCTTATCTTTATTGATTTGCAAAGCAAACTTTCACTTGAGCAGGGTTCTTCTCTTTCAAGCGGGCAGTTGCAACGATTGAATATTTTACGTTTGCTTGCAAAAGGGAAAAGACAGAAAATTATCATCCTTGATGAAGCGTTGTCAGGTGTTGATGAGTCTAAAGAACGTAAAATTATATCCTATTTGAAAAATTATTTTAATGAGTCGTTTATTTTTATAGTAACCCACCGGAAATCAACAAAAGAATTATGCGATTTTCATATAGATGCCGATATAGAGAAGGTTGCTTTTAGCGGTTTACAGTAAGGACTATACGCGGGTGTTACACCTACGCCTATCCTCTCAATCGCCCGGCGGCGTTCGGCTTGGCGTACTCAGTAGGCGCGCCCAAACATCCTGTCCTAGCCTTTCAGGGAAGCCTGCCATTGCGCCGGTCATGCCACACCCACTCGATAGAAGCCCGCTGTTGCATCGATTGGGGTGGTTTTCCCAACAAAGTTCCGGAACGATGTATCCGCGAGATAAACCGTCAAAGCCGCGCAACAGCATCCTTACGACCCATGGCATGGACGGCATTGAGCGAGTATGCAATCGTCTTATTATGATCGATTACGGCATGGTATTTTACAACGGCGCGTCAAGTGATTTTAGAAATGAATTTGGATATCCCTACCGTATTGTGGTACGTATAGGGACCGCCTCTGTCGTGGAGCGTCCCTGTATGGCGGTGAAGTTCATGTGGTTTTTGCATTACAAAATGGCGCAAAAACCCGCAAGCGCAACAGGCTGCTAGGGATAAGCGGCGGCGCGTCTCCGCCGCTGTCGCTTCATCTTCCGCCTCGCATCACCCCTTAAGAAAGACATGGGTCAACTGAAACCCGCTCTTGTTGTCGCAGTACACATTGCGCTGATCCCAGCGGTTGTTAAGCGCGAAGAAGCCGCGGGGTCGCGCGAGGTAAATGAGCGGGCATTGTTCCAGAATAATGCGCTGGTATTCGTCCCAAAACACCTTTGCCTTTGCCGAATCAACTGTATAGGCGCCTTCGTTGTAGAGGTAGTCGACGCGCGCCTCCCACTCTGTAGCCGGGTTTTCCTGACGGGGATGCCACATGTGGAGGTTTCCGCTGGACACCCAGACATTGCTCCCTTGGGAGGGGAAAAGATTGGAGCCGGAAAGCGCCATGATCAGGGATTCCCAGTCCCATGTTTCAAAAAGTTGCTCCACGAGTTTCTGGAAATCCACCACCCGGATATTCGCTTTGATCCCCACCCTGCTCAATTCATCGGCGATTATGGAAGCGATGTCATTGGCGACTGTGCTGTCGGACTGTATGGCAAGGTTGAATTCGACCGGCCGCCCTTGTCTGTCCTTCATAACGCCGGAACTGTCCCGCGTCATGCCGATGGAAGACAGCAGTTGTATCGCCCGGTCCGGATCGTATTCGTATTGCAACCGGATTTCCTCATCGTAGAAGCGGTTGTTTTCCGGGAAAAAGTGCAGTTTCGGCAAAGCGAGACCCCGGTACACCTGATTGATGATCCGATCGCGATTTAAGAGGCTGCTCATGGCTTGGCGGAATTCCGTTTTCGTAAACCATTCGTAGAAAGGCTTGCCGCTGTTTTTGGGATTCTGGTTAAATGTCCAAAAACTGGCGCCCTGGGCGCCTTCGTGGTTGTACACCGTATAATTCGCGCCCCACCCTGCGCCGCGCCCGTTCCCTTGCTGGCTGTTCACCAGCTCGTCCAAGTCCTCGGGACGGGAAGTGTAGGACTCTATCTCTCCTTCCTTAAAAAGCAGATATTTCGTGTTTTCATCAGGAATAATCCGTAGAATTTCTTCTTCAGGATACGGAAGGGAAACGCCGGCGCTGTCTTTTTCCCAGTAGTTGGCATTCCGTTTGTATACCATGCGTTGCCCTGCCGTGTATTCGGTCAGGTAGTACTTTCCGCAGGATGGGATGAGTTTCGGGTCCGTGTTGACGCCGTAGATGTCCAGCGTCCCCTGAACGCCGTTTTGTTTTTTCGCTTCTTCATACCCATACCGGGGCATGACGTTCATGTTGGTTGCAAGGAGGGGTTCCGCCACGATCCGGGGGAAATGAAACACAAAGCTCAGATCGTCTATTTTTTCAATGTCCACATGGGCTTCGCTTCCGTCTGCCATTTCCAGAAACTGCTGGTAGTACCCAGAGCTTTGGAACTGCGGATCCCCGCGGATCTCGTTGTACCAGAAAATAATATCATCACTGGTAACCTTGATCTTTCTATCGGATTCGTACCATGTCCAGTAGAGATCGTCCCGCAACGTGTAGATCACGTCAAGGGTGTTCTCCGCTTCGTTGGGGCGGATCTCAAAAGACGCGGCGCGGGGCTTCCATTCCCGGGTCAGGTTGTCGTAGTCCACCAGATAGTCAATCATATAGCTGGTTACGGCGCTCGTTACGTTGTCCTGTTCGGCAATCAAGAGGTTGAAACTTTTGGGATCCTGATTTATCACATCATTCCAGGTTCCGCCGGTTTTTCCGGGTACAAAATCTTCTCCGTTCCAGGGTTTGGAAACGGTCTTCGCAATAATTTCGTGTATTCCCCGCGGTTCAAGGGACGCCAAGTCTTCCGGGGAAAGCTCCTCCTCCTTTGAGCACGCGAAAAGGACAAGCGCGGCCAGCAAGGATAAAAGCGGCGTTTTATGGTGCATACATCCTCCTTGCGATCAAGCATAGCAGAAAAAGCGGAAATGAGGAAGTCTCCCGGTCAACAAGTTGAGAAATAGACGCCCCGAAAGCCGTGATAAACCGGAATAGGGGAGAATATCATTGAAAAAATTGTCACGCCCGGCATTGCGAAAGAAAAGAATTGTACGCAGGTTCCATCTATATTGTAAGGATGTCAGACGCCAAAGCGCGATTGCTTCACGCTTGTTCTACGATGGGCCTTCTTGGACTTGAACCAAGGACCGACGGATTATGAGTCCGCAACTCTGACCAACTGAGCTAAAGGCCCCTTCTTGAGTTGATTATTTGTAGCATGAAACAAGAAAGAAGTCAAGTGGTGAAGTTGAGAAGAATTTTTTATTAGCATCGCCGCGATCATCCCTGCCGCATACCGTCCTGCCGCTCCAACTGTTGCAACGCCGCTGTTTTTGCGTAGAAACCGTTACGCGCCATGAGTTCCGCCGGCGTTCCGTATTCCGCGACGCGCCCCTCGTCCAGTACCAGCGCTTTGTCCGCGTTGCAGAGCGTTGAGATGCGATGGGAAATGATGATGACCGTGGGCCGCCGCCCGCTTTCCGCGGCGTCCGCTCTCCGCCTTGTTTCCAGAAGGCGCGCAAGTATTTTTCGCTCGGTTTCCGCGTCCACCGCGGACAGCGCGTCGTCTAGGATAAGCGCCGCGCTGTCTTTTATGACAGCGCGGGAAATGGAGACCCGCTGCTTCTGTCCGCCGGAAAGCGTCAGCCCCCGCTCCCCGATAACGGTGTCCAAGCCATCCGCGAAACGCGCGATATCTTTGTCGATGGCGGACAGGGACGCGGCTTTTTCTATTTTTTCGGTTGCGGACTCGCTTTCGACGCCAGCGTTTTCCGCCTCCTCAAGTCCATACGCTATGTTCCATCTTATGGAATCGGAAAAGAGATAGGAATCTTGCGGCGTAACGGCGAAAAGACGGCGCAATTCTTTTAAATCCCAGTCCCGTACGTCAACACCCTTCACAAAGACCGTGTTTGCCGGCGGCTCTATCATGCGGACAAGCGTCTTCACGAGGGTCGTTTTCCCCGAACCGGTGCGCCCCAGTATGCCAAGCCATGTCCCTTGCTCAATGGTGAGGGTGATGTTTTCGAGTATGGTCCGTTTTTTGGCGCTATGTTCCTCATGTTCGCCATAGGCAAAGGTAAGATTGCGGAATTCTATGAATGGAACGCCGGCGCCCGGGCCGGCGTCCGGCCGCTTGGGGTTCGCCGGCGATGCGATGAGGGGCTGGGCGCACATCACCTCGTTTATGCGCCCAAGACTCACCGCGCCGCGTTGTATCAAGTTCACCATGAAGCCCGCGCCCATGAGCGGCCAGATCAGCATCTGGAAGTAGCGGAACAGGGCGGTCAACTGTCCGGGCGTCATGGCGCCGTGTATGACGCGAATGCCGCCCGCGGCCAGCAATATAATAGAAGTTAAGCCTGAAAAGAAACCGATCAGCGGAAAAAAGACGCCATAGAGTTTTACTAACGCCATGTTCGCGGCGCGGTAATCGTCATTAGTGTCCGCGAACTTCCGCATGAAATGCCATTCTTTGACAAAAGATTTCACCACGCGGATGCCCGCGAAGGTTTCCTGCACCGCGCCGCTCATGGCGGAATAGGCTTCCTGCGCCTTTTGGAAACGCTTGCCGGCCAGATTGCCGAACAGCAGGATCAGCAGCGTGACGAAGGGCAGGGGAATAATAGCGAGCGCGGCGGAATGGGCGTCATTTATGAAGATGATCGCCAGAATAGAGACCGCCATGACGGTTCCGTCAACCAACGCGACAAGCCCCATGCCAATGGCGATGCGCGCCGCGTCAAGATCGTTGGTTGAACGGGAAAGCAAGTCGCCAATCTTGTTCTTTTGGAAAAAATCGTAGGAAAGCGTGAGCAAATGGTTGAAAAGCGCCGCGCGCATTTCGGTCTCAATGCGCCGCGCCGATCCATGTATGAAATACCGCCATAGAAACCGCCCGCCGCTGACAATCGTCATCATAATGACCATAGCGGCCGCAGGCTTTACAATCGTTGCGGCGGCGAAATCGCCCGCGACAATGCTGTCCACGGCTTGTTGCAGGAACAGCGGGATAATGACCTGAGCCGCATCTACGAGGAGGAGACAGACAAAGCCCGCTATGTATTGAAAGCGGTAGCGGTACAGATAGGGAATGAGGGTTTTATAGTTGGATAGAACGCCTTTTGAGAGTGGATTTCTTGAGAACGGACTTCGCTTGCTTTTCATTTTCATTACTACTATAAGCGCAAAAGGAGATTTGTCAAGGCAATCTTTCGGCGGAGGCTGCCCGCCGAAACGCGCCATTTTTACACATATACGCTTCCACCCATTGCAATTCTTGCAAAACAGTCTATACTAGGGATATGTCATTAAATTGTGGTATTGTAGGACTCCCCAATGTGGGAAAGTCCACCATATTTTCGGCTCTAACCGCCTCGCCGGCGGAAGCGGCGAACTATCCATTCTGCACTATCAATCCAAACATCGGGATTGTCGCTATGAGCGACTCGCGGCTTGACGCATTGACGGAAATTTTTCATCCGCGGAGGACCATTCCCGCAAACGTAGAGTTTGTGGATATTGCGGGGCTTGTAAAAGGCGCGTCAAAAGGCGAGGGCCTTGGCAACCAGTTTCTGTCCCATATCCGCGAAACCAGTGTCATTGCGCAGGTTGTACGTTGCTTTGATGATCCCGATATTATCCACGTTGCGAACAAAATCGATCCCGCGTCCGATATGGAGATCATCGCCATAGAGCTTGTCCTCGCCGACCTTGAAACCCTTGCCAAGCGAAAGGAGCGGGCTGAACGCAGCCTCAAGGCGCAGGCGAAACCGGAGCAAAAACTGGCGGAAATCACGCTTTCGGCGTTGCATAAGATCGAGCCGGCGCTTGAAAACGGCAAGGCTGCGCGTTCCGTCTCTCTTGCCGGTGATGAAAAAAACGCCGTGTACGACTGCCATTTTATCACCATGAAGCCCCAACTGTACGTATGCAATGTTGACGAAGAGGGCATGCGCTCTTTTTCATCGGGCGCGGCAAACGCATATATACAAACGGTTGTGAAACGCGCCGAAGAGGAAGGTGCGGAAGCCGTAGTCATCTGCGGAAAATTTGAGTCCGAGCTTGCCGGCATTGATGATCCTGAAGAAAGACAAGCCTTTCTTGAAGAACTCGGTCTGCAAGAATCCGGACTTTCCGCGCTGACACGCGCCGCATACCGGCTTCTTGGGTTGCGGACGTTTTTTACCGCCGGAGCGGACGAATGCCGCGCATGGACGATTCGCGCTGGAGACACCGCCCCAAAAGCGGCTGGAGTCATTCACAGTGACTTTGAGAAAGGATTCATCAAAGCCGAAGTGTATTCTTACGAAGATATCGCGCGATACCGGACCGAGTCGAAGATCAAGGAAGCGGGCAAGTGCCGCGTTGAAGGGAAAGAGTACGTGGTGCGGGACGGAGACGTGATATTCTTTAAATTTAATGCGTGAGGTGGGTTATGGATGACAATGGGGCGATCAACGGCATCCCTTTGCAACAGGGAATCTTCATTGCGCCTAAGACATTGCAGAAATATTCCCTGTTCGGCGGGCTCTCGTCCGAGCAGATAGAGAATATGCTTCCGTACATGGAATACAAAACATTTCAGGAGGGAGAAATCATTATGAGTGAAGGCGTTTACAACGACCGCGTTTATTTTATACTTGAGGGGCGGGTTGAGGTAGGAAAAAACAATGTTGCGCTTGCGGAATTGCGTGAAGGAGACGCTTTCGGAGAGATGGAGCTTATTGAGATTGTCCCTATTGTGGCTACGATACGGGCGCTGGACAAAGTGGCGACCATATCGCTTTCCAATAGAAAGTTGCATGAAATATACAAAAATGACATTTCAACATTTGCAATGGTCATTATGAACCTTGCGCGGGAGCTTTCAAGGCGGCTCAAGCGTATGGACACTATGGCGGCGGATGGAAATGCGGAATAAACTTACCGAAGAACTGGCTATATGCGGATTTAACGCGGTGATGGCCGTTGGAAAATTGCATCTGGACACTATAAACCGCCTTTTTTTGCGGCAGGATCGCTTCTCGTTTTTTACTACGGTGTGCAAGGATTTGGCGGCGCGAAAACGCCCCTATAAAATCTGCGAAGATGAGGAGCTTGAGCGCATCTGTAAAAGCAACCACCATCAAGGGGTGGTCGCCATGATTGAGCGGCCGGTTGTCGCGGGCTTGACCAATGACGATTTGGAACAATGGGCTGCGGAAGGCTTGACAGGTCTTGTGCTTCACGCTGTGGGCAACGATCACAACCTCGGCGCAATAGCGCGTTCCGCCGCTTTTTTCGGGGCGCGTTTCATCGTCATCTCCGGCGCGGACGAGGAAGCTCAACTCACGACCTCAGCCTACCGCGTAGCCGAAGGCGGCATGGAGCATGTCGTTGTCCGCAACGTCCGCGATACGGCGGCTTTTTTGCGGGACGCCTCGCGGACGCTCATCACTATCGGCGCGGATCCGTACGCCCGTTGGCGCATAAGCGATCTTGGCGCAATTGTACAGAAATGGCGTGAGCGATTGAAGCATACGAGCGTACGTTCCGGCACGCAGTCCGGATTCGCCCTTGTCATTGGCAATGAAGAGACGGGGTTGCCGGACGCGGTTAAGCGGCAATGTTCAGCCCTCGTACGGATTCCCGGGGTTGGCAACATGGACAGCCTCAATGCGGCTCAAGCCGCAACGCTGTTTCTGTACGCGGCGTTTGAGTGTTGAGAAACCGTCGAAACGCTCCGGCGCAAGCCCGGTTTTGTGGCGGGCGCCGAAGCGCCTGTCCGCATAGACCATGGCGATATTGCCGGACGCGATTACGGCGCGCGAGATTTTTTCATAAATTTTGTTCAAATTTTATGAAAAATGGGACTATTGTTGGGCGGAATAAGAAATTTTTTATATTGGGAACTTTTAAAAACTTCATTTTTTAGAGGTTTTTTACCTCTTTGAGAAAATGTATCTTCATAATTATTTATATATAGAAGAATTATAAATCTTCTCCAGGGAATCTCTGGAAACCCGTCCGGGGTTTTTAGAGATTCCCTATTGAGGCTTTCCCAAAACTAACCCGAACATAGCCCGCGTTTTGAGAAAGGCTCTTTTTATAATAGAAATACTAACGCGGAAGTTGTTCAATAACTGAAATTATTGAACAAGACTAGCATTGTGCGTCATCTAAACATTAGGATTAATCTTTTCAATTTGATTCTTGCGCCATCTGTGGAAAATTGCCGGTCAATTGCCTTTGGCGCCGTGTTTCCGTCAGCTTCCCACATTGCCTATTCATCGCGCAGTCCAAGGCGCCGCGGGATCCTCCACGAACATATTCGCCGTCTTCACCACTCTCTTTCCCGGAACTCGCCGGAATAGGAGTCCCGCTTTCGCCCGGCAGCCGGCGATGCTCTTCATCCACGCCCGCCACAGGGAAGCCGGCGCCGCGCGGCCTTTGGCGGACATCCACTATCTCTTCCATGTCCGCCGCAAAAGCGCCGGCGAGGCTTAAGCGGCATCTTCTTAAAAGGCATCCGGCGCCGCTCACGACTGCGGCCATACTGTTGAGGACTTGTTCGCATTCCATACATTGCCGCAAAGCCTTCATTCGGATTGTAAAAACATCCCGAACTTTTGATTCGCAGACCGCAGCTCATTGCATCCAGAGCATTATGTGACATAATTTCTGAAAAACTTTGAAAGTTTATTGATAATTATTAAAACAAGGGATATAATAGTTGTTGTTTCCCGGCGAGAAAGGTAAGAAGATTGGCAATGAAAAAGGTTGCGGGCGCCCACCGTGACGGCCGCAACCCGCCAACGTCGTATACAGCCGGAACGACAGGCGGCGTAAAATCCCGACTGGATTCGAGGCGGCGTCGTCGCTGACGAAAAGAGATAGATTTTATGAAATCACAACGCTTGTCGAAATAGATTTCAGGAGGAAGGCTATGCGGTTTTCAAAAGTGGCGCCGCTTTCATTGGCGTTTGTGTGCGTCTTCACCGGCGCCGTGTCGGCTCAGTATTCACGGGCGGAATTACAAAAGATGTATATGACCTATTTAAGCGTTGAGGGGTATTCGCCTTCGATTGACGCCGATGGCGACGTTGCGTTCAAGAAGGAAGGGAGGCCGTTCTGGATTGAGGTGAACGAAAGTGATTTGGGATATTTCAAGATAGGCTATTTGGCTAATTACGCTTTGGAGTACGACTACGAAGAGCGGCAATTTCCCATCGCGATTGATTACGCGAACAGAAGGACAAAAGTCGCCAAGGTGTATTCCATGGAGGACGGCGGGCGTTTTATGATATCTGCGGAAATATATGTCACCAAACCCGAAGATTTCAAAGCCGTATTTAACCGGATGATAAACGCGATAAACAGAGCAAGAGGAAACTTTCTTGAGAAAATGGAAGAATGACCTCGCCGCGGCGCAAACCCGCCCACGCAGGCGCCGGAGGTCTTTTTCATTGAGATGCGCGAGCGTTATCGCCCCGCCCTAAATGCGGGGATTTCTCGTCTGCGCCCCGGAGCCGCTAATTCATATCGGAAGACTCTTATTGATTGAAGCCGCTAGCCAGATGGTTGGGGCGTTTCATTACATTCTTTACAAGGACGCATACTGGACGTTCCGCTAAAAAACGGTGGATTTGAGTCAAATCCACTAGACTGTTTGACAGCTCCGGAAACGATAAAATAAGGTGTGAGCAAAGGAAAGAAGAAAAAGGATGGGAAAGAACAGGCGTTCAAGCGGCTGTCTTGAATAAACCGGGAAACCTCTGAAAAGATGAAATCCTCGCTCCGCAAGGAATATGATGAGTTGCATAGGCGCGGCGGCAGTCCTCCGAAGCTCCCGCTAGAGGACAAACTGACGATAACGCTCAAACGCCGCTGTGAACACCGTGTCATGGAGTCCGTCTGAACCGCTTGCGGAGTGGGTGAAAGCGCCGTATGCCAGACCATACGGCGGGCGGGGGCGCTTTGAGTAAAGATGAAGCCTTCAAACTCCCGCGGGAAAGAGGTCTCACGCCGGAACTCCACAGGAAATCCGGCGCGTGGCGGTTGATGTGACTGAAAGCCCGGCGTCCCAAAAAGACCAAAGACGTATTATTATTCAGGGAAAAAGAAACGTCATGCCATAAAAACACAGGCAATCATTAAGAGAAAAAGCCGGCGGACAGCGGAGATGCGGCGGGAGAAGGGCGAGGTCCGCGATTTCAAGCTGTATAAAGACAGCGTTGGGAAAGGGGGTGGCGAACCGACGCCGATACAGGCGGATTTAGGCTGTCCGGGGACGGCGTCGCCGCGCTCCAACAGCAAGACGCCGATAAACCCATGCGGGAACCGCAAATTGAATGAGCGGGAAAAAACATATAACAAAGGTCTTGCCATGCGGCGTGTGGCGGCTGGACATGTCAATGTAAAAATCAAGACATTTAAAATCATGGCGTATCCATACCGGGATCATTGCGGAAGGCGCTTGCCGGGAATGACCCCTCGGCTGCGGCGGCATTAATTCTGAATTATGTATTTAATGAGGGTTGTCGAACAAGTCTATTATAAAATAGACCTGATGCCAATGGAAGTTGGAAATGGTTGATAATTTTAACGAAAAACCAAATGAGGATGCGACGGAAATAATCAATTATGCCGGAATATCCAAAAAAATTGATGGCATGCCTGAACTAAGAATTGAACTTGAAAATATATTCGATAGTAAGAGCCATAAGGAAATGGTGAAATACCGCTTGTTATTGGGGCGGCGTATTCTAAAAATTACCGGTATGAAGCCTTGTAATGAAATAATGGAAAGTTTCAAATAAATAAAGAGCGCCTAAATGAAGAAACGAGAAAAGGTTTTGCAAAACTTCAAATAACGAGAAATGCCGCGGGCAAACTTCCCGGCTTGACTCGTGGGGCAAAAGGCCCAATAAAGCAAAAAAATTATTAGGATTATGGCGCAAAAGCGAATGCTCCTCATGTAAGAAATTACGTTTTATGGGCTTCTGATTCTGCGGTAGAATTGATAAATACAATGTATCCAAATAATTTTTATGAAGTAAAAATGGAATGCGGGCGAACGGTGTATAACAGGTCCGCTTGCGCTTCGCCGCTAAAGCGGATCGGGATTCCATTCCACTAGGGCGGCTACGCTCCACTCCCACGGCTCGCTACACCCATATTTTTACAGACATGGTTTGCCAGCATACACGTCGTTGCAAAGCCCTTATTCTCATCGACATAGGCGCGCGCGCCGGTTTTTCTCTCAGCGTCCAAATCTCCACTGTATGGTTGCGGCTCGGCGCCGGATGCGCCTCCTGTTGACCTTTCTCTCTATACATGCTAGATTATGTGCCAATGTTTCTAAAGAGTCTTGACATATTCGGCTTTAAGTCGTTCGCCGAGCGTACGCATATTGAATTTGCCGATGGAATCACCGCGCTGTTGGGACCCAACGGGTGCGGCAAATCCAATGTAGTTGACGCCATCAAGTGGGTGTTGGGCGAGCAGAAGTCAACGGCGATGCGGGCCGAGAAGATGGAAGATGTCATCTTCAACGGCACGGACAGCCGCAAGCCCCTCAATGTGGCGGAAGTGACTCTTATCCTTGCCAATGACGCGAAACTTCTTCCCCTCGACATGTCCGAAGTGCAAATACGGCGCAGGCTTTTCCGCTCCGGCGAGAGCGAGTACTATATCAACACTAGTCCGGTCAAGCTGAAAGAAGTGCGGGAACTGTTCTGGGACACGGGCGTTGGAAAAGCGGCTTATTCGGTTATGGAACAAGGCAAAATCGATCAGGTTCTATCTTCCAAGCCGGACGAGCGCCGCTATTTATTTGAAGAAGCCGCTGGCATCACCAAATTTAAGGTGAAAAGCAGGGAAGCCGCGCTTAAACTGGCAAAAACTGAAGAAAATATGCGCCAGGTTGAAGGCATTTTGGGCGAAGTGAAGCGTAGTTACGATGCGCTCAAGGCGCAAGCCGATAAAACCCTCAAATACCGGACGTTAAAGGATGAGGTGTTCCATTTTGAACTCGACATTCAGTTGTTGCGCTTAAAACGATTCAAGGACGAGCGGGACGAATGTGACAAAGCCCTGCGCAAACGCGCCGAGGAGCGGGATGCGCTCAAGGCGGAACTTGACGCGGTGAACAAGACGCTTGAAGAAAATATGGACATGGTGAATGAGTTGGAATCCCGCCTTGTCGAGCGCCAGAAAACCATCTATGCGCTTGCCATTGAAAAGAACGCTAAAGAAAAGGAAGTCAAACTGCTCATTGAGCGGCGCGATGAGAGCAAGACAAAAATAGCCCAAAACGAAGCGCGCGAGCGCCACATATCCCTCAAGATTGAGGAGTTGACCGATGATGCGGATGAACAGGATGTCACTGTCCGGGATTTACGGCGCAAAGCGGTTGATATTGAAGATAATATCCGTTCATTTGAGGAAAACATAGGACTCGCTTCTTCCCGCATCGGCGAAAACGAACGCGCCGCCAAATGCGCTGAAGAAGAAATCAAGGGTTTTGAACAGACCCAAGCGGTATATGAAAAAGACCTTGGGAAAATCACCGATGATATTGTCGCAGCTTTGGACGCGGGGCTTAAAGAGGCGGGCTATTCAGCGGCCGGACGCAAGGCGAGCGAAGCGGCTTTAGAAGAGCTGTTCGCCCGCATAGAGACATCCCTTGCCGGGCGGGAAGCCATTGTCCGCGACCTTGCGGATAGTGCGGAACGCTCGGAAGCGGGTGGCGCCCTCCCGTCTCCGGAAGAAATCAAACGGCTTGCCAAGAGCATAGCGGCGGCGCTCTCCGAAACCAAGGGGAATATCGCCAAAGCAAAAGACCTTTTCGACAGGTACCGGCAGAGCGCCCCTTCGTTTCTGGATGATTTTCTTGCGCCGGAGGGCATCATCACCAAGAAACGCATCCTTGACAAGAGCATCCGCTCCTGCAAGGACGGCGTTGAACAATGCCGGGAAAAGATAGCGAAATTCCGCCGCGATAATGAAGATTTAAGCGTCAAGATAGGCGAGTACCGCGCCACATTAGAAGAACTCCGCGTAAACTGCGCCCGCATATCAACGCAGGCAAACGCCGCCGAAGAAAAAGCGCGTCTCATACGCCGCGAACTCGCCGGGCAGGAAGCCCAGCGCAAAACCGTGCAGGACGAGCTTTTCCTTGACCGCAAGCGGTTTGACGAAATCGGGGAGCGGATAACCGATACGGAGCGGGAACTCGTGGAGATTGAATCCAGAGGCGTCACGCTCACTGCGGAGCAGGAGCGGTTGGAAGCGGACATCAAAAAACGCAATGACGATCTCTTCGGAACCAGAAACGCCATCAACAAGCGCGCTGCGGATATGCTCAAAGTACAAGCCGCGCTTGAAAAAATCCATCTGGAAATCGTGCAATTCGAAACTGAAATAAAAAACATACAGGACAACTTCCGCGAAACTCATTCCCGCGACCTTATGGAATTCGAGGAGCGCGTCGGTTCAATCGCCGCTTCTTCCGCGGAACTGCGGGAAAAACTCACAACCGCGCGTACCGATCTTAAAAATCTGGGCGCGGTGAACCTTATGGCGATTGAAGAATTTGCGGAAACAAAGGAACGGTTTGAATTTCTGTCGAACCAACTTGCGGATCTTGCCAGAGCCCGCGGCGACCTTGAAAATATAGCGGCGGAAATCCGCGCCGAATCTTCCGCTTTGTTCATCACCGCCTATAACAAGATCAAGAAAAACTTCCATAACATGTTCCGCCGTCTCTTCGGCGGGGGCAGGGCGGAACTTCGGCTTGTTGACGCAAACCACGTGCTTGAGTCCGGCATCGAAATTTTCGCCCAGCCGCCCGGCAAAAAACTCGAAAACATCAGCCTCCTGTCCGGCGGCGAAAAATCCATGACCGCAGTCGCCTTGCTCTTCGCCACCTATATGGTCAAACCAAGCCCTTTTTGCCTGCTTGACGAGATTGACGCGGCGCTTGACGAAGCCAATGTAAACCGGTTTGTCCAGACGTTGCGTGAATTCGGCAATGCAAGCCAATTCATCGTCATCACGCATAACAAAAAAACCATGATCGGCGCAGGCACCCTTCTCGGTGTCAGCATGGAAGAATCCGGCGTTACCAAAGTTATTTCCGCGCGCCTTGAAAACCGCGACAGCGACGGCGTAGACAGCATGCCCTTTGAATCTATTGAAGAAGAAGACATTGAAATTGAGGAAGGCAGGGAACTCCCCCACGGCATAGACGATCCTGCGCTGGCAAGCGATGCGGAACTGCGCCCCATCAGGCATGGGTTGGCGCGGGAGACGCAAGAGCGGACGCAAATAAACCGCTTGTAAGATGCGCCCTCATCCAGTATACTTGGTACATGCCTCTTACAATGGAAGAACTTTTCGCTGAGGCGCAGCAAGCCGCGCTCGCCGCTTATGCGCCCTACTCCAAATTTCGGGTCGGTGCGGCGCTTCTCTGCGCAGACGGACAGGTGTTCACCGGTTGCAATGTGGAGAATCGCTCCTTCGGGCTCACGATCTGCGCCGAGCGCGGCGCCGTGATGCATGCCGTATCCAAAGGTCGCCGCTCCTTCACCGCCATAGCCATAGCCGCGCTGGACTCCCCGGTTCCCGTCCCGCCCTGCGGCGCCTGCCGTCAGGTGTTGAGCGAGTTCATGCCTGTAGACGCTCGCGTCTATTTTGGCGGCGCATCCGTCGAAAGGGTGGACGCCACCATAGGCGCGCTCTACCCCTTCGACTCCCTCCATGATCTCGCTTCTGGCGCGGCTTGATAGTATCGCGCGTTATCCGCTATTTTTAGCGGATAGGGGGAGTTATGCGCAATTTTAACATATATTGACATTTTATAAAAAAAGTAAAATAATTCATTAGAATGGCAAAGAAAATAAAAGAAATACTGGAATATAGTAAATATGATCTCGAACAATTACATTTGGAAAAATGTGAATATTGTAGAGGAAAAGACGGTAAAAATAAAGATATTTATAAAACATTAGAATATGCAATGGATACAATAGAATATTTAGAAAAAGAACGTAATATTTATTTAAACCCTTATCCATGTCCCTTGGAAATGGTTATCATCTCACGAAAAATAATGCCGATACAGAAATCAAAAAAAGAAAAGAGCAAATATTACAAAATAATGACATACCATTAAAATCATCAAGCCAAAGTAATATTTCGTGGGAATATGAAAAAGAAGGTGATAAAATCATAGAAAAAATATGATTAGGACAGGGATAAAATATATTCAAAAAGAAAATCCAATTAAAAAAATATTACCAGATGAAAATGTCAAGATAAATATGTTGGAAGGGAAAGTAATTGAAATTATAGATAAAATTGATATTGGGAAACACTTTAGTGTGAACATAGAAAATCAGTTTGTTGCGATTTTATTAAAAGATTTATTAAAAAATACAATAAGTCAAATTATGCCGGTACAGAAAATAAAAATATACAAAATAGTTATACAATATTTATTGATAATGGAATATTAGAACAAAATAGAATAATCAGAGGAAAAATTATCAAAATAGATTTAAAATATAAAAAAAATCAATAATATAAAAATATGGTATGCAAATAAAATAATAAAATAGTTGTAAAAAATGGCGCAATCGGGGTTCCGCTACGACAGGTCGGCTGCGCCTCCCACATCTCATTCCACCCACAGTTTGACGGACCTAGTCTTGCTTCGCAAGCCCTTATTCGGGTTGCAAAAACGTCGTAAACAGCCGGAACGTTATGCGAAATGGGGCCTAAATTTTTTGTAAAAATCTGGAAAATATTTTAATAAGTAATGGTATGAATATATGTAATAATATATTGAAAAATAGATGGAAAACATAGAAATCACTGTATGAAATTATTTATAAAGCAAAGTTTTTTGTCCCCTAATTTACTGTAGCAGGCTCTTGAAATTGCCCGCGAAAGCGGGCTTCTTTCCATGCCTCCTGAAATTTGCCTGCTTCGATCCAAGAATATAATAATGGAGTGCGCCTTCGACACAAATGAGTAAAAGTTGGGGGCATTGCCCGATCCCTCAAACCGTCTGCGGCGGGCAAAATCAAAATTATTTAGAATGGAAACAAAAGGATGCGGAGAGCGGGCTACGCCCCCGCCCACCGCCCCCATGCCGACAATTTTTGAAAAATAATCCCCATAACCCCCCATTTTAAGCCTTCGGTCTTCGTATTCTACAAGAAGGGACAGATTTTTCCGATAAAGAAGGAGGAGCAACCGACGACAATGGAAAATGAGATCATTTTACAGGGGCAGTTGGCGGCACGGCTGGAACTTGCCAAGGCGGACAAACACGCCCTGAATATACTGCTCCATGACTATATGCCGTTTATTAAAAAAATCGTATCAACCGTTTACTTCAAAGGCCAATCGAAAGCGGATAATCTCACCGATGCCATGCTTGCCTTTGC
>JAIROG010000042.1 GCA_031257675.1 Treponema sp. | reverse complement strand
GTGGACTGGGTGGAAAATGGCGTTCAGGCGCTGAAACGGTACCAAGAAAACATGGGAAAATACGACATTATTTTTATGGATGTCCAGATGCCTGAAATGGACGGCTGCGAAGCGGCGCGGCGCATCCGCTCTCTAGACGCCCCCCGCGCCAAGAAAGTCCCGATTATAGCGATGACCGCCCATGTGTTTCGTGAGGACGTGGAACAGTGTCTTGCAGCGGGTATGAACGACCATTTGAGCAAGCCCCTGGACTTTGGCGCGGTACTGAATGTGTTGAAGAAATACCTCCGCCAAGAGAAGCGGTCTATAAAGGCGCCTCTTGATTCGAAAACCCGGTAACGGCAAGGCGTTTCTCATATTTTATGCGGGGCAAGCGAAAGCGTTGTTAGGAGAATCGGATTGATTTTGAAAAATCGGACGGCAAACAACCGCCTTTTACAAATATGGTGTGATTGCAACTTGACATTGACGGGCGCTACGGAAGCTCACGTCAAGACGCTGGCGATGATCTTGAGGTCTTTGATCTGATTCCGGCCGTCGGACAGCCGGCGTTGTGGAGCTTGGGCTTTAAGCCGGGAAGGAAGCGGGGAATGACCCAAGCGACCTTCAAGAGTCCGGCGCCGGCGAGAGTTCCATGATCAACGCCCTGACTGGGGATCGATAAGAAAAATATGTAAAAACATAATAACAAGAAAACAGCGCTATATGTCGCTTGACAAAAATCGGTTTTTATATTAAAGATGTTACATCTAAAAGGAGGATGCCTAATCTTTATGAAAGAGATTAAAACGATTCTGGTGGTTGATGATATGCCGTTGAATCTCAGGACCGCAAAAGTTATGTTGGAGGACTTTTTTGTTGTACTTCTGGCAAAATCAGGCGAGTTTGCGTTGTCGATACTGAGAGACGAAACGCCGGTTGACCTGATCCTGCTTGACATTGAGATGCCAAACATGAACGGGTTTGATTTTATGGAAATCCTTCAAACAATGCCTACTGCGAAAGATATTCCGGTTATTTTTGTTACATCGCATGTATCGACAGGTCTTGTCAGCCATGCTTTACATACGGGCGCAAAGGACTATCTGGCGAAACCGTATAAAAAAGAAGTCCTCTTAAAAAAGATATACACGATCATTCATGAAACGGATAAATTTTATATGACACAGGAAGGCAAGTGCATTCTGCTTTCTGATGAAACAGATGAAACAATCCAGAGTCAATGAGAATCAAGACCATTCTTGCCGTAGACGACACGACGAATAGTTTAAGAACGATCAAGGTGGTGCTGGAGAAGGACTACCGTGTGCTTTTGGCAAAGACGGGAGAGATCGCCCTCTTTATTCTGCAAGACACGCCGGTTGATCTTATCCTTCTTGACATTGACTTGCCCGCGATGTCCGGTTTTGACGTGCTTCGGGAAATCCGAAAGCAACCGAACGTAGCGGACACGCCAGTGATCTTTGTTACATCTCACGCATCCGGGGAAATTCTTCAAGCGGCAGGGGAGCTTGGCGTAGACGATTACATTATCAAGCCGATTTTGCCCACCGTACTTGAAAAGAAAATAGCGGCGGCGCTTGCCGCCCACGCGCATTAAAGCTCCCACTTGGCTAGAAGCCTGGATATAGCGCCGTCAGCCAGCAGTCTAGCGAATATCTCTTCAAGATAGCCCGTGAGCTTGTCATTGGCCATGTTGACCGCAATGCCATAAGGCTGGGGGGCGAAGCGGTGATTGAGAATATGGGTGTCGCTGTCGACAAAGCTCGACAATAGGGAGAAATCGTTGCCAAAGGCGTCAATCTTTCCCGTACGCAGGGCCGCCATAAGTTCATTGTGGCTTCCAAGCTCGACGCATTCTATGCTTATGCCGAGTCTGCGCGCCTCCTCCTCAAACGCACTTCTGGCGGTCGTCATTGCCACCACGCCGACGCGTTTTCCGTTAAGGTCCTGCATGTCGCCTATGCCGGAATTTTTTCTTACCATAACGCCTACCGCGTCTTCATAATAAGAGGATGTAAAACGGTACGATTTCTTGCGTTCTTCCGTAATGGTGACTCCGGCTATGAGGCAGTCAATTTCGCCGTTATCCAGAAGGGCGAACATAATGCGGGGAGAAACCGGTACAAACTGGACGGCGTT
Organism: Treponema sp.; assembly: GCA_031257675.1. GTDB lineage: Bacteria > Spirochaetota > Spirochaetia > Treponematales > Breznakiellaceae > JAIRKH01. The sequence goes on along the minus strand of JAIROG010000042.1, from coordinate 1,953 downwards.
TTCGTTTCCCAGCATCTCTTTTGCGAAGAGTTTCGCCAAGTCTATCTCAAACCCTTCGGGCCCGGAAGCGGCAGGGGTAAGATAGCTGAATTTTTTCATATCCGTTGAGATGCCGACTCTCAAAACGCCGCGTTTTTGTATTGCCCGCACCTGAACGGATTCTGAAAGCGGTTTATCGCAGCTAAAAAAAAGCGCCGCAACCGCTACTTGAAAAAGTATAAAAAGTTTCATTGGCAAAGTCTAATACTTTTGTAGAAACATTACAAGATGGATTGCATATTACCGGAAAGTCATATATACTGTTGCCGGACTGTATCGAAAAGATGCCGCCCAGAGGATTTTTATGAAATTAAAAGGCGGTATATGCCTGCTTTTTTTCTTTATAGGTTGTACGGCAAAACAGCCGTCTCTTGTGAAGACAGGACATGTTACTACGTTTCACGACATAGCCGGCATAACCGGTGAGGAGATACGCGCTATTGAGGACATGCAAGGCAAAACCTTTATCTATGGGGTGACGCCTGGCGAAGAAGCTTTTTACGCGGTGGACGGCACGGCTACGGTAAGAGGATACGCCGCTCTGTTCTGTGAGTGGCTTTCCGCGCTTTTCGGCATGAATTTTACGCCGAAATTATACACGACGCGGGAAGAACTGGCAATCGGACTCGCCGATAGGACCATCAGCTTTGCCGGTGCTCTTCCACAGAAACCGTTTGATCGGGGAATGCTTTCAACCAAGTCGATGGTTGTCCGCACCAATCTTTCACTGGTAACAGGAGACGCCGGGCTTAAGCCTGTTATCTCGGCGTTGCAAAAATACATTGACGCCGGTTCGATACATGAAAAAGACATGGGCGCAGCGCACCAGGTTACCACCTTGTACAACAAAGGCATTGATGAGTACCGGCGCCACCAGTTTTTCAGGCTGCTCACCACGGAAGAGCGGGAATACGTCAGCATACACCAGAATCCCAGCGCCATTATCCCCATAGGCGCCCGGTACGACAATTACCCCATCACGTTCTACAATGAGAAAGAGAACCAGTGGCAGGGCATCGCCCCGGATCTTTTTCGTGAGATCGGGGAGCTTACGGGCATGACGTTGCGTATTGCAAACAGAAAATCCGATGAATGGTTTGTCATTGCGGAGATGCTCGAAAACGGGAGTTTGTCCATGGTGGACGAGTTTGGACATGCAACGGACAGGGAGGGGCGGTTTCTGTGGGCGGACGTTCCGTACCAGATAGATCATTACGCGCTTATCTCCAGAATGGACTACGCTGATGTCAGCATAAACGAGGTGCCGTATCAAAGAGTGGGCCTTATCACAGACTCCTTGTACCGCGCCGTATTTTTCGATTCGTTTCCGGGTCAGCAAAACACCACAGATTTTATTACCATACGCGAAGGCGTCAATGCGCTGGAAAAGGGAGAGATAGACCTGCTTATGATAACCATAAACCTGCTCCTTATGATCACCAATTACGAAGAACGCTCCGGCTTTAAAGCAAACATCATACTCGATCCTTATGAAACATTTTTTTGCTTTAATAAAAACGAAAAGGTACTGTGTTCAATCATCAACAAGGCGCAGGATTCTGTCAACACGAAAAAGATAGTTGACCGCTGGACCTACCGCGTCTTTGATTACCGGAGCAAGATGAGCCGCATGCAGGTGGTATACCTTGTGGGTATTTTGGCGCTTTCTGTCATTATTCTGATTATGCTTGTCATCATGCAGGTCCGAAGCAGGCAGGATCAGCGAAGTCTTGAAACCATAGTGCAGAAGCGCACCGCCGAGTTACAGGTACAGACCGAACTGGCGCGCGCCGCATCCAAGGCGAAGAGTCAATTTCTCGCTTCAATGAGCCATGAAATCCGCACCCCCATGAACGCCATCATCGGCATGAGCGACCTTATGCGTACGGACAACCTTGACGAAGTGCAGCTCAG
>JAIROG010000112.1 GCA_031257675.1 Treponema sp. | reverse complement strand
ACTCGGTTACCTCAACCTTAAACGTATATTGAGGCAACAGTTCATCCACAGCCGCGATGACGGCGCTGTCATAGCCGTCAAGCGTACCGTCCGGGTTCGTCCACCCGTAAGGTACGGGCATTCCGGCGGCGCCGACTGTGATGTCCGTCACTCCAAGCGTCTCTTCCTGCCTACTGCCAGCAAAAATAGAAGCCGCCAGCCGAATGGTCATAAATCGCTCCATTTTCCTTCTCTTTGCTGTTAAGAAAATAAATAGAGGTTGTTTCAAGACCTCAATTTTATATAGGAACCGTAAAACTTTCCCAAAACGGTTTTGGAAAACACTTCGTTCCGGTTATAAATAACATAGTCATTGAACGAAACGCGGGATATAAACTGTTTGGCGCGCTCATACACCGGCTTAAAGAAAACATCCCGCGGACTGCCCTCCTTCCAAAATTACGCCGTCATCAATGAACATGACGTGACTCGCAATCTCGTTGATAAAACTCAACTCATGGGATGCGATGATCAATACGTCGGCTTCTTTCGCCATATCCTGAATGACGCGAAGCGCATCTCCCGCCATCTCTAGGTGCAGGGCTGACGTTGGCTCGTCAAACAGGATAATCGCGGGCTTCAACGACATGGCGCGGACAATGGGCGTTGTTGCTGTCCGCCTGAAAGTTGGGATGGATAGTGGTTCATCCTGCCGGAAAGCCCCACCTTGACAAGGCGGTGTTCCGCCATCTCTTTCACCTCAGCTTTTGGCTTTTTCTGCGCTGCAAGCGGACATTCCATCACATTTTCAAGCGCGGTCTTGTATTTGAAAAGGTCGAATTGCTGGAACACCATCGCTGTGGAGCGGCGAACTTTCATGATCTCATGTTTTTTCACCTTAGTCATATCAAACGCAAGATTTCCGAAGCTGAAACGCCCCGCGTCAGGAATCTCCAGCAGGTTGAGGCGACGCAACAAGGTTGATTTTCCTGATCCGGAAGAGCCGATTATTCCCGCCGCATCTCCGGAGTTGACGGTCATGCCGATGGAAAGCGCCGCCTCCACCTGCCCTTTGTCAACCGATTCGATGGCGGCGCGGATGCTTTCAGACGAATGGCAGCTTCATTGAGAGACAGGGCGACCAGCGCGAACACAATCGGGGCAATGCCGTTGACATTGAAATGAGCGCGATTTCCATAGTGATGGGCGGATATTTCAGTACACGCGGAATCTGCGTAAAAACCAACGTGAAGTCAAACAACTTTCCCACTTAACGCTATCCTTATATCATATTAATATGATGGTCATAATATGATAATTGTCAAAAAATGTCAATGGCCTTGCGACGCTTTTTACATTTTTTACGGCGCGAGGCTGTCCCTGCGGACAGCGACAGCCATGGAAGCGGCGCCGCTTCCTGCCGCTTCCAATGGAAGAGGACACAATCGACACGTTACGCGAAGATGCGATCAAGAGCGCGGATTTTTTAACGAAAACCCCTCTTAAAGAGACATTCCGCCCGCACATTCCAATAAACGGGCAATAGGTTGACTATTATAAAAGAACAGCGCAATTATATTTATGGAATTTTTTTTACAATATTGGGGTGGAGTTGGCTATTTTCTGGCTAAAGTTTTGCTTGTTCGCGCGGAATTTGTAGAAAAAGACAAGAATTTACGTCTCACTAGATGGGTTGTTCTTCTGGCAGGCAGGCGCCATTGGATTGCGGCCGCAATTGAAACAGCCGCAGTTCCCGCAATGCCACTCGGCATTGCAATGACTTTGAAACAGAATGATAATCCACATACGATTGTCGATTGGAGCATTAAAATATTCACTTGCCTGATGATACTATTCGGCGTCTCCCATAGCGTTTATACGCGGAATGAGAACATTTTCTCAGATATAGGAAATAATAATTATATTTGGCTGTCTTGTAAGCAATTATTTGCTTGCAAAACGCAATCCGTTTGCATGGCTTATGGTTGGACTTATAAGCATGAGCGTTTTAATGTATATACAAGACAAGCCGCGATTAAGCGTACGACAATTAATTTCATTAATACCCGCAATTATAGGTTTCATTAAAAACATGAAGCGGGCGAAATTAGAGCGGCTTCACCGCCCTTATGTGACGCCCGCGCCGCTTGTTTAGCAAACCCGCCCGGCGGGCGGGCGAGTCGCCTGTTCCAATCGCTAGAAAATCCGCTTTGCGGGCTATTCTTTCACGCCGCCGAGCGCTACGCCGGCTATTATATACCGTGACAGCAGGAAGTATATGACGAATAGGGGCAACGTTGTAAGCGAAAGCCCCAGGTATACCGAACCGTATTCGGTTTTGTATATGTCGCCGCGCAACAAGCTCACCATTATTGGCATAGTGTAATGGTTTTTGTCGGTGAGCAGGATGAGCGGGGTAAACAGGTTGTTCCAACTGCCGACAAACGAGAAGATCGCCTGCGTCGCTATGGCGGGCTTCATAATGGGCAGGATAATTCTGTTGAACGTCCCGAATTCGCCGGACCCGTCTATACGCGCCGCGTCTATAATTTCAAGTGACAGCGATGCGAGAAGGTACTGGCGCATGAAGAATACCATCGCCGGCGCGGCTATCGCAGGCAGTATGAGCGGCAAAAAGTTGTTCGTCCAGTGAATGCGGTAGATAAACTGGTAGAAGCCGATGCCCGCGACTTGGGCGGGAACCATAAGGACGCACATGATGAACGTGAAGAACGCCTGCCGCCATTTCCACTCATAGGCTACCAGGGCGTATGCGGTCAGCGATGAAAAGTACACCGCACAGAGAGTCGCGCCCGTGGAAATGATGAGCGAGTTCAGGAACCCGACGAGCGGATTAAAGCTCTTGCCGAGCAATACGCTCCAGTTGCTGAAAAAATACTTCGACGGCAAGAGTGAAATCGCGTTCTGCTGGATTTCATAGGTGCTGCGCGTCGCGTTCATAAACATAATCCAGAACGGCAATATACTTAGCGCCGACAGGAGAATGCAGACAATGTAAATAACCGTTTTGGTTGTGTTACGGGATACGGTGTCGTTGATACGGATCATACAGCCTGCCTCCTCGCCGCCTTCAACAAGGCTTTTTGTTCTTTTTTCAATATCTCCGCATCCCTGTCGCGCATAATATAGAACAGCAATGCGGACAGCGCGGCTATGATACCGAACATAATCAAACTTGCGGCTGCGGCTCTGTTGTATAGGTAGCTTCCGCTGAACGCCTGATTGTAAATGAATACGCTTGTCGTAAGCGTGGCGTTGTCTGGTCCGCCGTTGAGGAACAGTTTTGGAATGTCAAATATCTGCAAACCGCCGATCATGCTGGTAATAAGGGTGTAGAGCAGTATGGTCCTCAAGCTGGGCAGCGTTATGCGGAAGAAAGTCTGAACATTCGTCGCGCCGTCAATCGCCGCGGCTTCGAATATCGCAGGGCTTATCCCCAACACCCCGGCGATAAGCACTATCATCGTGTTGCCATACCACATCCAGAATTGAATGAACGACACAATGCCCCGCGCCGTCCATTTCTGAAGCAGGAAATTGACCGGTTCGCTCACAAACCCCAGCTTTACGGCGAGATAGTTGGCCGGACCCATTGGATAGCTGAAGGGAGTTAAACAATATCGCTATGGTCGCCGCAGTGATGATGTTCGGCATGTACAGCAATATCTTGAACGCGCCCTGCCCCTTTACCTTGAGGCGCTGATTGGTAAACCACGCGGTGAGGAGCAACGCCAGCCCTATCTGCGGAATGAAATTGAGTGTCCAAATCAGCGCCGTGTTTCGCAGGGATGTAATGAACGATGGATTTTTCAGTATCAGCTTGAAGTTTTCGAAAGGATCGGGGTAGAGGACAAGGAAGTCTGTTTTCCCCATGCCTCTTAAATCGGTAAAACCGATAACTGCGGTATATAGTATCGGATACAATGAAAAAACAAGAAACGCGAGTACAAATGGCACGCAAAAAATATACCCGTACTTTGAATAGCTAACGCTTGTACGTTGCATAAACGCCAACCTCCCCTAAGAATGGGCCGCGTATTGGAAGCGTCCCTTAAGCGGCCGTCTGCCGTCTTGCGTCTGCGGACGCAAGACCGCGCATAAAGACATGGGGGGGATATCCCCCCGCTTAGAAGTCACGATCATACGTATTTCAAAAACACGTGTGAAGATGCGGGGCTACCGTATGTCCAGATTATCCGCCACTTGTTGTTTGAAGTCCGCGATAGCCTGATCACGAGACTTGTTGCCCGCGGTGTACTCACGCACCTGTCCGCGCCAATAGATGTTGATCGATTCGTCGTACTGGGTGAGGTTCTTGCCGTTGGCGAACTCTCCCGCAGGCACGAACACGTCAAACATGTTCTGACCGCCGAGAAATTCGAGCGTACCGTTGGATTTGCTCATAACGACGCTTGAACCGACCGTATCCTTGGTGCCGCCGGGTCCGTTCAGCGTACCGTTAGCCCAGAAATACTGGAGTCCGGTTTCAGAGTAGTCAAGCGTAATCCATTTGATTATGTCGCCTACAATGTCTTTCACCTTGGTGTCCTTGTTGGCCAGCACCCAAGTGCCGCCCCAGAAGAAGCCAACCGGAGGCTCGCAGACCGCCCAGTCGCCATACGTGCCTTCACCGGGCTTACTGCCGCCGGAATTGCCCACCATAACGTAGTTGATAAGCCATGCGGGACCGAAGAAGCCCAACGCTTTCTTTGGATTGCCGTCTTTCATGTCCGCGAACCATGCGTCTTGCCAGTCTTGCGTGTCATTGTGGTAGCCGTTGTCCATGAGTTGTTTCGAAAGGTCGATAAACGCCTCGCGTTTCGGATCGATATAGAGTTTGCCATCCACAATCCAGCCCTTGTCCGAACTGTTTTCAACCGCATGCCAAATGTCGCCGTCGCCGGAAACAATGCCGTAGCCTTTCGCCTTCAGATCAGCGGCCGCCGCGAAGAACGCATCCCATCCGGGCCCAACCTTGGTTTTAATCACCGCCGGATCATCCGTTCCCCACACATCTTTGGCAATGGAACGGCGATAAATGAACGCGCCGCCTGTGGCTTGGTATCCGAGTCCGACAAGCTCGCCGTTGCGCGAGCCGATGTCCACCGTATATTGGGCGATGCCGGCTTCTTTCACCATCTTGTCCACGTCTATGCCCAAAGACGCGTACGGAGCCGCGAATGAGGAAGCGTCCCCCTGGGTGTACTTCAACACGAACGCCGCCTCCACAGCATAGATATCCGGAGCGCCGCTTCCGCCTCCGGTGAGAGCCGCGTCAAGCGCGGGCTGGTACGCGCCGTCCGTTGTGGCGATGATTGTCGTCTTAATTTCATACTTCTGATCAAAATCAGGGTGAAGCTCCCTATACTTATCAAGCATCTTGGGAACTTCGTCAGTGAAGCTCCAAAGGTTGATAATCTGCTTGCCGCCGGCGGCCGATTGGCTTCCACCCGCCGCAGCTTCGTTGGACTTTTTGCACGCCACAAATGTCCCCGCCGTCAGAGCGCATACAAAAGCAAGCGCAAGTATCCGTTTCATATATTCCCTCCTGAGGAATCTCTAAATAAGAATGAAGTTATTTTAGCGCATTGATATGATAAATCAAATAAGTAATTTTACTTATAGAACCGCCTTTTCAGCCGTAATTCCGCCAATGCCGGACGCAACCGCTCGACCGCGTCGGATTCCAGACGGTGAGGGCGGGATAACAAGCGTCGTCTCGTTGTCCATGCGGGCGATATACGCGCCATCCGCCTTGGGCAGGTTGTTGGGGCGGCGTTTCACCCGGACGCGGCGCAGGCGCAGGCGCGGCGCGACCTCGTTGATGTTGGCGATAATCGCCATGTTGAACTCCTATAAATAAAGAAACTCGAAGCGTTCCTATTTGACCAGATGCGCCCGTCGGTCGCCATGGATGCCGGCGAGACGCTGATTCACCGGATCAACGTACAAGTCCAAGCCTTCCAAGGGCAATGATCCCAAGAGGGTGTCGCTCGCGTTGGGTATGACCGCCGCCTGTAGGCTGATACGGCGGCTTTCCACGGATTCAGTCAGGCCATATTCTGAGGTTGAGCCGTCCGCAAGGCTGGAAGCTACCGTATATGCTCCCGCCTTTAGCATACCGTAAAAAGCTGTCTTAAAAAACCAAGCGGTTGCGGCTTATGCGATTTTCTCCATGAGTGAGGAACTTGTTCCAAAATCAAAAGAAGCGCTCGTAGGGTGAAAAATCGTACTGATAAATTGCGCCGCTTTCGCCGATCTGTTTGGGATCGTCAAGAATAATGCCATCAACCCGCCAGCCCGCTTGAGTGTATTCGATTTCCGGCGGCGTGATATTTTCGTCCGGCGGCGCGGCAGGCTCCTGTGCGCCGGCTTCTACGAGTTCCGCTGGTTCCGCAGAAACAGCCGTTTCCATAGGCGCCGCCATTTCCACTTCATCATCTTGCGCGCTGGCTTCTTGTCGCGCGGCTGCCGGCGCGGCGTCTTGAAACCTGACGTAAATCTCCCCGACAACCCATCGCTCCCTGCCGATAAAACGGAATATGAAGGACGTGCCGCCGTCCGCATCTCTTCTTCCGCCGCCAAGACGGAACTTCCGCGGGGAAACCGCGTCAATGGACGCCTTTGTCCGCCGCCATACATCGCCGCTTACGCCTTCGGCTTCCCTCCGCTGTACCAGAAACCCGCTGAGCGTCTTCTTCACATACTCATACGCCTCTTCCGCCGCTTCGCCGATCCCCAACGCCCCGATGATCATGTCTTCTGGATAGCGGGCGGCCTCGCCCTTTTGCGGTCTGGAGAGGCTGCCGGGAACCGTCCCGGCGCCTTCTTCGGCGG
>JAIROG010000064.1 GCA_031257675.1 Treponema sp. | reverse complement strand
TTTTATCAATCATTGGAAGAAACGCAAATCGGCCCGGACAGCCATTTACACATTTGCAATTAGACCTACCGCGTCAAGACCGTAAGCGGAACTCCGCGCCAAGCCTTCGCCGAAGGCGGGGCCGTCAGCCAATCGCTATCCCTGCGCAGTTCGCTTTATAGTCGTATCAAGCGCATCTTTAGTCCAGTGAAATCTTGTCAAGAGCCTTGTTTTTTCAAATCAAAGCGGTATGTTAAAACGTCGCTTGGAAGCCGAAGCCGCCAAACAACGTTTTGCTGTCAACGCGCGTATCAACGCCGCCTAAAGCGGGATTTAAGACGCTATTTTCACGTTCTTGAAGAAGAAATACCCAAGCGGAGTGTAGTACATGCCAGTAATCTTGGGGTTTATCATGTAGGATTGGGTGTAGAAATAAATCGGACCAACAGCCGCGTCCTGTCCAACAAGGATGTCCTCAGCCTGATGCATAAGCTTCATGCGCTCCTCAGCAACGGCGGTTGACTGCGCCTGTTTGATAAGGGCGTCAAACGCGGGGTTTGCGTATTGGGAGTTGTTGTTGCCGCCGCCCGTCAGGTACATTTCAAGGAAGTTCATGGGATCGTTGTAATCGCCGATCCAGCCGTCACGAGCGATTTGGAAATTGCCGATCTTGCGGGTGTCAAGGAACACCGCCCAGTCCTGATTGCTCAAAGTTACGTTTACGCCGAGCGAGGTCTTCCACATATTCTGGAGCGCTTCGGCGACGGCGCGGTGCGCGTCATTGGTGTTGTATATGTATTCGACCACCGGAAAACCGGCGCCGTCAGGATAGCCCGCGTCCGCCAAAAGCTGTTTCGCTTCGGCGACATTTTTTTGATAATCGGCGTCCGCCAGACTGTAATAGTCGCCGCCGATTTGGCGGAAATCGCTGCCCGCGCCCGCCGCGTCAGCAATGCCGGACGGCACGAAGCCCGACGCGGGCTTCTGTCCTGAGCGGGTGATCTGGGTGACAATGTAGTTGCGGTCAATGGCGAGGTTAAAGGCTTTCCGCACTCTGGCGTCATTGAATGGGGCCTTCTGGGTGTTGAAGCTCACATAGTAGGTGCCGAGGTAAGGGACAACCTTGAGTTCGCCCGAATTCAGCAACCCCTGAATTTCATCTACCGGCGGCGTCTGGATGTAGTCAAGTTCTCCGTTGCGGAAACCAGCGAGAAGGGCGTTGTCATCATCCATGAGCGCGAAACGGATAGCGTCGGGTCCGGTTACGCTCTCGTAGTAGTTGGGGTTCTTTTCGACGGTCAGATGGCTGTTGTGAACCCATTCTTTCAACCGGTAGGGTCCATTGCTGATGTAGGTCGAAGGTCTGAACGTCCACTGCTCGCCGGCGCTCTCAATAACATCCTGCCTGACCGGAAAGGTCGCTGGAAAACAAGCTATTTCATCAAAGAACGGGCAATCATAGGTGAGGGTGATTTCCACGGTACCCTCGTCAAGAGCGGCGATTCCGAGTTCACTCTTGTCTTTTTCACCTGCCATGATCTCATCGGCGTTTTTCACCATGGTGATCATATAGCTGTAATCAGCGGCGGTCGCGGGATCCACAAGGCGCCGCCATGAATATACGATGTCCTGCGCGACGAGCGGCTTGCCGTCAGACCATTTGAGACCAGCGCGCAGGGTATAGGTATATGTTACCGTACCGTCGTCATTGATGACTTTCCGTGGAGCGCTTGCCGCCAGTCCGGGAACCGCCTTCCCTATGCCGGAACCGTTGTCCTCGTACTTGTAGAGACCTTCAAACAGATGCTCCAGATAAATCGCGCTGTCAACCGCCGAGTTGAGCGCCGGGTCAATAGTATTCGGCTCCGATCCGAATACAGCCGTGATGGTGGACGACGCAACCGCTTCCGCCGGCTTTTTCTGGCATGCCGCAATACCCAGCGACAACACCGAAACCGTCAATAATACAGACAAAATTTTCTTCATGAAAAACCTCCTTTTTGCTAATATTTCAAAACGCCGGTCGTTGTCCGCGGGTGTTTTTAATCCTCAAACAACGCCGGCGCTTGCAGCCAAGCTATGCCGCTTTGCGCGCTTTGCGCGCTCTCGCGGCTTGCGTTTTTGAATTACACGCAATGACACGCAACCCAATGCCCGCTTGACGCTTCCCGCAACTCAGGGGCGGCTTCGGCGCATTGTTTTGTTGACAGGGGGCAGAGCGTTCTGAACCTGCACCCGGCGGGCGCATCCATGGGATTTGGGATTTCGCCTTTCAGCACAACGCGCGCGCGTGAGCGGGTGATTTTAGGATCGGGAATGGGAATCGCCTGAAGAAGGGTCCGCGTGTACGGGTGCAATGGATTTTTAACCAGCTCGCCGCTTGGCGCCAATTCAACCACGTTGCCGAGGTACATTACCCCTATACGCCGCGAAATATGGCGCACCACGGAAATATCGTGCGCTATGAACAGATAGGTGAGCTTCATCTCCGCCTGCATATCCTCAAGCATGTTCACTATTTGGGACTGTATGGATACGTCAAGCGCGGAAACCGGTTCGTCGCACACGATAAAATCAGGCTTCACGGCAAGGGCGCGGGCAATGCCCACCCGTTGTTGCTGTCCGCCCGAAAATTCATGCGGATACCGGTTCGCGTGTTCGCTGTTGAGTCCAACTCGCGCCAGAAGCGAATTGATGCGGTCGCTCCGCTCGCTTGCCGATGAAGCGAGGCGGTGGATGTCAAGGGGTTCGCCCACGATTTCGGCGACCGTCATGCGGGGGTTCAGCGAGGAGGAAGGGTCCTGAAAAATAATCTGCATCTTCCGCCTGTAGGGGAGCATTTCAACATGGGTGATGTCTTGTCCGCGGAAAAAGATTTTTCCGGCGGTCGGCTCATACAAGCGCAACAACGTACGCCCGAAGGTCGTTTTTCCGCAGCCTGATTCACCCACGAGTCCCAACGTTTCGCCTTCTTCAATATATAAAGAAACACGCTCAACTGCGTGTATCCGCTTCTTTTTTCCCCAGCCCGCCTTGACTTTGAAATATTTTTCTAAGCCTTCAACTTCAATGAGATTCATGGACGCTTCCCTCCATCTTTTGAGACAAGCCAGCAGGCGGCGTGGTGTCCGCTGGCGGAAAGTCCTTTGGCGTCGTTGCCGTGATTGACCGCCGTCTTTTCGGGATTCCGTCTCACGCAGATTTTCATGCAGAATTCGCAGCGAGGGGCAAAGGGGCAACCGGGGTTCGGATCGAGCATGTTGATGGGCGAGCCTTCAATCGGTATGAGCCGCTCTGTCTTTTCTTCATCAAGGCGGGGCATTGAGCGGAGCAACCCTTTGGTGTAAGGGTGAACCGGCGCGTAGAAAATATCCTCGACCGTTCCCTGTTCCACGATATGCCCGCCATACATCACCGCTACGGTGTCGCAGATCTCCGCGATGACCGCGAGGTTGTGAGTGATAAAGATGATCGCCATGCCGGTTTTCTGTTGAATGGCTTTCATAAGCTCCAATATCTGCGCCTGAATGGTGACATCAAGCGCGGTCGTAGGCTCATCGGCTATTAAAAGCCGGGGTTCGCAGATAAGTCCCATAGCTATCATCACCCGCTGCCTCATGCCGCCGGAAAACTCATGCGGGTACTGGTTAAGGCGGCGAGCAGGATCCGTGACGCCCACAAGTTTCAACATCTCCATCGCTTTTTCACGGGCCGCTTTAGCGGAGATTTCAGCGCCTCCATTATCCTTCGCATGTTCCCGCAACACGCTGGCAAGCTGGTTGCCAATGGTGTACACAGGATTGAGGCTTTCCATGGGGTTTTGGAATATCATGCTCATCCTATTGCCTCGAATTTTTTCCATGTCTTTCCGGCTGTAGGCGAGGATGTTTTTGCCCTCAAATTCCACGGACCCGCCGACAACCCGTCCAGGCGGTTCAAGCAAACCCATCGCCGTATACGCTTCAACGCTTTTTCCGGAACCTGATTCGCCGACAACGCCCATCACTTCGCCGTAATTCAGCGAATATGAGACGCCTCCCACGGCCTTCACCTCGCCGGCAGGCGTAAAAAAGGAGACCCGCAAGTCCTTCACCTCAAGCAACGCTTTTTTCGCTTCCGCCATGTTCTCCCGCCTCTATTTTCTGAGTCTTGGATCAAGGGCGTCCCGCAGCCCGTCTCCAAAAAGATTGAACGACAAAATCAAAAGGCTTAACAAAGCCGCGGGAATGATGAGCCGGTACGTATACGTGTACATGCCGCCGAGCGCGTCCGAAGCGAGAGAGCCGAGACTGGTCATGGGCGCGTTGACCCCGACTCCAAGGAAGGACAGGAAGGATTCGAGAAATATCGCCGTAGGTATCTGGAGGCAGGTCGCGGCCACAAGGGGTCCCACGCTGTTCGGCAACAGATGCTTGAAGATGATCCGCGCGTCATTTGCGCCAAGCGCGCGGGCGGCAAGCGCGTATTCCTGCTGTTTGAGTTGCAATATCTGCCCCCGCACGATGCGGGCGAGGGTTGTCCAATAGAGCAGGGCGAACGCTATGAATATGGCGAGGATGCTAGGTCCAAGCGCGATGATAAGCCTTCCCGCCAGGTTGGTTTGATTGGTGTTGGCAAAATCGGTGAGCAGGGGTTTGAGCGTAACCGCAAGCAACAACACCACGAGCACATCCGGCACCGAGTAGATGATATCCACAATGCGCATCATCGCCATATCGACCCTCCCGCCGATATAGCCCGCGATTGAGCCGTAGAGAACGCCGATCACAAGGGTGAGAATCGCCGCCGCAACGCCTATGATCATGGAAACGCGGACGCCGTACATTAGGCGCACGAGCAGATCGCGTCCGTGCGAATCGGTGCCGAACGCATGCGGGAACACTTTTTCCCCGGCGGCGACGCGCGTTTGCTCCTGTTGGGAATAGACGAACGGTTTTAGGTTTTCGCTTCCGCGAACCTGCTCGTCGTAATGATACCCCATAAAAAAGGGTCCGATGTACGCGAAGAGAATGAGAAATACGATCACGCCAAAGGAGGCGAGCGCGACGTAATTTTTTCGAAGCCGCCGCCATGCGTCCTTCCAGTATGAGACGCTCTTATGCCGCGGCTCGAAGGCTCTTTTCTCCTCAGCGGAAGCGGGCGCGAAAACGTCCTCATCCTCCACTAGATTTTGCGTCGCAGGCGCGTCAGCTTCATCACCGGGACGGCGATACCCCCCCCCCCCCCATTGTGGATGTCGGTTGGCGCAACGGCTTGTGTAGTATGCGTATTTGTTTTATCCATATAAATTTCGCCTCTAATTCTCATTTGCAAGGTCTATGCGTGGATCGATGATCTTGTACAGAACGTCAACCAGGAAACTCATAAAGATGACCAGCGCGGCGAAGAATATCGTTGTTCCCATGATGATCGGATAATCGCGGTTGCTGATGCTCTGAACGAAGTACCTGCCAAGACCGGGAATATTGAAGACCGTCTCCACCACAAAACCGCCGGTCAGCACACCCGCTGTTACGGGTCCAAGATACGTAACAACTGGAATAAGCGCGTTGCGGAGCGCGTACTTGAATATCAGCTTGCCGGTGGATGACCCGTAGGCGCGGGCGGTTTTGATGTACTCCTTGTTCAGCACGTCAAGCATGGAAGAACGGGTGTAGCGGGCGATGGAACACATGGGCGTGAGTCCCAATGTGAAACAGGGCAACACATAGCTTATCGCGCCCCTGTTTAAGCCGCTTGTCGGAAAAATGCGCCATACGCCGCCTGCGAAGCACACCAGCAGCGCGGTCGCCACTACAAAGCCCGGAAACGCGATGCCAAGCGTGGTGAGCATCTGAAGCAGGCTGTCTTGCCATTTGCCGCGCTTATACGCGGCGACGCACCCCAGCGTAATGCCCGCGAGGGTTGACCAGAGGAGCGCGATCACGCCGATACGCGCCGACACCGGAAACATTTCGCTGATAATCGTCGCAACCGGTCTGTTTTTCTGCATTTTGAGAGACACGCCCATATCGCCCTTCATAAGGCTCGCAATGTAATTTTTGAGTTGAACGGGAAGAGGCTTGTCAAGCCCGTATTTCGCTTGCAATTGCGCAAGCGTTTGGGTGGAAATGGCTTTCTCACCGAGAAACGGCCCTCCCGGCACCGTGTTCATAAGCAAAAACGTCAGGCAAATGACAAAGAAGAGAGTGACAAAAGCCAAGACAATCCGTCTTATAATATAGGAAAACATGAATTTACCTTACCATTTCTTGAATGATTTGTCAACAACGCGGGCGGTGTATGCGGCGAGTGCGGGTGCGTACGCGCCCTCAAGGGTTGCTTTGAAAGGCGAAACATTCCGCGAGGCGCCGGGCGATTGCGGCGTGTTGGCGTTAAACATACGTCACCCATCCTATAACTATGGCAAGGCGCGATTATGAGCGTAAACAAGTGGTAAAAGGCAACGTGTTTTCTCTCCATGGAGATGAACCGGGAGAAAAACCTTACGTCCTGCTAGGGAGGCTCATTCCATTACGCCTCCTTTTCCAAATCATATCGAAAAGGGGCCTTTATGAACGTCATGAAACAGTATGACGGCAAATTTAAGAAGGGCGCGTCTCTCCCGACAGCAGCGGAAAACTTTCTGGACGCCGCGAAATCAGCATGGCGCCGGATCAACGATTCCCAGCGCCCGGAGCGTATGGACAGCCGCTCGGCGTGACCGGCTTGTAGCCGTCGAAAGAAACCATCCACGCGGGCGCGGGCAATAGCGCATGATCAACGTTATGCGCGAACTCCAAACGCGCGGCGCGACCACAATGGACGATCTCATCTTTGAGGTGATGGAATCCTTGAATGTCATCGACTACGGAATCATCGCCAACGTGTATGAGCGAGACCCTGATGGCGGGGGCATGTGCAACGGACTTTACGCGGATACCCGCCTTTTGGACGGATTGCTCCTGACCAACGCCGCAGTACGGCGCATAACAGGGACGCTTGCGCTTCGGGGACTAAAGTACCCTCGGACTCCCAACGGCTAGGTCATTCCGCGCCCCAGCGTAGCTGGGGAACGCTCCATTCCCACGCCATTGCTCCGGCACATTAAAGATTATATTGTTTCAAATCAAACGGCGCTTTACAAGATAGAATGCAATATGATAGAATGAGACGAGAAATAGGATCATTCCCAAAATACGCTGAAGGAAGCGTTGATTTATCCAATCGAGAATAAATCAGCGCCACTTTAATGCCGTATTTGTGTAATGAAATGAGCAAATACAAAAGGGAGACGCTGATTAGCCAACGATAGTTGGCGGAACGTCAAATTAATCAGCGTTTCCCTGACAGATGGAGGAATATATGAACGTTTATGATTTTACGGTTACGGACAATAAGGGCGGCGCTGTTTCCCTTGCTGATTTTTCGGGTAAAGTCCTGCTGATTGTCAATACCGCTACTGGATGCGGCTTTACGCCGCAGTATGAGGGATTGCAACATCTCTATGAAACCTACTGCGGCAAAGGTTTCGAGGTTCTGGACTTCCCCTGTAACCAATTCGGGGGACAGGCGCCCGAAACAGACGATGAGATCGAGAGCTTCTGCTGTTCAAAGTTCCACACGACCTTTCCGCGTTTTACTAAGATTGAGGTGAACGGCGCAAACGCAAGCCCGCTCTATATATATCTCAAAGCTCAACAAAAAGGCGTTCTAACGCCGAACATCAAGTGGAACTTCACCAAGTTTTTGGTTGACCGGAACGGTAACGTAGCGGCGCGTTTCGCCCCTACCGTAAAACCAGAGTCCCTAGCGAAAGAGCTTGAGCGGCTCTTGGGCGCGGCATAAAAGGCTTATGATTATGTACGAATATAAAACCACTGGAACCTGCTCCACATCCATACACTTTGACATCCGCGATGGCAAGATTTACAGCCTTTCTTTCGACGGCGGCTGTAACGGCAATCTCAAGGCAATTTCGATCCTTGTCGAAGGACATGCGATCTCGGAAATTATCGCGCAACTCAAGGGACTTGCCTGCGGACGCAAGCCGACCTCCTGCGCCGACCAGTTGGCGCGCGCTCTTGAACAGCGCCGCGCCGCCACTTAAGAGGAAAGAGACAGATGGTAAACAAAGACGAAAACCAGACGTCCGCGCCGCTCATTTAAAAAACGGGCGGATTTGGCGTATTTTCGCAAAAAATACGCCAAATCCGCGAGACTTGTGAGACAACCAACCGGGTTGTTGAACAAGTCCAATATTGCGTCATTTGGATCACGCGGGACACGGCATAGCCTTATCAAGACTCTCCGGCATAGCAGGGAGTTCGCTTTATCTAATTAGCATAACCGAAGCAGGTATGGCGCTCCGTAAGGATGCGCTGAAAATTCCAAAACGCATGGCAGACTGTCTCGGCTTGAACGCTGAAGATGCGCAGTCCTTCTACGCCTTGCTGTACAAGATTCTTTCACACCCGGTAAATAAAGAGGCTTATGTATGAAGCGCGCGGTTCGTTATTTCTCAAAATCCGGCGACACAGAGAAGGCGGCTCGCGCCATTGCGGATGCGGTAGCGGTAAAAGCGTTTATCGCAAAACTTGACGCGAGGAGTTTATGGGGCTTTGCCCTCTAAATCAAATATTTTTGCAATTTATTGCAAAAATATATCTTACAAACTCCCACAGGAGACTCGAAATACGTGAGATTACGCGATTATTCACACGAATTGCGTAACGTCCCACAGGCTCATGAGAAGGTCAAAAAAGTGGCGGCGTTCAGTACAACAGCGCTTGTGAAGTCCGCGCGTCCGCAATAACCGCTTTGCTTTCCGCAAAAAACATTCCGCTTGCCAAAGAGGAATATTATTGTAAGAGGGCGTTTGCCGTTATATACAAGAAGCGCCCAAATATGATAGACAGAAAAGGCGGCGGCATCTGCGAGTGTATACTGAAACTTCCCATTAATTCCTCCAGTTCTTGATTAACACTTCATTGACAGCGCCCCTGCCGGATGAATCTGAATTGATATGCCTTTTAGCTTGCACGGGCGCAATGTCAAAAAAGTTGTAATTATATAAGTCGCGGATATATCCGGTGTCGGAATTGCTCAACAAACATCTCGCCCCCAGATCTGTCATTTTTATCGTAGTATTTCTAAGGCGCTCCTGTTCGCCTTCATTAAAACCGCCCGCTTGATAGCCGGTGAAGTTGGTTTTGTCAAGGCTATGATATGGCGGATCAAAGTAAATAAAAGAATCTTTTCCGGCGCTCGCAACCGCGCATTCAAAATCACCATTTAAAATAGCAATTTCATTGGCGTTGAGATAATCGCTAATTCGCCTCAATACGGTTTCCTCGCATATTGCGGGGTTCTTATAGTTGCCATAGGGAACATTGAAAAGACCCTGAGAATTGACGCGATACAAGCCGTTAAAACATGTTTTATTAAGAAATATCAACCGGGCGGCTTTTTCAACAGGCGTCAATTTGTTGAACGCTGTGTCATTCCGATCCAAATTCCGAATTTCGTAAAAATACTCTTTGTTGTTTTTGTCTTTATGTTGTTTTAACAACGCGACAAGCTCTTCAACATGTTCCTTTATTACACTATATGTCAAAATCAACTGCGCGTTGCAATCATTTATCACCGCCTTTTTGGGCTGCAAGTAAAAAAAAACAGCGCCCGCCCCAATAAAAGGCTCATAATAGGTGTAATGTCGCATGTCCTCTGGAATATGTTTCTTTATCTCAGACAATAATTGCCTCTTGCCTCCAGCCCATTTTAAATATGGCTTGACAAGGGGGTTGCCGTTTGCCATAAAAACGCCTCCTTGCGGTGAATGGAACAGAATCATGTCATGTCCGCGTTAGCTCCGCCGGGTTTCACTGAGGCTTCCGGTTAAAAATTCGGCGATCTCATACACATCTTCAACGCCGTCTACGAGAATGCCGCCCATGCCGAGTTTCAGAGGGATGTCAATGTCCACATCAAACCGGTCGCCTATTGAGATGCATTCGACGCGTTCTACGCCCAGCAATTCGGCGGCTTTTATGAAAGGCGCTTCGTTGGGCTTGGACGCATAGCAGGTGTCGAGTCCCACGCATACATCAAATATGCGTTCGACGCCCAAAGCCGCGAGGGTCTTACGCGCTATTGAGACCGGGTTGTTGGTAACGAGCGCGCGTTTTAAACCCAGCGCCTTGAGGCGTTCAAGAGCGTCCCGCAACGCGAGATTCGGCGAAAGGTAGTCCGAAGGCGTGTAGAGTTCTTCGCGCCAGCGCGCGCTTTCTTCTATGCTTATCCCAAAAGCGAGAAATGCGTTGCCCAGGCTGGTTTTCCGCCCATTGTGGGCGTCCGTCCAGCGTTTGCGGTAATCCGCGATTTCCCGTTGCATTTCTTCAAATGTTTTTCCCCGTACATGGGCGAGTTTCTCTATCGCAAGATCGATCTGAAGCTGCGCGTAGCCGGGGTTCGTGTAAAGCGTGCCATCCATGTCAAAAAGCAACGCGGAAATTTTTGAAGGCAAAGAGTATATGTTCATGTGGTCCTTTTGGTCGCGGAATAGTTGAAATCCGGTTTGGCTCTATTGCTTCCAATATACATGGGAATAAGTATATGCGCAACGCATTAACGTGAACAGCCCCTGACACCGGCTTTTGAAAAGCGCTCTATGGGGTGTTCACACTAGAAAAATAGTGTTGAAATAGAGGGATGAACAAAAGTGAAGAGACATGTCGGGAGATGGAGCGGTTGCCGCCTGCGCGTTGAAGGATGAAGAGTCCTATCCGGGGGATTCTGGAAGCGGTGACATGCGCGTGTGAGAGCGGCTGTAAATGGAGAGCCTCGCCCGCGGAGCGTGGAAAATGGCGTGTCATCTATGTCCGGAGCAATCGACGGGCGAAGAAAGGCGTGTTAGAGCGGGGGTTTATGGCGGTGGGAGGCGCGCGGCTGATAGGACGGGCTGTTGGCGCGGCGG
>JAIROG010000053.1 GCA_031257675.1 Treponema sp. | reverse complement strand
GCACAGCATTGAGCAATGTAATTGGGAACAAGATACTCTTTGGAATTTGCCGCATTTCCTGTTTTTTGCTTATGACACAATTCAAAAATATAACAATTCTGTTTTGATATATCTAAAATGGAAGTTTTTTGGGTTAAAGAAATTTCCATAATTGAATATGGACGGCCAGTATCTTTTAATTCTGAAACAGCGGTTTGTTCTGAATCTGATAAATACAAATATGAAGCGCCAACCGGATTAAACCGCCCCATTTCTGGAATTCCAAATGGAGGCTGCCACATTTCACTGGTAGTATAATCCATCCCTTGTTTATCTGTCCATAATCTTCCCCGATACAAAACAACATCGGATATTTCTTCTAAAACATTGGAAGCCAGATTTTCTAATTCGGTTAGTATCTGCTGACCAGTTTTATGATGATACGCCAAATATGGATATTGAGAAATAAAACTGATAAATTCTGTGACTTCCTCTTTGTCTATTGTTCCAAACAGTTCGGTAAGCCCAATAACATCTTTTTGATTGCACAGGGGATATTCGACATTGTTTTTATTATCAATAATATTAATGTATAGCGGGTCGAATACATCCGTGTCTTCGTTAAATTTTATATTATCAATATCTTTATATAACGAAGTATACGTATGAGTATATATATCTTCAAAAGAAAACATCGAAGGCAATTCTGTTCTTAGGCTTGCTATCATATCACTGATAGAGCTTGATGCTTTTTGAAACTCCGTCAAATAAGATGTATTAAGCCAGCCGGAATAGGTTTTTTTTACCGATCCTAATTGTCTTATTGTATCCTTCATAGGCGACAACGCCTTAGTCATAGCATCAAAAGGTGATGATGTTATGGCATCAATTTGTTTCGTCAATTCGCTCATAGGCGACAACGCCTTAGTCATAGCATCAAAAGGTGATGTTATAGCTTTCAACTTATCAAACTGATTGGTTATTTCACTTGTAGGCAATCGCTTCATTTCGTCTCTCCTATCAGTTCAGAACTATCAGACCCATCCCAGTCTTCTATAAGCCTTTTACACATTTTCCGCTTTTAACTCCGGTATCATCACCCCAAACCCCGGTGATTCCCTTCCGACCCGAATTACCCCCTCCCCGCTCCCCGGTAATTCCCTTCCGACCCGAATTAACCCCGCTCCACGCTCCGGTAATTCCTCTCCAAATAGAAATAATCCCACCCGGAACTCCGATAATTCAGTTCGGGACCCAAATAATTCTGTTCGGAACTGAATTAAGCCGCCCTGAAACCGAATTACCGGAGCTTCGAAGGGAACACGGCTAGTCCGTAACAGAACCGTCCGGGGGCGAACCTGAACGGCGTCTGCCGGTTTGAGGAAAACGGGTTTTGAGCTCCGCGTAAACCGCCTTTGCGCCGGGGATGTCCTGGGCCGCAGCCATTTTGACCGATTTGTAAAACACCAACGCGGCTTGATAGGCTTCGCTTCCGGCGATCATTTCCGTATCGTCAAGGGTCTGTTCCAACTGCTGAACCCTATTGAGCAAGGTCCAAAGCCCGTGAGCGTCCCCAAAGTCCACGCCGAATGCGTCAAGATCGAGGTACGGCGGGACCAGATTGGGATTTTGCCGGGCAAATTGGGCTTGCGCGCGCGTAGCGCGCTCCGCACCTTCACAATCTCCCGTTCACCTCGGCAAGCCGTCTGATCTTCTTGGCAAGCGCGGATCCGCCGCTGCCGCCGGACATTACGTCAGGCGACATGCGCCACCGCCAGTTTCCCCCAAGGGTGGAAGGCGCGTTCATGCGGGCTTCCGCCCCCAGACAGAGATAATCCTGCATGGGAATAACGGCGAGGTCAGCAACGCTGGAAAGCGCGGCGCGGATGAATCCCCATACGCCGTCGACCGGATTATCCACGCCAAGAAAGTCTTTGGCGCACTCAACGTCTTCACGCCGCGCGCTTGCAAACCAGTCGAGGGTGGTGGTGTTGTCGTGCGTACCCGTGTACACAACGCAGTTGCGCGGATAGGTGTAGGGCATATAATCGCTGTTTTCCCGCGAGTCAAAGGCGAATTGCAACACCTTCATGCCCGGATAGCCGGAAGCGGCGAGCAGGGCTGACACTTCCGGCGTACGGTAACCCAAGTCTTCGGCGATAATGGCGGCGCCTTTAATAGCGGCGGCGTTCACGGCGTTGACAAAAGCTAGACCCGGGCCCGGCGCCCATTCGCCGTTTGAGGCGTCCGGCGCTCCATAAGGAATCGAGTAGTAGCTTTCAAAACCCCGAAAATGATCGATCCGCACCACATCGTACAAGGCGCTGTTTTCCCTAATACGGGAAATCCACCATGCGAAACCTGTTTCAGCCGCCTTTTTCCAGTTGTAAAGCGGGTTGCCCCACAACTGTCCTTTGGGCGCAAAGGCATCCGGCGGACAGCCCGCGACACAGGTGGGAACACGATCCTCGTCAAGCTGAAAAAGATCGCCGTTAGCCCACACATCGGCGCTGTCAATGGCGACATAGATCGGCATGTCCCCGATAATTGAGATGTTTTTGCTGTTGGCGTAGCTTTTTATATCCTTCCATTGGGTGAACGCCAGAAACTGCAAGAAAGCGTGGTATTGCATCGTTTCTGCAAGGTCTTTTTCATGCCGTTCAAGCGCGGCGGCATCCCGAAGACGCGCGTCCCGCTCCCATTCAAGCCATGAAGCGCCTCCATGCAACTTCTTTATAGCCATGAAAAGACAAAAATCCTTGAGCCATGATCTGTTTTTCTTACAAAAATACGTAAAATCCGCATTTGTCTCAAGCGTCCGGCGGACGCGGGAAAAAGCGCGGTGTAAGACGATCTCTCTGTTCCGGTACAAAAGCGCGTAATCCGTTGAATCGGGTCTTGCCCCCCAGTCCAGCGCCGTTATCTCCGGCTTTTCAAGCAACCCCTGATCGCAGAGGGCGTCGAGATCGATGTAATATGGGTGCATCGCAAAGGCTGAGAAACTCATGTACGGGCTGTCGCCCCAGCTTGTAACGCCCAAAGGAAGCAATTGCCAGTGCTTTTGTCCGGCCTGCTCAAGAAAATCGATCCAATCTTTCGCCGCCTTGCCAAAACTGCCGATGCCATAGGGCGAAGGCAGGCTGGAGGCCGCAAGCAGGATGCCCGATGCCCGCGCAAACACGCGATTGCTCCCCTCCATGCCGGATCAGCCCTTCACCGAACCGGCGGTGACGCCTTCAATAATGTACTTTTGGCATGAGAAATAAAATGCGATTATCGGAAGAATCGCAAGTACGATGATCGCCATCATGTTTCCCATGTCGATTGAGCCGTAGCCAGTGCGGAGGTACTGAACTGCGACCGGGATTGTCCGGTATTCCGAGCCGATAAGCAGGAAGGGAAGCAAAAAGTCGTTCCAAATCCACATGGCGTTTATGATGGCGACCGTAATGGCAATGGTCGAGAGCATGGGCAACACAATGTTGAAGAACGCGCTGATGGGCGTACAGCCGTCAATGGCAGCCGCTTCCTCAACCGCAATGGGAACGGACTTCACAAACCCGCAGAACAGAAACACGGACTGTCCTGCTCCAAAACCGAGGTAAATCGCCAAAATCCCCGCCGGATTGTCAAGGTGAAAAATATTCGCCACTTTCGTAAGCGGGAACATCACCATTTGGAACGGCACTATCATGGCGAACACAAAGGCGAAGTAAAGCGCGTTGTTGAACCCTCTGTTGCGCCGCGTTATGTACCAGCCGGTCATGCTTGAGAAAAGCACGATTATAGTCACGGAGAACACCGTGATAAACAGCGACCAGCAGAACGCCAAGGGAAAACCGGTCGCGGCGACGCCCTGTACATAGTTGTCAATCCCGACAAAGGAATCTGATGCGGGCAAGGCGAAGGGAACATCCGATATAAAAAGTTTTCCCTTAAACGAGTTCATCAGTATCAGCAGAATGGGGGCGATGAATGCCAGCGCCGCGACTGTCAGAACCACGAAAATCAACGTTTTTCCGGCGTCTTTTTTCTTGTGGAAGTAGGATATTAAGGAATTCAATTTTCCACCTCCCGTTTTCTCGTGATAGAAAGCTGGATAAGCGAAACGATCACCACCATGATAAAGAACAGAGTGGCTTTCGCCTGTCCGACCCCTTCCCACCCGTTGCGGCTGTAGAAGGTGTTGTAAATGTCAAGGGCGACCATGGCGGTGCGCTTCGCCGGAAGTCCGGCGGTGAGCGAAAGGTTTTGATCGAACATTCTGAACGAGTTGGTGATTGACAGGAACATGGTGATCGTGATGGACGGCATGATAAGCGGAATCGTGATTCGCGTCAATGTCGTCAGCTTTCCGGCGCCGTCGATTTCCGCCGCTTCCATGAGTTCTTCCGGTATATTCTGAATGCCCGCGATAAAGATGATCATCATGTATCCTGCGTATTGCCAGCAGTTCAGAATCACAAGGCTCCAAAATCCGTATTTGGGATCAACGGTGATTGTAACCCCGAATATGCTGAGGTAGCCGTTGATGATAAACTGCCAGATATAGCCAAGCACGATGCCGCCGATGAGATTCGGCATGAATATTAGAGTGCGGAACACATTCGTTCCCCTATAGCCGCGGGTCAGGAACAACGCGAGGGTAAAGGCGAGCGCGTTGATGAATATCACGGAGGTTACGGTGAACCGCGCTGAAAAGGCGAGTGCGTTCAGAAAATCGGGATTGGAGAAAGCCAGCGCATAGTTGCTTAATCCAACCCACCGCGCGTCAAGCACGGTGGTAAACCTTGTGAATGACAAGACGATGCCCATAAAAAAAGGCAGGACAAACGCTATGACAAACGCGGCAAGCGTAGGACCTACAAAAAACCAGAAATACTTTGAAATCGATCTGTTCATAAGAGCCTCCTTGCTCCCTATTCACAATGTGTTTATCAGTCCAATAGCGGATTGTAATCCGGTATATCCAAACCGTAATCAGGGTTTGTTTCTTCTTCGGAATCTTCATCAAATAAAAGAATGTTGTCAAAAAGACCCGTCGGCAAAGAAGGCAAGTTGTCTGATTCGGAAACTGGCTCGCCGCCGGAAAAAACATAGCCGCTCGCTCTATTGCCCGTTACACCGGCGATAAGACTGTTGGCGGTATGCAGATCGCAGTACCTATCCGGCTGAGTTCCAGATAGGAACGACAGCGTAACCGTTCCCTCGTTGCATGCAGCGGTTGGAATAAGACCGGACTTGGCGCATACCGTAACGTCGACAACGCCGGACGCGGGGCGGACAAAATCCTTTTTGTCCAACCCTTGGTGAATATCCCGCATAAAATCGCCCCATACGGGACCAGCCAAGGTCGCCCCTGTAAGGTCAAGCCCCAGAGAGTTGCCGGGCTTGTCGAACCCGAACCAGATTGCCGTTGTATAATACGGGGTGAACCCAACCGTCCATGCGTCAGACCAGTTCTGAGTGGTGCCGGTTTTTCCGGCGGCTGGCATACGGAAGGCGTCGCCGTTCTTATCCTTAAACACAAATTTCGAGCCGTAGCCTGAACCGGAGCGCAGGGTTCCGATTTCAACGGTTTTTTTCAACAGCGTGGTCATAACATAGGCGTTCTGGGGGCTTATGACTTGAATATCCGCGCCTTTTTTCTGCTGCGCCAGCCGGATGTTGCGTTCGTTGTCAATGATGATCTTGCCGTTCCTGTCCTCAATCGCCCGTATCGCTATAGGGACGGCCTCCCTTCCCTGATTGGCGAAAACCGCAAACGCCCGCGCCATCTGAATGGGCGCCACCGAGATGATGCCGAGCCCCATCGGGTACACACGCGGGAAGGTGCGGCGTATGACATCCTGATCCGTTATGCCCATAAGGGCGGCGGCGCGGTTGATAGCCTCGTCAAAGCCGATGCCGTCAAGCACTTTGAGGGAAGGCACATTCATGGACTGAGCCAGGGCGTCGTAAAACAGCGCCGAACCTTTCCATTCACCCCGAAAATTGAGCGGTATGTAGGGAGTGCCGTCTTCGTTGTGGAAGACGATGGGAATATCGTAAATGAGCGTCGAGGGGGTGAACTTTCTGGTGTCAAGGGCAGCCGAGTAGTACAGGGGCTTAAACGAACTGCCGGGCATGATCCGCCCTTGGGTTGCGCGGATAAGCTGGTTGGTCGAGGCGTCGTACTTTGAGCCGCCCACAATCGCGGTGATGTATCCGGTCTCGTTTTCTATACAAATGAGCGCTCCTTCAACGATGTTTTGCTCCGCCTGATCCCTCAAATCCGCAAACCCCTTGCCGGTGAGCGTCTTGAGGTCGTCAAGATCGAGAAAAACCGAAGCCATGTCAACAAGGGGATTGATGGTCTTTGTATACCGGTTCATTGCCCGCGCCTCATTCCGCGCCGCCTCGGTTCCGTAGATGCCGCCCATGTCGAAAAACACGGAAAGCATATTGATAACCGGGAAAAATGTTCGTTCCGCGTAAACGAAACGGTTGCCGCGTGAAGCGTTGTACGCCTTGTTCGCCTTTCCAAGCCCCTGCGCCATGTATTTCTCAGCCGCTTCCTGATGCGTCAGGTCAAGCGTAGTAAGCACCGTGTAGCCGTCACGGTAGTAGTCCATAGCGCCGTACATCATATCGTCAAGCTCGCGGCGCACGTATTCGCTGAACCACGGCGCCTTGTCCTCGCGGTTGTAATACGCGGCGACTGACTGGCGGGTATAGTCGTAATTATCCCAATATTTCCGGAAGGACGCATCCGCTTCCTCACGAGTGGCATACCCCAGTTCGATCATTTTGTCCAACACGGCGCGTTGCCGTTCCATTGCGACATTGGGGTTGTCAAGCGGGTTGTACTTGGCCGGACTTGAGAGTTGAATGACAAGCAACGCGGATTCCGCCAATGTTATTTCCCTCGCGCTGTGGTTGAAAAAATACTTGCTCGCCGCTTCAACGCCGTACACCCCGGGACCCATATACATATAATTAAGATAGATTTCAAGGATTTCATTTTTGGTGTACCGCCGTTCCATTTGTATGGCGTACCAAAGCTCCCTGATTTTCCGCGACAGCGAATATTCGCTCCTGTCCGTATAGAGGGTGCCGGCCACCTGTTGCGTAATGGTTGAACCGCCGCCCAAGGTACGTCCGGTAAGCTGCCCGTAAGCGGCGCGGGCGATGCCTCGTATGCTAAACCCTCTGTGCCTGTAGAATTCAGGGTCTTCGCGCGCCAGCGTCGCGTTGATGAGGTGCTGGGGCAGAGAGCTTAAAGGCGCCATCTCCCGTTTTTCATCAGCGGAAAATTCAGTGACAAGCGTTCCATGTATATCAAGTATCTTGGTCGGCAGAGCCGGCGAGAATTCCTGAAAATTTTCCTGATTTTTCATATTTACGGTTTCCGCAAGCGCCAACCCAATGCCCGCGCCGATTATCACAACAAGGAGAATGACAATGCCCGCCAATATGCGGATCATAATTTTTGATGCCATATAGTCTAAGTCTATGGTAGAAAAAAGGGTTTGTCAAGCGGGCGCCGTTATAATAGCGGCGGCGCGTTTCACCGGCATAGTCCGCCAAACCTCGCCCGCGACGTTGCGGACGCCATATCCTCAAGCCTGTTTCGCCATTGCGACGCGCTTCACGGGAAGATTCGCTCTAAATTTTGAAAGAGGAGGATTATTATGGGGTTGGTGGAAATTGTTCTAATTGCCGCAAGATTGGCGATGGACGCATTCGCCGGGTCAATTACACCGGGCTTGTCCACAAAGGGGCTAAAACCAAAGGAAAACATAAACTTGTTGGAGAACGCATGAAATGAAAGAATAAGGCGTGGGACGGGGAAAGGAGAAAGAGGAGGCTAAAGGGCGGGCGTTCAAACGACTGTCTGAGGCGGATATGTTTTTCAGAAAGGATAAGAGCGGCGGCGGCAAAAAGGCGGCGGCGCGGGCGGACTGGCGATAAGCCTCAAACGCCTTCGGGAATGCGAGCCATGAAATCTATCGGGGCCGGTTGACAGGCGGGCGAAAGCGCGGCGCGCCGGAGCGTCCGCGAAAAAAGCCCTCGCCGGATCGCGGCGGGAGATCAAACGCGTCGCGGTTGATGCGGGCGAAAGCCCCAAAGAAACCGAAGAGCGCGTTAATCAGGGGGAAAGAGGCGGCATGCCATAAAAACCCGGTCAGCCGGAAGAGCCGGCGGACATGCGGCGGGAGAAGGGCGGCGCCCATGATTTCAAGCCGCATAAAGACAGGGTTGGGAAAGGGGGCGGCGAACCGGCGCCGATACAGGCGGACGCGGGACGTCCGGGGATGGAGGCGTTGCGCCCCGACAAGCGGGACGCCAAAAAAATCAAGCGAGAGGCGCAAATTGAAGGGGCTGGAAAAAACACAAAGCAAACGCATCGCAAAGAAGCGGCGTGGCGGTTGGGCGCTCCAATGCAAAATCAAGACAAAATCACGGCGTCCATGCCGAAGTCATTGCGGAAGGCGCTTCCTGAGAACGCCTCCGGTTTGCGGCGTTATTAATTTTGAACGCCGTCTTTATTGGCGTTATCGAACAAGTCTAATAATTCCATGCGTGTATTTCGGCTTTTCTCAATTCCTTATGCCGATGTCCGGCTGTTTTGCGGGCATTTATTTTGCGGATAAAATCGAAGGCTTGGATCATTGGATCGCGTTCATTTTGCTTGGCTTGTCCGTCGCAACCAGCATTGACGCGCGGGTTGCAGGCGTATCATTCGCCTTTTTAAGGTCGATATATAACGGCGGCGTTAATGACCGGCATAACACCTGTTTTATAGCGATGAACGGAGCGATAATCGGCGGTATATTTGGAATGAAATTTAAATCAAAGGCGGAATTTACGGGAGGGCGGTTCTTGTCATCATTGGGATAAGAATTGTGATTGAACATGTGTTTTTAAAAGAATCTTCTATATTAAAAGCGTTTCGCGCCGCAACCTCCTTATATTATAACAGGAGGCTACATGAATAATCTTAATTCTGTTTTGATCGAAGGAAATCTTGTTCGGGATCCTCTGCTCAAGTCCACAGCGAAAGGAACGTCTGTGTGTACGTTCAGCCTTGCGTCCAACCGCTTTTATAAGCAGGACAGCATGCTGGAGAAAGAGGTCAGTTTTTTCGATGTGGAATCATGGTCAAAACTCGCGGAAAATTGTTACAACCTTGGACGCAAGGGTAGGGGAGTCCGGGTTGTGGGAAGGCTCAAACAGGATCGTTGGAACGGTCCGGACGGGAAACTTCATTCCAAAGTGAGCATCATTGCGGAACATGTTGAATTCCGCCCCGACTTCAAGAAGGAGGAAGGCATGGAAAAGATGGGCGACGACGCGGCTTTGACAGACGCCGCGCTGGAAAACGCAGGCGCCGCCTCGCAAATCACGTATGAAGAATACAAGGAAGCGCCTTTTTAGACCTTTTGGATATGAACGAACTTCCCTCCCGCGCTTTAAGGCTTCACCTTGAAGCGCGGGGGTTTACGCCTGCCGCACATGACGTCCAACCGCTATTCATGCCTTTATCAGATTCCAGCGCGTTATCTAGATTCTTCCGCAACTCACGAATGAATGCGGCGGATTAGCCCATCTCGATATAAGAATCGCGGGCGTCCTAAAAATGGCATTTAATGGCGCAGTGCCTATAATTTTTTTTCTTCCACTGTCTCGTTATACAACGGATGCGCAAAACAGCCGCCTTAACCCTCTTGTTTCTATAGAAAAAAGGTTGTATAGTGGAGAAGGTTAGTTTTAAAATGAGACCAATAATAAGGAAAACAGGAGCATATATGAGTGAAGTGACGATAGGTATGGATAATTTTAACGAAGAGGCGTTGCAATCTCCCCTTCCGGTGTTGATTGATTTCTGGGCGGCGTGGTGCGGACCGTGCAGGATGATCGCCCCCCTTATAGCGGACATTGCCAGGGAGTATGAAGGGCGGCTCAAAGTTGGCAAGGTGAATGTTGACGAGGAAGACGAACTGGCAAGACAGCACGGCATCGTGTCGATTCCCTGTCTTGTTGTTTACAAAGACGGCAAGATTGTCAGAAAACACATGGGCGCGGCGCCGAAACAGACTGTCGAAGAGCTTTTTAAGGACCTGCTGTAGCCGTATTCTTATGCGGCATACTAAGGGGAGCGCCCCCGCCGGTTTCCGCGCGTTGTTTCCTTTTTCAGAGCGGAGAAAAAATGGCGATTTTATTTTCAGGTGATTTTCACTCAAACGCGGCGGGCGAGTTGTCGCGCATCACAAAAAAAACGTTGCTCTCTTTGTATGGGGGGGAGCAATTTGACGCCATACAGTACCATATTATACTTGGAGACGGAGGTTTTTTATGGCATAACAACCGGAGAACCGACGCTTATAATTTTCATGCGCTCTCATACCGTCCGTTCCCGGTGTTGTGCGTTATCGGCAATCACGAGCCTATGCTCGGCATGATGGACGATCTAGAGGAAGCCGACATTGGCATTGGGGAAACGGTTTACAAAATACATGAAAACCCTTTTGTCGCGTACCTCAAAAGGGGGAAGATATATACCATTGACGGGTTCACGTTTTTGGCGCTGGGCGGCGCTTTATCAATTGATTTGGAGTATAGAATCCCCAACGTAAGCTGGTGGGAAAATGAATACTGGTCGGAGCGGGAAAAAGAGGAGCTTTTTACATTGCTCAAGAAAAAGCGTTCTTTTGATTTTGTTTTGTCCCATACCGGACCGAACAGCATAAACAAGAAAGTTTTTCAGGATAAAGCGATAAACAGCGGCAAATTTCTTGACAAGGTTGCCGTTTTAAATGACGAGGTGGACCACATGATTTTATGCAAACAATGGTGGTGCGGGCATTGGCACAGCGATATGTATTATTTCGACAAGCATAAAAATCGCGGGTATCAATATTTGTATTGCGATACGGTGATCTTGTCAAAATCGCAGGGGTTTGCGGCGTACAATTATGGGGAGAGTAAGACGGTTTGAGGCTGGATAGCGGCGCATTCTTTCCAATCGTTCCATTCTTCCACTTGACTATTTGTACTCTTCATCATACAATCTAATCATATATTTTTATTTGGAGGTTTTTTGTGAAAGTAGCAATTAACGGTTTTGGGCGTATTGGACGCCTTGTATTTCAGGCTCTCGTAGGGCAGGATCTACTCGGAAAAGACAAAATTGATGTTGTTGCGGTTGTCGATCTTTCAACCGATGCGAAGTATTTTGCCTATCAGCTTAAGTATGACTCCACCCAGGGCAGGATGAATGCAAAAATCGAGACCAAAGGCGAAGATGTCCTTGTGGTCAATGGACACGAGATCAAATGTATTTCCGGCAAGGGGCAGACGCCCGACACGCTCCCGTGGAAAGACCTCGGTGTGGAATACGTTATTGAATGCACCGGCATCTACACCAACGAGAAGTCCTATGGTCATATCGCGGCTGGCGCGAAGAAGGTGGTCATTTCCGCTCCCGGCAAATCGGCGGATCCTGAGAAACCGATCAAGACGTTTGTCATGGGCGTAAATGAGAACGAATACGATCCGGCGAAGCATCACGTGATTTCCAATGCAAGTTGCACCACGAACTGCTTGGCGCCGGTTGTTCATGTTATCTTGAAAGAAGGCATTGGCATTGAAACCGGTCTTATGACCACGATTCACTCCTACACCGCCACCCAAAAAACGGTGGACGGCGTTTCCCAGAAAGATTGGCGCGGCGGACGCGCCGCGGCGATCAACATCATTCCGTCCACCACCGGCGCGGCTAAAGCTGTTGGCGAAGTCCTCCCCTCAACCAAAGGCAAACTCACCGGCATGAGTTTCCGCGTCCCGACCCCCACCGGTTCCGTAGTGGACCTTACCTTCCGCTCGGAAAAAGACACTTCCATTGAGGACATTGACGCGGCTTTCAAGAAAGCCGCTCAGACCTATCTTAAAGGCATTCTCGCCTATTGTGAGGAGGAAATCGTTTCCACCGACATTATCCATGACTCCCACACCTCAATTTACGATCACCTTGCGACAAGCCAAAACAACCTCAAGGGTGAAAAACGTTTCTTCAAAGTGGTGTCATGGTACGACAATGAGTGGGGATATTCAAACAAGGTCGTTGATCTGCTGAAGTACATCGACAGTAAGAAATAAGCGCAGTCAAAGCGCACGCATGATGGAGGTGGCGCGAAGAGAATGCGACAATTCTTTCCGGTTGCGATCAGCCGCGTCCCTCTTGCTTGCACATGAACTGCCCCGCCTCGAAGGGCGGGGCAGCGGACTCCACTGCGAATAAAAGGCGGGCCTGTTCCAAAATGCGCAAGGCGGCTGTTTTTGAAATAGGCTTAAAGCATATCAAAAAAATTCAAACTAATTGGGAGGCAATTATGGCTATCAAAACAGTTAAATCCGTTGATCTTAAAGGCAAACGGATCATCATGCGCGTTGATTTCAACGTTCCCATGAAAGACGGCGTTGTTCAGGACGACACTCGCATCACGGCGGCTATTCCTACTATTCAGTACATTCTGGAGCGGGGCGTAAAGACGCTTACCCTTATGTCTCATTTAGGCGATCCGGCGAAGGACGCCAAGAAAGCGCAGGAAAAAGCTGAAAAAGACGGCAAGACTTTTGACCGCGACAAGTATATAGCGGGCAAACACCGGATGAAGCCGGTGGCGGAATACCTTTCAAAAAAGATAGGCAAGCCGGTTGCGTTTGCGAACTCCTGCTTCGGTCAGAAGGCGTTTATTGACGGGCAGTCCGATGGCGCCATTATCATGTTGGAGAACACCCGCTTCCATAAAGAAGAGACCGCGAAAGAAGCCGCTGACCGTGACAAGCTCGCTGCGGAGCTTGCGAGTTACGGCGACATCTTTGTAAACGACGCGTTCGGCACCGCGCACCGCGATCACGCTTCCACCGCGAGCATCGCCAAATTTGCGCCTGTGTCGGTCGCGGGCTTCCTTATGGAAAAAGAGGTGAATTACCTTGAACCCATCGTAACCAGTCCGCAGAAACCGCTGGTCGCCATTATTGGCGGGGCGAAGGTCTCGTCCAAGATCGCAGTTCTGGAAAGCCTCTTGAAAAACGCATCCGCCCTCGTGATTGGCGGCGGCATGGCGTACACTTTTTTCAAGGCTCAGGGACACAAGGTGGGCAAGTCTTTGGTGGAGGACGATCAGATCGAAACGGCGAAGAGGATACTTGACGCGGCGAAGTCCGTCGGCGTGGAAATCGTGTTGCCCCTCGATCAGGTGGGCGCGGAAACCTTTGACGCTGCGGCGGCTCCGGTCGCTGTTGACGGCGTTGATCTGAGCGACAACCTCATGGGGCTGGACGTGGGACCGAAAACCATCGCCAAATACAAGGAAACGCTTGACAAGGCGAAGACCATCGTGTGGAACGGTCCCGTTGGCGTGTTTGAATTCGACGCCTTTGCCAAAGGCACCGAAGAAGTGGCAAAACTGGTGGCGGCGACAACGGCGAAGGGCGCTATTACGGTGGTCGGCGGCGGCGATTCGGTCGCGGCCGTCAACAAATTCCACCTTGCGGACAAGATGAGCCACGTGTCCACCGGCGGCGGCGCGTCGCTTGAGTTGCTGGAAGGCAAAAAACTGCCCGGCATTGAAGTGTGCAGAGGGTGATTAACCGCGGGAAGGGGCGTCCCAATCCCGTTAGAAAAGGAAAATGAAATGAGTAGACAGTATTACATCGCCGGCAACTGGAAGATGCACAAAACCCGCGCCGAATCCGCTGATTTGGCGAAGGCGCTGGTCAGCCAGTTGCAAGACGGCGCTCACAAATACCTCGTTGCGCCTTCGTTCATGGCGCTTGAAACTGTAGAAGCCATCGTCAAAGGGAGCAATATCCTCCTTGGGGCGCAGGACATCGCCGCAGAGGAGCAGGGCGCCCATACCGGAGAAGTGTCCGTGTTGCAGATCAAAGACGTGGGCGTACAAGTCGTGATACTCGGACACAGCGAGCGTCGTCATACCTATAAGGAAGACGACGCTCTCATTAACAAAAAGGTGAAGCTTGCCCTGAAACACGGGCTTGACGTGATCCTCTGTGTGGGCGAAACCCTTGAAGAACGTGAAGCGGGTCAGGCCGAAGTCGTATGCGAAAGCCAGACTATTTGGGGGCTTTCCGGCGTCAGCGTGGCGGATATTGCCAAAGTGACCATCGCGTACGAGCCGGTCTGGGCTATCGGCACCGGCAAGACGGCGACGCCTGAAGATGCGGACGCCATTCACGCCTACATCAGGGCGGTTATCGGGCGGCTGTACGGAGGGGAAGCCGCAAAGAACATTTGCATCCAGTATGGCGGTTCGGTAAAGCCTGACAATGCGGCGCAACTCATGGCAAAAGAAAACATTGACGGGGCTTTGGTCGGCGGCGCAAGCCTCAAGCTTGAAACATTCGTCCCCATAGCGAAATTCGCGTAACCGCGCGTGTTGCCATGGTGTTGCGGCGGAGAACTTTCATACGTGAAGGTTCTCCGCCTTTTTTATGCCGCCATTATATGAGTCTGTCTATAAAGTGACCGGCTTTATGGACAGACGCTATATAGGCATAGCGAGTCCCAGCGCCTTGATGATGTCCGGGTCAAGATCGGCGCTAAAGTTGCGGTCTTTGCCTTTTTTGAACACGCCGAAGTCTCCGTACCAGTCCCAGATCGTCCAGCCTATCTCCCGTTCTCTGAAAAGCTCAAGCGTCAATTCGTGCCAGCGAATGCGGTCTTCCCGTATGCAGTTTCTCATAAAAACGCCAAACTCGCCGCAGAAGACCGGAACGCGCCGCTTGTTGGCAAAGGACACGGCTTCGGAAAGGGTTGACGCCATAGTTTCTCTGGAGGAAAGAATATTGTATTCGGTGAAAACTTTTTCATAGTAGGTTCCTTTTAAATCATCGGGGAGGGGCGGCATACGGGAGGAATCCCACGGGAAAGGCATGCCTTTAAGCGATGTAAGAGGTATGGCGTCCCACGGCGCCCCCTGGTGGGTGAACACATGAGGATCGTAATAATGGAAGGTGTAGATCAGATTCTTGTCCGGATATTCTGGGATGGTTTTCAGTTCCTCAATGGAATTATAGTGAACCCCGCCCACAATAATCGTACGTACGGCGTCAATGGCGCGGATAACGTCAATGACATGCCCCTGTATGGCACCCCACGCTTCGCCGGTTATGCCATGCGGCTCGTTAAACACCTCGAATATGAGATGGTCGCCGCGGTTTTTATAGTGTTCCGCAAACTGCGCCCAAGTTTTGCAGAGAGCGATCTCCAGCGCTTCGTTCTTGCTGTCGGGAAGCAGCGTATTAAACGTATGGTTGTCCAGCAGAAGGTACAGCCCCAATTCTTCCGCCCAATCGACGACTTGATCGAAGTAGGTCAGCAACAGGGGATTCAAGGTGTACGCGGCGTCTATAACGAGATCATGCGCCCGTATAGGCACACGGATATGATCCACTCCGATGCTCTTTGCGTTCTCGAAATCCTTTTTGGCAAATAAATCGAATCGAAGCGCATCTATTGAGCGCGCTTCAAACCAACGGGAAAAATTGAAGCCCCGCGAAAAGGGCGTCTTACAAACAAGTTTTTCCGGCATATCACATCCTTTGATCCGGTTCCACACGCTGATGTTCAGGAAGCGGATCCTTTATAAACAAAAAAAGAGCCAGTTCAAAACGCATTTCGGCACTGGCTCCGCCCCCTTTGAGGCAAGAATATACAGTGATTTGGGAGGGGAACTGCATACTCTATATTCTATATATCGGCGGAAAGACAAATTTATTTACATTTTTTATAAATAAAAAATCAGCGCCTGAATGCGCGGGGCAGCTCATTCGCGGTGAGGGGCGCCGCTCAAGAGCCTGCCGCGCGGGAAGGTCATATATTGGACTTGTTCAACAACCCCGGTTGGTTGTTGAACAACTCTATTTTATAGAACAATTTTGAAGTTTTTGCAAAAACGCTCGACATATTTGATGACTTTAAGTGTCGGTTATATATGAATATATTCTGAATAGCCAAACAAAATTTATTTGAGGCGTTCCGAAGAACTAATGAGCCTTATAGAACCGAATTCTATAACTTTTTCTTTGGTCTCCGCCTTATTTCGTTGGGAGAGAATATGAAGCCAGTGAAACGTATGATTCATGGCAGACCATGCTCAAGACGGCCATTGCTTTGCATGCTCCAATTCCTAAAGCCGGGCGGTTTCATGGTCATCAACAGCGCGGATATTATAGCGTTCAAAGACGAAACAATATCCAGAATTCAAAGATGGAGTTGCCGGCAGATACGAGATATTCAATCAGTCAGAAAAAACGACGGCCATGAAGTGAAATTTCCAGATGAATTGGCGCGGCGGGTCATAAAATTATACAGCGGCCCAGGTGTCGCCGTATTGGATCGTTTTTTAGGCGGTGGAACAACTGTAGTAGCAGCTATGAGGGAAAGCGGACATTGGACTTGTTCAACAACCCGGTCGGTTGTTTCACAAGTCTTGCAGATTTGGCGGATTTCTTGCAGAAATCCGCCAAATCTGCTGTTTTTTAGTGGAAGTTGTTCAATAACTTCAGTTATTGAACAACTCTATTATATTGGCATTGAAAAAGAGGAAAATATGACGCCCGCGCGCGGAATAACATTAAGAACTCCCAAGCGCGGGCGTCATTGTTTGATGAAGCGCCGCCGTTTAGAACAGCATATCCGCGTAGCGCCAATCAGCAAGTTGCCGCAGAATTGCAAAGCTAACGCGGGCGCGAACCTTGCGAGGGTCTTTTTTTGTCATCTTTGCCGGGAGATAATAATCCTTTATGGCATTGAAACAAGAGATATTCTTTTTAATGGCAGCCCCTGTTTCTCGCCTGCGAGCCCAAGCGCGGGCTTTATTACAATATGAACTACAAATAGCGGCGGAATGGCGCAGTGGAAAAGATGCGATGCCCGCTGTCCTTCTGCTGTCATTATGCCATGTATCACTCCGTAGCTCTCACTATCCCATTTGCCATCGCCTGAAATTTGATTATGCGACATTACCGCATGGTCTTGATCATCACGGGGACCAACGCTTTTTATATCAATAAACAACCATGCGGAATCTGTAACATCCAATATCGTGTGCAGTTGCCTGTCAGAAATTATGTGGCGATTATCGGAGCCTGTTGGCAAGCTAGTACCGGTCAATTGAAAACGTTCACCTAAAAATCTTGAAATCTTGGGGCAAAGCACATGCTCTCCTACTTCTATCCACGGGTATTGATCGCCTTTCGGCTCCCTTCCCTGTTCATCGGGCGGATAGTTCTACCAGAACGGATACAGAAAAGACGCTTCGTCATAATCACGTTTTATTTCGTCGTGATTCTTTGTAATAAAATCAGATAAAACACCCTACAAAAACGCTCGATGGATCAACTTTTCAGGATTATTTATGAAAAAATTTCTTGATTCATAATACCGCTTGAATTGTTCTTCACAATATTGGTTAAACATCTTTTTCCTCAGCGATTAACTCAACTGGAACGGCGTTGAGAGCGATAGCGATGACCTGCAAAGAATCAAGGGTGATATTACGTTCTCCCCGCTCAATGCCGCCAATATACGTCCGGTGGAGACCGGCCTTCTTCGCCAATTTTTCTTGAGACATGCCGAGTTTCTGCCGGTATTTCTTGATATTGCTTCCAACAATAGCGCTTAATTTTTCATTCATAGATACATGTTGCGATATTGATGACTATCGGTCTACAGACTATACGTATTATTTTGTGAGGAAGCCCTCGCACATTTCAGACTATCCTCTAAGAAGGCGCCGCTCAAGCTCTTGCTGCGCGGGAAGTCCGCGCCGGCGCATCTCTCATTCTTGAATTTTTCACAAAAAAATTGAGCAAACGCCCCAATGCCGCTTGACAAAAAATAACGGATAGTTATCATGTACACATAGGGGTATATGTATTAGCAAGATGCGTGTCTTGAACTATGCCTGAAAGAAAGTCCCTTGGGGGCCGCTGGTTTCCGCCCTCATTCCGTAAGAAAGGAATTGCCTGCTTTTGTATGCGTTAAACATATAAAGGCGCCGGCGGGATATAAAACCGCAAAGATAAAGAGGTTCACCATGCCGTTACCATATGCGAAAAAAGGAGAAGGAGTCGTGGTCAAACGAATAAGCGGATCTGAAACCGTTAAAAAACGATTGGAAAGTCTGGGCTTTACCGTAGGCGGTATCGTAACGGTTGTGTCCGATATGGCCGGAGACCTTATCGTTAAGGTAAAGGATTCCCGAATCGCTATAAACCGGGAGCTGGCGAATCACATATTTGTATCGGTCTGATACGAGGCGGGTTTATCCCCGTCGCGGATAAATATAAAACAACTTAAAGAATGAGGCAAGGAGTATTTTATGGCAACATTACAAGAAGCAAGGCCGGGCCAAACGGTGAGAGTGGTAAAACTCCACGGGCAGGGGCCGGTAAAACGCCGAATCATGGAGATGGGTATCACCAGGGATACGAGCATCCTGGTACGCAAAGTGGCGCCTCTGGGGGATCCCATTGAGGTGAATGTCCGGGGTTACGAGCTTTCCCTGCGGAAAGCGGACATCGACATTATTGAAGTGGAGGTTTGAAACATGGGTATCAAAATCGCGCTGGCGGGAAACCCCAATTCGGGGAAGACCACCCTTTTTAACGCCCTTGCCGGGGCCAATCAGTTTGTGGGCAACTGGCCCGGCGTTACCGTTGAAAAAAAAGAAGGCCGTCTCAAAGGACATAAGGACATACAAGTCATAGACCTGCCGGGGATATATTCCCTGTCCCCCTATTCGCTGGAAGAAGTCATCTCCCGCAACTATCTGCTGGAAGAAAAGCCGGATGTCATTATCAACATCATTGACGGAACCAACATGGAACGGAACCTGTTCCTTACCACTCAACTTCTGGAAATGGGAATACCGGTGGTGGTGGCGGTCAACATGATCGATGAAGTGGAACGTTCGGGAGACAGGATTGATTTTACGAAACTGGAAACGGCTCTGGGTTGCCCGGTGGCGGCGATCTCAGCTCTGAAAGGTACGGGCGTTCAGCAAATGGCCGAAAAAGCCGTCGCCGCTGCGGAACAGGGAAAAACGCCTAAAAACATCGTTACTTTTTCACCAGCCATCGAAGAGGGTATCGCGGCAATCTCCGCTCAAATTGGCAGCGTCAAACCAAGCGAGCGGCGTTACTACGCCATCAAACTGCTGGAACGGGATGAAAAGATTATACAAAACCTGCCGTTACCGGCGGTGGAAGGGATCGTTAAAAAAATAGAAGAAACCGGTGGCGATGCGCCTGAAAGCCTGATTTCCGAGGAACGCTACCGGTTTATCGGCTCCCTTATTTCCGGTTGCTATCACAA
>JAIROG010000094.1 GCA_031257675.1 Treponema sp. | reverse complement strand
ACAAACTTACCGCGACGCGCTCCTCCCTTAATCCGGTGGAATTGCAATATAACCTGAATATGGCTGTTGACAATCGTTGGTCTATACATAAAGCTATAGTTACATTTTCATAATGTCCTACAGGTGTCTTTTCGGTTACATTTTGAAATGTCTCATCACGGGGCGTTCGCTATAATCTGGGTGGCGATTGTGGAAACGGCATGTGCCCGGCCTATTTCCGCTGTCAGGGTCTCGCCCTTCAAATCCTCGTCCCCAGCCGCTCGATTTCGGCGAACAGGTAGTCGTTAAGGTCGGTCAGCTTGTTCTTCATATCCTTTTCTCCTTAAATAATGCCTTGCGTGAAAGCCGGAAGTCCGGCCTCCGGCTTTCACGCTTCTTTTACGCGACCTGCTCCTTCAGCGGTTCCTTGTTCACTTCCTCCCTGTTCGCCTCGCAGAAAAACGCGTCCTTGATTTTCCGCACCGCGTCCACCATGGCAAGTTCCTCATCGTCCATGCCGGACATCGCTTCCTTGTCCGGCTATTCCTTGACGCGGATATACTTGTCCAGCCTGAGCTTTTTCAGCAGTTCCAGCGTTGTCTTTTTCACGCTGATCGACGTGGACTTCCGGTAGCCGAAACTTCCAAACGAAAAATCGACCGTCTTTCTGTCCCTGAAAAGCTCATCCCGGTTGTACTCGGCGTACGAGCCGAGCAGGGCCGACAGGTCAACGATCCGTTTCCGTATGCCTTCCCCCTGTTTCGCGCCTTGCGCCTTGATTTCCGCGATCCGCTTGTCCGCCTCCGCGTCGATTGCCGCGAGCTCATGCTCAAGCATCCCGATTTCCTTGAGGGCGAGATTCGCGCCCTCAATGGTTTTAATTTTGCCGACATTCGGCTTCAGTCTCGCCATATTAACCTCCTATAGCGTTTTATGTTTTATGAGCGCGGCCTTGTCCCGCAGCCATAAACCCAGCCTTACAAGCGCGTAAATCTTTACGCGCTCCCCAAACTCTTTGAGCGCAACCGCTCTCCGGTACAGCCATCCCCACATTTTCCTATCCCTCCTCTTTTGACGCTTCCGGCTCGTCCGCCTGTATATGGAATTTCACCTGCAAGCCGCATTCGTCACATTTAGCCGTATACACGGGGCTTTCGTTCCACGGATCGCCGCTGTCGCTAATCCGGCATTCCATTGTTCCCCCGCAATCGGGACAATCAATTTCAATTTTTCCGTTAATCATAACTCCCCCTTACCGCATCAACATTTCACCCGCGGCGGCGACCACCTCCGCGTCCGGCGTTTCTATCCGGTTAATCCCCATCACCTGATGAACGCGCCCCATGAGCTTTACCAGCGTCCGCGCCGAGCCGTTTGCCGCCCTGACAAACGCCTCCACGGTTTCTTTGGCAAGGCCGCGCCAGACCCCCTCAATGATCTTCGCCGCGTCCGCCTTGCCGAGGCGTTTCGCCTCCAGCAGAACCCCCACGCGGCTCGCAAGCTGCTGGTGGTCGTTCCGCAGGTTTTCAATTTTGTACTTGAGGCGGGGAAGCCCCGCCAGCACCACGCCGGTCTGCGCCTTGTCGTTGACCACGCGCCGCAGCAGTTCCAGCGACCCGTCCGACAGGTAGTCCGCCTCGTCTACCAGCACCACCGTGTCGCGCCCCCGCTGGGCTTCCACAATGCGGGATACGATAGCCGTCAAACTGCCTTTCGTTTCCACGCCGAGGGCGCGGGCAATCTCCTCCATCAGCACGTTCTTGGTGAAACTCGAATCCACCTCAATCAAAACCGCGCTGTGGCTCTCGGCGGCGTAACCGCGCAATGCCGTTGTCTTGCCCGTTCCCGAATCGCCGATGATAACCGCGATATCCGAATCGTCCTGCGCCATACCCGCCGCCTTGCGAATCGAGTCCAGCGCCGATGTCTCGGCGGTCGGCACCTCAAGCCGGGCGATACGCCGCTCCTCACGCTTCAACCACGCCGCCGCCGCTTCCTCGAAGGCTTTCACGTTGCCGTTGTACGTCCGGCTTTTGTAAGCCGACACCACGCCCGACGAATAGCCCAGGGCCTGCGCCGCCTTGCTCTGGCTGACCCGCTTTCCCGCATCGGGGTTCCCGACAAGGCCGAAAAACTTTTTGTAAAGCTCCTCGTTGTACTCAATTTCTCTTTTTTCCATACGCATTCTCCTTAACTCGCGTTTATATTTCCTTTACCCTCACAGGATTACAGGCGCCTTAATCCGGGTCGGTCGGAAGCCGCAGCCGCCGCCTGATAACGGCCAGCGGCTCGCCGCCCGCCACCTCCCGCATATCCTCCCCGGCACACGGCGCGGTTTGCGCCGCCGCTTTTTCCGCCAGCAGTTCGGCGGGCGATTTTGTGTCCGCCCGTATCCCGTCCGCGTTTTTCGCGTACCGCTTCAGGTGTTCGCGGACCTTTTTTTTGCGCGTTCCGCGCCCTGCGCACGTTCTCTTCGGGGATGCCCCGGTCTTTGAAAAAACCGTTTTCCGCGTCAAACTGGTAAACGCAGTCCGGCAGGGTGAAAATGGACACTTTCCCGACATCGTTTATATCCCGCCGCGCCTCGACACGCTGTCCGATAAGCCGGACCATTTCCTCACTGTAATAGTCGATACCGTCTATGCGGATTCCGCTTCTTTGCACCACCCGCCGCTCGCGTACCGCGAACACGTATTTGCGCATCGCCTCCGGCATTTCCCGCTTCGCTTCAAGGTTCGCCTCAAATACCGCGTCAGGCGTTTTGCCGTCCATGCCTTGTCCCGAATGGGCCCACTCCGCGTTAAACCACGCGGCAAACTTCCCGAAATCCTCGCGGAATCGCGCGAGGGTGTAGGTTACCTCAACCCGGTCGCGCCCGTTTATCCCGCCCCAGAACAGTCTGGTATCGGCGGGGCGGTCAGCCGTGTTCGACCCGACATAGGTGGCCTGTCTTTTTGAAAAAAGCTCAATGACAGTGCGGAACGCCCGTTCTACCGGCTTTGACTGGCCCCGGTACGGCGTGGCGAAGCGCGCCTTCGTGCCGCAGTCGTGCAAAACCCCTTCTATCAGGTCAAGCGTCTCTTTTTCGGGGCTGGCGCGCCGTTCCTTCCACGCGCTGCCCGCAAACCACGCGCTTTTGAAGTCCTTCCCGTTGTCGATAAGCAGGTTTTCAAACAGCCCGCAGGTCTCCGCGCTCATCGAAAACGCCCGCATGATGGTCAGCGTGTTGGGCACAACGTTAATATGCCAGCCGGTGATTTTCCGGCTCCTCATGTCTATAAACATGGTCAGCCAAGGGCGGAATATCCGTCCCTCGTGCCTGATCACAAAGTCAAATATATGGTGGTCTCCGCATCCCCATTCCATAGACTTGAACAGCGTGTAGTCGCGCTGTATATAGGGGTCAAAGCGGTCGTGATACGCTTTCTCCCCGCTGCGGTACAATACTTTTACCGAATTTGGAATTTCATTGTTGATGTAGCGGTTTATAATTGGTAACTATTCAGCCGGTTTTTACCTAACTTATTATAACATAAAGAATTAACTAATCTGACTGG
This sequence comes from Treponema sp., assembly GCA_031257675.1. GTDB lineage: Bacteria > Spirochaetota > Spirochaetia > Treponematales > Breznakiellaceae > JAIRKH01. Next base: position 2,164 of record JAIROG010000094.1, on the reverse strand, counting down.
TTAGGCAGTATAATGAAGCCAGCACCATAATTCCTTGTATTATAAGGAATTACAGAATCGGGATACTACACGGCTGAATAGTTACTATAATTGAATAATTGAGCTCGTAACCGAACTGCTTTATGTCACGCTCTACCGAGGCGACGCTTGGCTTTCGCGGGTCGAGATAAAGTGCCTGGATTATTTCTTTCGCCCTGCCGTCCAGTGACGCGCCGGAACCGCCCCGAGCCCGTACTGCGGCGCCAGCCCCGCCAGCCCGTGGCGTCCGTAGCGGGCAAGCCATTCGTAAAAGTTTGACTGGGTATGGATATTGCCGTACCTGCCAAGCTGTTCCCGCAGTTCCGGCGCCGCCACGCCGTTTTCGTACGCGGTGATAAACTGCGGCACGGGTAGCCCCGAAGCGTTGAAGGCTTCGATGAGCTTGCGCCGCGCCGCCGCGATTTTCAGGGCGGTGTCGGCGGTTCCCTCCAGCGGCTTCACCGCCTTTGTTTTCGCCCCGCGCCCGTTATAACGCGGTATATCGATTTTTTTCTCGTGTTTTGACGAAGGCTTTAACCGGCTTTGCAGTTCCGTTAAGGCGAGCTTCAGGCTCACGGCGTATGCGGTCAGGATGTCCTCCGGCAGGGCGCGCGCCTGATAGACGCGCCGGGTTCCCCCGTTCGCTTTCTCGTTGCGCGAAGGCCAGTGTTCGTTTACGGCACGGCGGTTGATAACACGCTTATCCGATGCGGTAAAGATTGCTATCTCGCTTGCCGGAAGCCATCTGTTAATCATGCGTGCTTCCTTACTGCCGCAAGCGCATCGCTATAATGCTGTCTCCAGCCGTGTTTACCCAGAGTGAACTGTTCTGATATTGAACGAGAACCCCGTCTTTACCGGAATCGTAGTACATAGCCGTGACACCGGTATCCGCACGCTGGATGGCCGAAAACAGGTGCTGGACTGCCTCCTGCTTATAGTTCGCTTCGGTCATAACCATCATGCCTCGTCTCCTTCGGGCGGCGCCTGTTCCCGGCTGGCGGCGATGAGCCTGTCAAATGACCCGTAGCCCAGCACCTTGCAGAGCGCGGTCCGTACACGGGCCGAATCCTTGCGCCCGCGCAAAAAATGTGATATCATGCTGACGGAGCAATTTGCTAAATCGGCGACTTTTTTCTGGCCGAACCCGCTAAGTTTCAGTTGGTACTGAATCCGGCAACTCGTCCGCCTTAAAATGACGTTTGCCATCGCGCTTCTCCTTCGGCAACAAAAATTGCCGTGTCCTGCGGGATTCCCTGCCCGGTTGCTGGAACCCCGCTTTTTTGGGCTTTGCCGGTCTTATTGTTTACCGACAATGATAGTATAGCATTTTGTTCTTTTTGTGTCAAGTACTAGCTTGCAAAATGCTATTATTTTTTGAGATATTTTGATGATTTCTGGATTAAAAGAACGTTTTGCAATTATTCGTGCTGAAAGTTGTCTCAATGTCAAGGACTTTGCCGCTTCTCTCGGCATGGAGCCAACAACCGTAAGCAGTATAGAGTCCGGTAAACGTGAACCCTCAAAGGAAGTTTTGTATAATTTAGCGGTAAAACACGAAGTGAGCCTCAACTGGATTTTCACTGGTGAAGGGAAAATGTTCACAAGTTCGCAGCCGCACGAAGCGGCTTCCGACAACAAGAAGCCCATCCCTATTTTTTCGGCCTCGAATTTGCCGGAGAAGGTATTTTTAGTGCCTTTGCTGGAACAGAAACTTTCTGCCGGTCCAGGGGCGGATTTGCCAGAAGATAATGTTGAAAAAGGTCTGATACCGGTTCCTTCATATTTATCTAAATATGGGAAAAACATAAAAGCACTGACGGTTGAAGGAGACAGTATGTATCCAACCCTGCATCGCGGAGATATGGTGGTCTGCGATTCCTGCGGCTGGTCCGGCGAAGGGGTTTACGCAGTCAGAATGAACGGTAAAGGGTTCGTAAAGCGGGTAACACAAAGACCCGGCAAGGTAGTACTGTTATCGGACAACCCGAAATACCCGCCGCTGGAGGAGCCGGAAGAAAGCCAGGATATTAGACCTCTTGCAAAACTCAACGTTCGAAATTACAAATTCCGCAGATGAGATTAAATCGGAGACCGAATCGTTTACGACGGTTGCGGTAACGGTCGGCGACAATTTTGAACCGCT
>JAIROG010000086.1 GCA_031257675.1 Treponema sp. | reverse complement strand
GCGTCTTTCCTTTGTTTCTTCTCCACGCACCCCCGCCCCCCCCCCCCCCCGGCCGGGCGGGCGGGGGGGGGGCGCCCCCCATGCCTCATAATCGGCGCCTGCAATGGCGCGCGCTGTTTTGCTGTATAGAACATAGGACACCTTTCTGTTTAGTGACAACAATTATAGCAGTAGGTTTGGTTTTTGTCTATAAAGGATTGTTCGAATCTACACAAATGGGATGCGCTGATTTCCCCATAAAGGGCGCGGCGGCCTCTTGACGCAATCGCCATTCCGGTTCATACTGTATTATACTTTAACATAAAAGGAGACCCATCGTGCCCTGTGGAAGAAAGCGCAAGCTGCAAAAAATTGCAACCCATAAACGCAAAAAAAAGCTTCGAAAGAACCGGCATAAGAAGAAGAAGTAATTCCGCCGGGGCGAATTTGGGAACGTCCAATGGGAGGTTCCCTGCCCTCTTTCTAAATCACATTATGGAAGACACCCCTCTACTATCACACATTGGCGAGCCGCATGATTTATTGCGGTTGGACTATTCCGCTTTGACTGAACTTGCCGCAGAGATAAGGAACGTAATAATTGCGACAGTAAGCCGAAACGGCGGCCATTTGGCGTCTAATTTAGGCGTAGTGGAATTAACCATCGCGTTGCACCGGATATTTCACTCCCCGTGCGACAAAATCGTGTGGGATGTGGGACATCAGTGTTATACGCATAAACTGCTTACAGGCAGGTATGCCGGCAACTTGCCCTTTTCTCAATTACGACGGATGGGCGGATTGGCTGGTTTTCCGAAGCACAGTGAAAGCCCGCACGACGCCTTTAATACGGGTCACGCCTCAACCTCAATTTCAGGCGCATTGGGCTTGCTTGCGGCGGATCGGCTCAAGGGCGGCGAACAACGGGTGATTGCGGTTATTGGAGACGGCGCGCTCACCGGCGGGCTTGCGTACGAAGCCCTGTCCCACGCGGGACAGCTTGGGCTGCCGCTCATCGTCATTCTAAATGACAACGCCATGTCGATAAGCAAAAATGTCGGCGGACTCTCCAAGTATTTAAGCCGTCTTTCCATGAAGGCGAAATATCAGAGCTTCCGCCGGGGCTTTGACACCCTTGTGAAAAAAATTCCCGTTGCCGGCGAGACGCTTTATAACATTATCTACCGCTTGAAACGGGCGGTGAAAGCCATTTTCTACACGGACAATTTTTTTGTGGACCTTGGTTTTGAGTATGTGGGTCCCATCAATGGACACAATATAGCGCAGCTTGAAAGCCTGCTTTCTGATGTCAAGAAGCTCGATCATCCGGTGGTGGCGCATGTGATTACCCAGAAAGGCAAGGGCTACAAGTATGCGGAAGCCAATCCAAGAGCCTATCACGGGGTGGGCGCCTTTTCAATAGATGAAGGCATCGCCGAGCCGAATACCGGGCGGTCTTTTACAAACGCTTTTGGAGAGGCGCTCGTTGAAGCGGCTGCGCGAAACGGCGCTGTCGCCGCCATCACCGCGGCTATGGAGCGCGGCACCGGACTTGCGCCGTTTAAGGAGCGGTTTCCTGAACGTTTGTTTGATGTCGGCATCGCCGAAGGGCATGCCGTCACCTTTGCGGCGGGGCTCGCCTACCAGGGGTTTCGTCCTGTGGTCGCGGTGTATTCCACCTTTGCCCAGAGAGCCTACGACGCGGTCGTCCACGATGTGAGCCTGCAACAGTTGCCGGTGGTGTTCTGTCTTGATCGCGCCGGATTCGTCGGCGACGACGGGGAGACCCATCAAGGCTTGTTCGACATCGCGTTTTTTCGCATGGCGCCAAACATGACGATTCTCGCGCCCGCAGGCGAAAGCGAACTAAAAGCCATGCTTGATTTCGCCCTGTCAAGCCAAAACGCGGTGATGATACGCTATCCAAAGGACGACTGCCCCGAAGAGTGCGACGCTTTTGCCTCGCCTCTGGAAAACGGGCGCGGCGTATTCATCCGCAGGAACAACGCGCCAATATGCATCGCCTTTACTGGCAGCCTCCACACTCAGGCGCTGGACGCGGCCGAGCGGCTTGCCGCATGGGGCGTCGCGGCTGACATATACAACCTCCGGTTCCTCAAACCAATTGATGAAGACTACCTTGCCGGTCTTATGGATGCCTATAAACTTTTTGTTTTTGCGGAAGAAGGCGTCCGTTCCGGCGGTTTTTGTGAATACGCGGCGTCCCTTGCCGTCGAGCGGCGCTGTCATGCCCATATAGCGACGCTTTCGGCAGATGAACAATTCGGCGGTCTTGGCAAGCGGGACGAGTTGCTGCGCGTAAACGGGTTGGACGGCGAGGGCATCGCGGCGTTTGTCAGAACCGCCATAGCGAAGAACGGACGCATGACTGAACAGCCTTGACCGCAGGTTTGCGACAACCGGAATGTCAGGCGCAATTTGGCGCAAAACGATTTCGGCTGTTTTGCAAACAAACTCATTCCCGAAGATAACCTTGAAATATTGAGAAATATTGAAAATGAAACCATTTCAAAAAGGTTCGCAAGGGCCAGCTTCGATTTGTTGACGCGGACAACGCTTGCCGATTGGCTAAAGCGTTTGATTCGGCGGAAGCCGCGCTCTCAACACCCTCCAGCTAACCGCCTCACGGCTGAAAGCGCGTCACCGCTTCCTTCCACTTTCGCCCGCGATCAAATTCGTTCTGAAACATGCCGAAGGAAGCGCACCCGGGAGAAAGAACCACAACGTCGCCCGGCGCGGCGGACGCGAAACATGCCGCGACAGCCCGGTCAAGATCATCATAGGGGCCCGCGTACGGAATCAGCGCGGCGTCAAGCAAGGCTTGCAATTTGACGCTTCCGGTTCCGGCAAGCATGACGACTTTTTTCGCTGTGGCGCAGGCTTTTGCGAGCGGGGTGAAATCCAATTGTTTGTCGGCGCCGCCGGTCAGCAGCACGACATTTCCAGAGAACGCCTCCACTGCGGCGGCGGCGGCTTCGGGAATGGTGGCGGCCGTGTCATTGTAAAAACGCGCGCCGTTCTTCTCGAAAAAGAATTCGAGCCGGTGTTCGACGCCTGGAAAAGCGGCGAGGCTTTCGGCGATAAACGGCGCGGAAAGCCCTAGATCGAGGAGCGACAAACCTGCGGCAAGGAGGTTCTTTTTCTGGTGAAAACCCAAAGCGAGGTTTTCCGCGCTTACAATTTCAACAACAGGAGCGCCGGGCGAAAGACGGGCGAAGGCGGGCGTTGACGCTTCTTGCAACAGCCAGCCGCCTGCGGCGCCCTCTGGAAGCGGGCGCTCGGCGCATACCAACGCTCGCGCGTGAGTTTCGCTCAAAAACCGCCGCCCCCACGAATCGTCATAGGCGACCGTAACATCGCGGGCATCCTGCCCATAATAAACGATGCGCTTGTCGGCGATATATGCGTCCATGCTTCCATACCAATCAAGGTGATCCGGCAAAATGGCGGTGAGCGCGGCGACGCGAGGTTTCAACAGCGCCTCGCCGCCGGAACCCGCCTTGATTCGGCCTTTCAGATCGCCAAGCTGCCAGCTTGAAAGCTCAAGCACAACATCGTCCAACGGATGCTCTGCGTCCATGAGGCGGTTCGCGGCGCGACATGCGCCGAGCGCGTCCAGAAACGTGAGCGGCGATACGGTGATGTTTCCGCCAAGAAACGCCAAGCCTCCTAACATACGCTGTTCACGCGCTTTTTGCAAAACCCAATGAATCGCGGAAGCTGTGGTGGACTTGCCTTTTGAACCGGTAACCACCGTGAGCCGCGTCTTCGCCCTATCAATATGGTCAAGAAAAAGGGAAATATCGGTCTCAATTCTTCGCGCTTTTCGCAGGTACGGAGAATCAGGGCGGACGCCAGGATTTTTTACAACCATGTCGGCGTTTTCAAAATCGGCTGTTTCATGCCTGCCCAATACATAGCGGATGCCCTGAAAATCCCGCAACTGTTCAAGCGACTGACCAAGCTCTTTTTCATCGCGGAGATCGGTGACCGTAAGATCCGCGCCGCGGGAGGCAAGGTAACGGGCTGACGCAAGCCCGCCGCCATTGACTCCCAAGCCCATGATAAGCGCCTTCATGCCGGAATAACTCATCGTTTCCTCTTCACACTTCATGCCCTTGTATGATACAATAGGCGTCGGATTATGACAATATGGACGCATCAACCCATGCCGCAGGGTTTATTTTTCTTTAGTTATTTCACAACCGCGTTGCAGACGGCGTTACAAACGGCGGCGCGGGACACAGGAAAGGAACGCCGATGGGTCAGATAGAGGCGCCGGCGCCAATTTTAGATGACGCCGGAAATCCGGCGCATTTTGGCTGGGCGCGTGATTCTTATTTTCAATACGATCCTGATGCGGTGGCGGCGAGCCGGTGGCGCATAAGCGAAGCCGACCGGTACGTCATTTCATCGCCGACTCATATGGTTGTTTTTGAAATCACGGACAATGGTTTTCTGGGCTACAGCAACGTCTGCCTTGTGTCATTGCGCGACAAAAAATGTTCCATGTTCACTTCAAAAATAGCGTTTCCTCTGGGCAAGATTGAAATGCCTCATTCTATAAAAACCGGTTCAATACGGCTGCACAAAAAAAACGTGTTGCTTGATTTCATTGCCATGAAAAGCGGCGCAAGAATAATAAAGGTCGATATACCCCAATTCGATCATAACCGCAACATGCGGGGGGAGTTGGTTCTTATCCCGCCGCGCCCGGCGGAATCTTTGGCGACCGTCATGCCGTGGCGCGGGGATCAGTCCGCATTCCGCTACGCCTTGTATTCGCCGTGGTTCTCAACGGAAGGCGTCTTGCAACTCGGCGCTACGGGAATAACTTTTACAAAGGGAAACGCATGGGGCGTTTTTGACTGGAGCCGGGGCGTGCGTCCGAAAGCCGACATGCGATATTGGGCGGCGGCGTGCGGGCTGGTCGAGGGAAAGCAAGTCAGCATGAGCGTTGGATACGACTCCGCTGATTCGGAGAATGGCACCGGGAACGCCTTTTTTGTCGGCGGCAAATTGCACAAGCTCAATCATGTTACGTTTCACATATCGCCGTCGAGTTGGCTTGCCCCTTGGCGTTTCACCAGCAACGACAACCGTCTGGAAATGACATTTACGCCGGAAATAGAGTGGGAAGACAGCAATCCCATGTTTTTCTACACCATAAAACGCAGGCAGTTCTACGGATCTTTTTCTGGAAAAGTGGCGCTTGACGATAAATCGGTCGTCAATTTCAGTCTCACAGGTTTTGCAGAGCGGAGAAAAATGAGGTTGTAATATGACGCGGTTTGCATCTTCAGCGCAGGTTTTTGATTGGATTTCCCAACATATTAACTTTGAAAAAGTAAAAAATCGCAAGGAATTCACCCTTGACACAGTGAAGCGGCTTGCGGAATTGGCGAATCATCCTGAAAAGTCCGCTCCGGTCATCCATATCGCCGGTTCAAAAGGCAAAGGCTCTGTCGCGGCGTACAGCGCCGGCATTCTGGGGGCGGCGGGCTTCACATGCGCCCGGTACACCTCGCCCCACACGACGGATTGGCGGGAGCGCATCACGCTTGGCGCCGCCTTCTTTGACGAGTCCGTCTACATCGAAGCGGGCGATGAATTGTTCTTTGTTACGGAGCGTTTTATAGAAACCGCGTCCGCGTCTGTAGACGCGCTGGATGCGCCGACGTTCTTTGAGCTTATGACGCTGTACTTCTTTCTGTGCGCGCGAAAGGCGCGATGCGACGCCATGGTTGTGGAAACCGGCATGGGCGGCAGGCTTGACGCCACAAATATCGTTGATCCGCTTGTTAGCGTGATTACCCTTATCGAAAAAGAGCATACCGAATATCTGGGAGACACGCTTGCGCTCATCGCAGGGGAAAAAGCCGGCATTATAAAGCCCGGTCGTCCGTTGGCGCTTGCGGCGCAACAGAAAGAAGCGTACGATGTTTTTGTCGCAAAGTCCGCTGAAAAAGGCTCCCGCCTATATTATTTTCCGGACGCCGCGCTTTTGGAAAATATACGGCTTTCCCCGGACGAGACTTCGTTCCGGCTTGTCCCGGCAGGGCAGGCTTCCTCCTTGTCCGCGCCGCTCGCCCTGTCCGTCCCCACTCCGGGCGTTGTTCAGGCGTACAACGCGGCGCTCGCGGCGCTTGCCGCGACAATCGCCTTTCCCCGCGTGAACCGGGACGCGATTGCCGCGGGGCTGGCAAAGAGCGCGCTTATTTCGCGTTTTGAAAAGATATGCGATGATCCGCTTGTGATTATTGACGGCGCGCATACCAGTTCAAGCATAACGGCCTGCGCGAATACATGGGCAACGCTGTACGTTGAAAACGCCGCCGTTGGCGGCGCCAACGGCGTGCTCCTGTTCGGTTGCGCGGCGGACAAAGACGTTTCCGCAATGGCATCTATACTGTTTCCCCTATTTTCATATATCATTATCACAAGACCCGGCGCATTCAAAACAAGTTTTCCAGAAAAAATATACGCGGTCTTCGCTGAATTGGAGAAAACCAAAGGCGGGCGGAGCGCGCAAAGCGCGGGAAAGATCCGGTTTGAGCTTGAGACGCAAAAAGCTATAGCGCAGACTCTGTCGTTGGGTCGGGAAGAAAAAGCGCCGGTTCTGGCTACAGGGTCTTTTTATCTGGCGGGCGAAGTTCTATCATATATAAAAAATATAAAAAAATGAAAAACAAACGGCGGGAAGCGGGCGGGCAAAAGGCGCAAGGCGCCGGCGCGTAAAAATTGAAAGCCATTGGAAACCAACAGGAGAACAGACGCAGATGATACGGTTAAAAACCGAGAAACAAGTTGATGGAATTAGAAAATCATGCAAAATGCTTTCCGCCATGTACCGCGAGATCATTCCCTTTGTAAAGCCGGGAATTGAAACAAGAGAGCTTGACAAGTGGGCGCGAAATTGGATACGGCGGGCAGGGGGACAACCCGCGTTTCTGGGCTACGGTCCCAAAAAAAATCCCTTTCCTGCGGCGCTCTGCGTTTCCATAAACAACACGGTGATACACGGCATTCCTTCCGGGCGCAAGATTGCGGACGGCGATCTCGTTTCCCTTGATTGCGGCATAGACCTTGATGGCTTTATAAGCGATCAGGCGATTACGGTAGAGGCGGGAAAAGTCTCCCAAACGGCGCGCAACCTCAACAAGGTGACGCGGGAATGCCTTTACAAGGGGATAGAAGCGGTCAAGACTGGGGACAGGCTGTTGCAGATAGCGCGGGCTGTAAGCGGTCACGCGAAATCGTTCGGCTACGGCGTGGTGTACCAGTACTGCGGACATGGCGTCGGCTTGGCGTTGCATGAAGACCCTTCAGTGCCAAACACCCCCTACGGCTCAAACCCTCGCATGATGGCTGGCATGGTGATAGCCATTGAACCCATGATAAACGCCGGCGCCGGAGATGTGGAACTGCTTGACGATGAGTGGACCGTGGTGACCGCCGACGACACGTTGTCCGCGCATTGGGAACACACGGTTGCCATTTTTCATGATCACGCGGAAATACTGACTGATGACATCACCCTATAACGCGCCCGCTTCATCGTTGCACACCCACTCCGTCTACTGTGACGGCAGCGATGCTATAGAAACGCTGTGCGCCGCGGCTTTTCAAAAGGGATTGCGTACAATTGGTTTTAGCTCGCATGCGCCCTTTCTCGCAAAACGGATGAAGCCGCCGCCGCCTCAAACTCAGTGGCATATGCGCCCGCAGGATATTGGCGCGTATTTGGCTGAAATCCACGATGCAAGGCGGCGTTGGGCTGGAAAACTAACTGTCTACGCGGGGCTTGAGGTTGACTATATGAAAGATATTGCGGGTCCCGCTGATTTCGCCGAATACCGGACCCTAAAAGAAAACCCCCTCCACTACATCATCGCGTCCGTGCATTATCTCACGCCGCCGCGTGGAGAGCCGTTTACGGTGGACGGCGCGGACGAGGAATTTGAGAGCGGCGTCCGACATGGGTACAACGGCGGCATTGAAGAGGCGGTGAACGCCTATTGGGACGCGGAGGAAGCGCTTGTCGAAGAGGGCGGCTTTGAGATTTTGGGTCATGTCGATCTTATCAAGAAAAACAACGCCGGCGAGAAATATTTCTCTCCCCAAAGCGAATGGTTCGTCAAACGCCTCATGCGCCTCGCCGGCCGCATAGCCGACGCGGGAATCACGGTGGAAATAAATACCGGCGGCCTGAACCGGGGGAAAACAACGGAACTCTACCCGTCTCCGTTCTTTCTAAGGCTTTTACGGCAAAGGAATGCGCCGGTTGTCATCACCTCGGATGCCCACTGCGCGGCTCACCTCGACGGCTGCTATCCGCAGGCAATGGAAGCGTTGCGCGTGGCGGGCTATGAGGAAGAGAACGTTGATTTCGTAAAGGGAGCGCCGCTTTATCGGCAGCGCTTCATCAATACCTTCAAACCTTGAAACGCCTCGCTATAGCGGCTAAAAGCCCCTATACGCCATGGCAAGCCAGCGGCGGCCTCTATGCTGTAACCATGTTGCAGGAGGCGCCGCAATGAAACATATCCATTTCGCTTGTTTGCCCCTCCTCCGCGCGGTCTTCAAAGCGTAACGATCATAAACACGCCAGTCTTCGCCTCTACAGCGACTTGGCGACTCCTATCGGCAATACTGTTATTCCAAGTCCCTATCCATCCGCGATTTCTCCATGGACGGAAGATGGGTAAAAATGATGCGATGACTGGAAGTCAATAGAAAACAACATTGCTTTTCACTCTACGGCACGGCAAAGCGCGGGATTCACGGACAATGCCAAGATTTAAGTTTTATGGCAAGAAGAATTTGGGAAATATCTCCAGTGGAAGAGATAGGAGATCGCAAATCTTTATCGGGATGCTAGAGTCTTGCGTCAGAAAATACCATGATATAATACGCTCATCCAAAGGAAGGATGGGTCAAGAAATGCGAACAAAGAAGTATGTTGCGAGGCTCACGGAGGATGGGCGAAAAATGTCGCGGCGTGTTACAAAAAGCGGAGGGCATGCGGCCCGGAGCGTAACCGGCGCAAATATTCTGTTGATTTGGACGAAGTCCCGGGCGGAAAGCGAGGGCATGCGGATGCGACGCAAGTGGACAGCATGCGGTCGAAGGGTTGGAGGCTGTTTTAAGTTGGAAAAAGAGAAGGGCGTCGCGGCTGTTGGAGGGGAAGGCGGTTGTGTTGGGCGCGGCGGAGGCGCCGGACTCCTTTTAAGAAGACGCCGCTTAAGCCTCGCCGGCTGCCGGGCGAAAGCGGGAATCCTATTCCGGCGAGTTTCGGGAAAGAGGGTGGCGAAGACGGCGAATATGTTCGTGGAGGAGGCCGCGGCGCCTTTGTTTTTGCGGAGCCGCCCGCTGGTTGGCGTCATGCGCCGGTCCAAGGGCGGCGGGTCAAAATCAATTGGGCGCGTCAGAGCGGCGAATAGCCGGCTGTTCGGCTTTTCAACGACAGAAAGGCGGTTTTGTC